>JBNLVK010000258.1:0-2724 GCA_050618055.1 Myxococcota bacterium
ATCCCGACCTGCCGAACTACGCGGCCTACCCCATCTCGAAGGCGAGCTTCCGGCGCAAGGTCCTGCGCGACCTGACCGGGCGCACCGGCTGGAAGGCCCTGAAGGCCACCTGGCGCCGGGGCAAGGCGGATCTCGGCAAGGCGCCCTGGAACGGCAACGCCCTGGCGGGGCATGCCATCGTGAACGGCGCCATGCTCGCCGTGCTGGTCGCCACCGGGAACGGCTGGCTCTACCTGATGTGGCCCGCCGCCTTCCTCACCACCTACATGCTGATCGCGCGCCTGCGCCAGGTGGCCGAGCACGGCGCCACGCCCGACCTCTACGACCTCGACCCGCGCAAGAACACGCGCACCACCTACGTCCGGTGGTACGAGCGACCCTTCCTGGCGCCCTTCCACCTGAACTACCACCTCGAGCACCACTTCCGCTCGGACGTGCCCTGCTACCACCTGAAGGCGTTCCACGAGTTCCTGAAGGCGAAGGGCGTCTACCGGGAGACGCACTTCCCCCGCGGCTACGTGGCGCTCTTCTCGGGCGTGCTGAAGGACTGAGCGGCGAACGCGTCGTCGCCCGCGGCGTCCGAGCCCGCTCCGCCCGGAACCATGCTCCGGGGATACACCTCGTCGAAGGTGGCGAAGATCGCGTCGAGCGGCAGGTCGTCGAAGCTTCCCCGCTGGCGGACGTACTCCATGTGGCGGTTCCCCGCCCGGTCGTAGGGGTGCAGCAGCGCGTCCTCGGTGCCGTCGAACGCGAGGACCTTCACGCCGAAGCGCTCGCACATCTCGATGTTGAAGGCCGAGCTCACCTTCAGCCAGCGCCCCTCGAGCAGCAGCTCCGCGTAGCCGTGCCAGTAGAACGTGTCGGTGCCCATCCGGGCCGAGAGCTTCTCGGAGGTGAGGTGATTGCGGACGTCCGCGAAGCCCAGCCGCGCGGGAATGCCGCAGGCCCGCGCCGCGGCGGCCAGCAGCACCGACTTGGGAACTCACCAGTTCGCCGTGGAGCGCGCGATGGTGCTGGCGCGGTAGTCGTCGCGCGCCCGGCTCGTTGCGTACGGGTCGTAGCGGATGCCGTCGCGCACGGCGTGGAACAGGGCGACGGCCGTCTCCCGTTCGCCCTGGGCGCCGGCCCGTGCCTTCTCGGCGAAGGCGAGCAGGTCGGGGTGATCGGAGTCCAGGAACTCGCCGGGCCGGAGCCAGGCCGGATCGACGTCGGAGCGGGGGGAGGTCATGGGGCGAGGATAGCGGCGCCCCGCAGCGTGACGCGGCCCGACCGCGCGCGATACCGTCGGGCACCATGGAAGCGGAGATCGCGGTCGTCGACGTCGGCGGGCTCGCGTCCGGCGATGCGCGCGCCGTCGAGCGCGTGGCGGCCCGGATCGAGGCGCCCAGCCGCGCGTGCGGCGTGTTCCACGTCACCGGCCACGGCATTCCGCCGGCCTCCCTCGAGGCGTTCGACGCCGCGATGCGCGCCCTGTTCGCGCTGCCGCGCGACGTGAAGCAGAGCGTGCGCCGGACGCGCACCAACGCCTGGGGCTACTACGACCAGGAGCTCACCAAGAACCGGCCCGACTGGAAGGAGATCTTCGACTTCGGCCCGGAGCGCTCGCCGGGCGCCCCGCACCACAGCGACGGCGTGAACCAGTGGCCGGCGGGCCAGGACGCGATCCGGCGCGCGCTGCTGCGCCACCATGCGGCCTGCGAGGCGCTGGGGCGCGCCCTCCTCTCCGCGCTGTGCGTGAGCCTGGGGCTGGCGCCCGACCGGCTCGACGCCTGCTTCCAGGACGGATCGAGCTTCCTGCGCCTGAACCACTACCCGGCGTGCCCGGACCCGGCCGGCGCGGACGCGGCGCCGCTGCCCGAGCGGGGTCGGCTCGGCGTGCACCCGCACAGCGACGCGGGTGCGCTCACGCTGCTCTACCAGGACGGCGTCGCCGGTCTCCAGATCGAGCACGGCGACGGCTTCGCCCTCGTCGCGCCCGTCGCCGGAGCCCTCACCGTGAACCTGGGCGACATGCTGCGCGTATGGAGCAACGACCGCTACCGCTCGCCGGTCCACCGCGTGCTGGCGCGCTCCGACCGCGACCGCTACAGCGCGCCCTTCTTCCTGAACCCGCGCTACGACACGGTCTGCGAGCCGCTGCTCGAGGGTCCGCACCGCGACGACGCCCCGCGCTTCCGGCCCGTCTCCTGGGCCCGCTTCCGGGACCAGCGCTCGGCGGGCGACTACGCCGACCAGGGCGCCGAGATCCAGGTCGACGACTTCCGTTGCGGCTCACTTGTCAACTGAATAAACTCGGCCCATGGCAGCCAGCCCGCCGACCGCCCGGCAGCGACAGCGCGAGGCCACCCGGGAGCGGATCCTGGAGGCGGCGGTGGAGGTGTTCGCCGAGAAGGGCTTCGCCGGCGCCAGCACCCGCGAGATCGCCCGCCGGGCCGACACCAACCAGGGCCTCATCACCTACCACTTCCGCAGCAAGGAGGAGCGGTGGCGCGCCGTCGCCGACAGCATCTTCGAGGGGCTGGGGGGACGGCTGGCCGAGCAGCTGAACGCGCGCACGCCCGGCGATCGGCGCGAGCGCGCGCGCGAGGCCATCCGCCAGTACGTGCGCTTCGCGGCGGCCCACCCCGAGCTGTTCCGCATCATGGTGGACGAGGGACGGGTCGCCGACGACCGGCTGACCTGGCTGGTCGACACCCACCTGCGGCCGCGCTTCCGGGCGATCTC
>JBNLVK010000259.1:0-4654 GCA_050618055.1 Myxococcota bacterium
GTGATTTTCCGATCTTCACCGCCGACGTCTTGCCCGGCGTCGTGAGCCTGCCCAAGGGCTTCGGCCACGGGGGCCGCGACCGGGCGTTGGGCGTGGCCACGGCCAGGCCCGGCGCCAACGTGAACGCCGCCACCGACGACGCGCCCCTCGACGGCCCGAGCGGCGCCGCCGTGCTGTTCGGCGGGCGGGTGGAGGTGGCGGCCGCCTAGAACCCATCTCGAGAATGCGCCAGGCACGGGGCGACGCCGACGGTGCGGCTCCGCGCGAGGGCGTTCTCGAGATGGGTTCTAGAGCGCGTCCAGCGCGCGCCGCAGGCCGCGGATGCCGGCGCGGATCGCGGGCTCGTCCAGCGCCGCGTAGCCCAGCAGCAGCTCGGCGCGGCGCGGGGGCTTCGCGTAGAAGGGCGCGGTCGGGTAGACGCCGACGTCGCGCTCGCGGCAGGCGCGGCGCAGCCGGGTGACCAGGCGGGCCGAGAGGTCGGGCAGGCGCAGCAGCACGTGGACGCCGGCGTCGGTGCCGACCACCTGGGCGCGATCGCCCAGCTCGCCTTGCACCGCGTCGAGCAGCGCGCTGCGCCGCCTCGCGTGGCGCTTGCGCACGCGCCGCACGTGCCGCTCCAGGTGCCCCTCGGCCACGAAGTCGGCGAAGGCCAGCTGCTCGACGCTGGCGGTGCCGGTGTCGGTGATGGCCTTGGCGTCGCGGAAGGCGTCGACCAGGCCGGGCGGGACCACCGCCCAGCCGATGCGCAGCGCCGGGAACAGCAGCTTCGACGCGGTGCCCACGTAGACCACGCGCCCGAAGCGATCGAGCGACTGGAGGCTCGCCAGCGGTCGGCCCTGGTAGCGGAACTCGCCGTCGTAGTCGTCCTCCAGCACGATCGCGCCGCTGTGCCGCGCCCAGTCGAGCAGGGCCAGCCGGCGCGCCAGCGGCAGCACGCCGCCGGTGGGGAACTGGTGCGACGGTGTCACGCAGGCCAGGCGCGCGCGGGGGACGTCGGCCAGCGCCTCCACCTGCAACCCCTCCGCGTCCACCGGCACGTGCACGGTCTCGGCGCCCGCCGCCTCCAGGCAGAAGCTGAAGCCGGTGTAGTGGGGCTCCTCGAGAACCGCCGTGTCGCCCGGATCCACCAGCAGGCGCACGCACAGGTCGACGGCCTGCTGCGACCCCTGGGCGATCATCACCTGCTCCGGCTCGCACACCACGCCGCGCGCGCGGGCCAGGTAGCCGGCCAGAGCCTCGCGCAGCTCCGGGCAGCCGCCCGGCGTCTGGTAGGCCAGGCGCCGCACCGAAAGCCGCCGGGCGCGCCGTCCCAGCAGGCGCGACCAGGTCTCGAGCGGCAGGTCCTGGTAGGCCGGCTCGCCGTAGCGGAAGTCGTAGCGCAGCGGCGCGCGGGGCAGGCTCCAGGTCGCGGCGCCGCGAGGGATGCGTTCGGCGATGCGCTGGCCCAGGGCCGACAGCGCGGGCCTGCCGCGGGGCGCCGACCGCCGTGGCCGCGAGGCGCCGCCTCCGGGCAGCGCCTCGGCGACGAACGTGCCCGATCCCTCGCGGGTGCGGGCGTAGCCCTCGGCCACCAGCTGTTCGTAGGCGTGGAGCACCGTGTTGCGCGAGACGCCCAGCTCCTTCGCCAGCGCGCGCGACGACGCGAGCCGCGCGCCCGGCTGGATCCGGCCCTCCAGGATCGCGGCGCGCAGCGCCACGTAGACCTGCCGGTTCAGCGGGCCTTCTCCGTCGAGTGCGAGCACGAGCATGCGAAGGAGAGTGGTATCACGGATCGAGCCCGGCCCGACTAGAATCCAGGCAGGAGGCCCCCGCCATGCAATCGATCAACGAGTACGTGCCCATCGCCATCTTCCTGGTGTTGCTCGTCATGTTCCTCGGACCGATCGTGGCGATCGGGGTCGTGTACCTCTCCGACCGGCGCCAGAGCCAGCACGCGGTGCTGCGCAACTACCCGATCCTCGGCCGCATCCGCTACCTGCTCGAGCACGTCGGTCCCGAGTTCCGGCAGTACCTCTTCGACGGCGACCTCGAGGGCAAGCCGTTCACGCGCGAGGGCTACCAGAACATCGTGTTCGCCGGGAAGTACCTGAAGACGCTGATCTCGTTCGGCAGCAAGCGCGACTTCGAGCAGCCGGGCTGGTACATCCGCAACGCCATGCTTCCGACGCTGATGTCCGACATGGCGACCGACAGCCGGCCATCGATCGCCACGCGCCGCTACGTGATCGAGGACGAGGGGCTGTTCGCACGGGAAGAGAAGATGGAGGACGTGGAGGTCGCGCCGTGGACGCTCGACGACGCCTTCGCGCCGACGCTGGGCTCCGACCTCCCGCACCCCTGGACGCTGCGCGGCCTGGTCGGCATGAGCGCCATGTCCTACGGCGCGCTCGGCCGCCACGCCATCCAGTCGTTCTCCCACGGACTGGCCATGGCGGGGGGAAGCTGGCTCAACACCGGCGAAGGCGGGCTGTCGGAGCACCACCTGGCGGGCGGCGGCGACGTCGTCTTCCAGGTCGGCCCCGGCCTGTTCGGCGTGCGCAACGAGGCGGGTGACTGGTGCTGGGACTCCTTCGAGCGGCAGGCGGCGGTCCCGGCGGTGCGCGGCTTCGAGCTGAAGTTCCACCAGGGAGCGAAGATCCGCGGCGGCCACGTCGAGGGCTCGAAGGTCACCGACGAGATCGCGGCGCTGCGCGGCGTCGAGCCCGGGAAGTCGATCGACTCGCCCAACCGCTTCCCCATGTTCCGCAGCCTGGACGACGCCTTCGATCACGTGGCGCGCATGCGCGAGCGGGGCGGCAAGCCGGTGGGCATCAAGGTGGTGGTGGGCGGTCCCGGATCGCTCGACGAGTTCGCCGCGACGCTGGCCCGGCGCGGCGACGGACCCGACTGGATCGGCGTGGACGGCGGCGAGGGCGGGTCGGGTGCGACCTACCAGGAGATGGCCGACAGCATGGGGCTGCCGGTGCGTTCGGGCATCGTCGAGGCCGACGACGCCCTGCGCCGTCACGGCGTGCGCGACCGGGTGCGCATCATCGCGTCGGGCAAGCTCTCCTCCTCCGACCGCATCGCGCTGGCCCTGGCGCTGGGCGCCGACGCCGTGGCGATCGCCCGCGGCCTGATGGTGTCGGTGGGCTGCATCCAGGCGCTGCGCTGCCACACCAACGCCTGCCCCGTGGGCGTCGCCACCACCGACGAGCAGCTGATGCGCGCCCTGGTGGTCGAGGAGAAGAAGTGGCGCGTGCTGAACTACGTGGTCACGCTGCGCGCCGGTCTGACGTCGCTGGCGGCCGCCGCCGGCCTTCGCTCGCCCACCCAGTTCGAGCGACATCACGCCGTGTACCAGGACGGATTCGGCCGCATCTACGGCGCCGAAGCGCTCTATCCGCTGCCCGACGGCCCGGCCTAGTCGCCGCTGGCGCGGGACAGGTCGGCGTCGGCGGCGAGGGTCGGGACCGGGCGCAGGCCCCGGTCCCGCTCGATCAGCGTGTACAGGGCCGGCACCACGAACAGGGTGAGCCCGGACGCCACCAGCAGGCCCGAGATGACGGCGATGCCCAGCGGCACCCAGAACTCGCCGCCGCCGGCCACGTTCAGGGTGAGCGGCAGCAGGCCCGCGATGGTGGTGACGGTGGTCAGGATCACCGGGCGCAGGCGGCTCTCGGCCGCGGCCGGCACGGCCTCGGCGAGCGGAACGCCCTCGGCGCGCACCCGGTTCACCGCGTCCACCAGCACGATGCCGTCGTTCACCACGATGCCGGTGAGCGAGACCGCGCCGATGAACACCATGAAGCTGAACGGCGTGCCGGTGAGCAGCAGTCCGCAGGTCACGCCGACCATGGCGAGCGGAACGGCCAGCAGCACGATCAGCGGCTGGCGCAGCGAGTCGAACTGCACGGCCATGACGCAGTAGATCAGCAGCACGCCCCACACCAGCGCGCGCCACAGGCTCGCGTACGAGCGGTCGCGCTCCTCCGACTCGCCGCCGATCTCGACGGCGACGCCGGCGGGAAGCGCCAGGTCCTCGAACGCCGCCGTCGCCGCCCGGGTCAGCGCCACCGTCGAGGCCCCGTCCCGCGCGTCGGCCCGGACCGTGATGGCGCGGCGCGTGTCGTAGCGGAAGACCGCGTTCTGGCCGGTCGACAGCTCGACGCGGGCCACCTCGCCCAGCGGAATCAGCGATCCGTCCGCCGCCCGCAGCGGCAGCTCGCGCAGGCGGTCCAGGGTGGCGACGCTGCCTCCCGGCGCCTCGAGGCGCAGGTCCACGCGCTCGCCGTCGACCCACATGCGGCCGACCTCGAGACCGTGGTGCACCGTCAGCAGGGTCTGGGCGATGCGGTCGGGCGAGATCCCGTAGCGTGCGGCGGCGCGGGCGCGGTCGAGGGTCACGCGGATCTCGGGCCGGGTCGTGTCGAAATCGGTGCGCACGTCGGTGGCGTCGGGCAGCGCCTCGATGCGGCGCTCCACCTCGCCCGCCACCGTCACCAGGTCGCCGGTGCGATCGCCGAGCACGCGCACCGCCAGCGCCGCCCCCACGTTCGGCCCCTCCGAGACCTGGTCCAGGTCGATCTCCACGCCGGCGTAGCGCTCCACCTCGGGACGCAGCGCCGCCACGATCTCGTCCTGGCTGCGCCGGCGCTGCGACGCCGGCACCAGC
>JBNLVK010000260.1:0-25430 GCA_050618055.1 Myxococcota bacterium
CTTCCGATCTGTCGCCGCCTGGTACGGGCGATGAGCGAGGCCGCCGCACCGCTGGCCCTGGCACCCCCCTCGGGCGTGCGATCGGCGCTGCGCCGGCTGGCGTCCTACGTGGCGCGCCACCCGGTGTTCTACGGCGTCTGGCTGCTGGCCACGCTGCTCTACGTGGCCGGCTTCGTCGCGGTGCCGCGCCTGGTCGGCTACGCCATCGAAGGGGTCGCCGAGGGGCTCGGCGAGGCGGTGGTGCTCGAGCGGGTGGGCTGGCTGGTTCTGGTCACCGCCGCGACGGCGCTGGTGCGCTTCTACTCGCGCACGCTGGTCTTCAACGCCGCCCGCGAGATCGAGTACGAGCTGCGCAACGACATCTACGCGCACCTCCAACGGCTGCCCCAGTCCTTCTACCACGGCTGGCGCACCGGCGACCTGATGAGCCGCTGCGTGAACGACATCAACGCGGTCCGGCTGCTGATGGGCGTGGGGCTGCTCAACCTGGTGCAGACGCCGGTGCTGTACGTGGCGGTGATCGGCGCCATGGTCACCCTGAACGCCAAGCTCGCGCTGCTGGTGCTGCTGCCGTATCCGCTCTTCGTGTTGATCGCGCGGCTGCTGGGCCGCTCCATCCACCACTGGAGCCTGCTGTCGATGGAGGGACTGGCCGAGGCCAGCAACCGGCTCCAGGAGACGATCAGCGGCATCGCCGTGGTGAAGGCCTACGCCATGGAGGGCGTGACGGCCAGGCACTTCGAGGACGTGAACGAGGAGCTCTACCGGCGCCAGCTGGGGCTGGTGCGCGCCAACGCCGCCATGCCCGCGGTGGTCGGCATGCTGCCTGCCATGTCCATGTGCATCATCCTCTACGTCGGCGGCGGCGACATCCTGGCCGGGCGCATGGGCGTGCCCGCCTTCTTCGTGTTCGCCATGTACGTCTTCCAGCTCACCTTCCCCACGTTCATCATGGGCTGGGTGGTGGCGCTGGTGCAGCGCGGCGCGGCGTCGATGCAGCGCATCGACGAGCTGCTGAGCGTGGAGCCCAGCATCGCCGACGACGACGAGACGCTGCCGATCGACACGCTGCGCGGCGAGATCGAGCTGCGCGGGCTCAGCTTCTCCTACGAGGGCGGCGACGCCCGCGAGCCGGCGCTGCGCGACGTCGACCTGCACGTGCCGGCCGGCTCGACCCTCGGCGTGGTCGGCACGGTCGGGTCGGGCAAGTCGACGCTGGCGGCGCTGATCCCGCGCATCTTCGAGGTGCCGGAGGGCCGGCTCTTCATCGACGGCCACGACGTGAACCGCATTCCGCTGCGCACGCTGCGCAGTCACATCGCCACCGTGCCCCAGGAGTCGTTCCTGTTCTCGGCCACGCTGGCCGAGAACATCGCCTTCGGACGCCCCGACGCGAGCCCGCAGGAGATCGAGGAGGCGGCGCGCCGCGCCCAGCTGGCGAAGGACGTCGCCGACCTGCCCGCCGGCTACGCCACGCTGGTGGGCGAGCGCGGCGTCATGCTCTCCGGCGGTCAGCGCCAGCGTGCCGCCCTGGCCCGGGCGCTGATGCTCGACCCGGCCATCCTGATCCTCGACGACACGCTGTCCGCCGTGGACGCCGAGACCGAGGCGGCGATCCAGCGCGAGCTGTCCCAGGTGTTCGCCGGACGAACGGTGGTGGTGGTGTCGTCGCGGGTGTCGGCGGTGCGGGGCGCCGACCAGATCGTGGTGCTCGAGGACGGCCGCATCGTCGAGCGCGGAACCCACGAGGCGCTGGTGGCCGCCGGCGGGGCCTACGCCCGGCTGGCCCGCGAGCAGGAGGAGCAGGCCGAGGAAGGCGACGATCCGCTGGCGCCGGAGGGCCTGGCGTGAGCGCCCCCGACGCCCTGTTCGAGGAGGAGGCGCTCGGCAAGGCCTACGACACCCGGCTGCTGCGCCGGCTGTGGCCCTACGTGCGCCCCTACAAGGGGCAGATCGCGCTCTCGATCCTGTTCGTCTTCCCGCTGCTGGCCCTCGACGTGGCGCCGGCCTGGATCATCAAGCTGGCGCTCGACGAGGTGATCGCCCCGGCGGCCGGCGGCGCCGCGCCGACCGAAGGCTTCGGCGCCTGGGTGCTGTCCGCTCCCGCCGGCCTCCCGCCGCTGCTGCTGCTGGGCGCCATCTACTTCGCGCTGGCGGCCGCCAGCTCCGCCATGGCCTACCTGGACATGTGGATCATGGCGCGCACCGGCCAGCTGGCGGCGCGCGACATGCGGCGCGGGATCTTCGGACACATCCAGCGGCTCCACCTGGGCTTCTTCGACACGGTCCCGGTGGGTCGCCTGGTGACGCGCGCCACCAACGACGTGGAGAGCGTGGCCGAGATGTTCGCGGCGGGCATCGTCGCGCTGGTGCGCGACGTGCTGCGCATGATCGGCTTCGCGGCGGTGCTCTTCTACGTCGACGCCTACCTGGCCGCGGTGACCTTCCTGATCGTGCCGGTGATGGCGGTGGCCGCGGTGATCTTCCGCCTGAAGGTGCGCGAGGCGTTCCGGGCGGTGCGGGTGCGCATCGCCCGCATCAACGCCTACCTCCAGGAGAACGTCACCGGCATGAAGGTGATCCAGCTCTTCGCCCGCGAGGAGCGGAACTTCGAAGACTTCGACGAGATGAACGCGGACCACCGCGACTCCTGGCTCCAGTCGATCCGCTACGACTCGGCGCTCTTCGCCACGGTCGAGTTCTCCTCGAACGCGGTGGTCGCCATCGTCATCTGGCAGAGCCTCGGCATCGCCGGCGTCGGCACGATCTACCTGTTCTTCGACCTGATGCGCCGCTTCTTCATGCCGTTGCGCGACCTGTCGGCCAAGTACTCGGTGATGCAGTCGTCCATGGCCTCCTGCGAGCGGATCTTCCAGCTGCTCGACACCGCGCCGCAGGTGTCCGACCTGCCCGAGGTGAGTGAGCCGCCCCGGCGCCTGGGCACCGTCGAGTTCGACCACGTCTGGTTCACCTACGCCGACGCCCGGGGCCGGCCTCCGGGCGACGAGGACGTCGACTGGGTGCTGCGCGACGTCTCCTTCAAGGTGGAGCCGGGCGAGCGGGTGGCCTTCGTGGGGGCCACCGGCGCCGGCAAGACCACCATCATCAAGCTGCTGACGCGCCTCTACGACACCACCCACGGCCGCATCCTGATCGACGGCGTCGAGCTGCGCGACTGGCCCCAGCACGCGCTGCGCCGCCGCGTGGCCATGGTGCTCCAGGACGTGTTCCTGTTCTCGGGCAGCATCGCCGAGAACATCGCCCTCGAGCGCCCGGAGATCGGTCCCGAGGAGGTGGAGCGGGTGGCCCGGGCGGTGCAGGCGCACCGCTTCATCGAGCCGCTCCCCGACGGCTACGACACGCAGGTCCGCGAACGCGCCACCAACTTCTCGGCGGGCCAGCGCCAGCTGCTCTCCTTCGCCCGCGCGCTGGCCCACGGCGCCGACATCCTGGTGCTCGACGAGGCCACCAGCTCGATCGACACCGAGACCGAGGCGCTGGTGCAGCAGGGCATCCACGTGCTGATGGAGCACAAGACCGCGCTGGTGATCGCGCACCGGCTCTCGACCATCCAGGACGTCGACCGCATCCACGTGCTGCACAAGGGGCGGCTGGTGGAGTCGGGGCGCCACGACGAGCTGATGGAGCGCGGCGGCGTGTACCACAAGCTCTACCAGCTCCAGTACGCGTCGCAGGACACGCAGGCCGCCTAGCTAGCCGGCGAGCATCTCGTTCGCGATCGCAGCCGTGTGCCGGGCCGCCGCGCCGTCGCCCAGGCGCTCGCGGACCTTGGCCAGCGCCTCCCGCTGGCCGCGCCCCGCCGGACCGTCGACCAGCGCCAGCACGGCGTCGGCCAGCGCCTCGGGGCGGGCGTCCTGCTGGAGGAACTCGGGCACGATCGGCTCGCCGGCGATCACGTTGGGCATGGCGAAGGAGGGCTCCTTCACCACGCGGCGCAGCAGGGCCGCGGTCAGCGGGTGGGCGCGGCCGGCCACCACCAGCGGACAGCCCAGCAGGGCGGCCTCCATGGTGATGCTGCCCGGCTTCACCAGCGCCGCGTCGGCCGCCACCAGCACCTCGCGGGTGCGGCCCTCGACCAGCTGGATGCCGAGCGCCTCGGGCGGCTCCGGCAGCGCCGCCACGATCTGCTCGCGCGAGAGGGTCGGCGCCACGCACAGGGCGAAGCGCAGGCGCGGGTTGCGCCGGCGCATGGACGCCGCCGCCAGGGCGAAGGGGCGCAGCATGTGGCGCAGCTCGTTGTGGCGGCTGCCCGGTGCCAGCGCCACCACCGGGGCGGCCGGGTCCAGCGACAGCGCCTCGCGGGCGGTCCGGCGGTCCCACTGGCGCGCGAAGTCGCGCAGCGGCTCGACCAGCGGGTGCCCCACGTAGTCGACGCGCAGCGAAGTGTCGCGGTAGAGGTCGGGCTCGAACGGGAAGATCGACGCCAGCCGGTCGGCGCGCCGCGCCAGCGTGTGGATGCGTCCGCGCCGCCAGCGCAGCACGTTCGGACCGATGTAGTAGAGCAGCGGCAGTCCCTGGCGCTTCAGGCGCTTGGCCAGCGGCAGGTGGAAGTCGGGTGCGTCGAGCAGCACCGCCAGGCCGGGGCGGGCTTCGCGCACCGCCCGCTCGAGCCGGCGCCAGGCCGAGATCACCTGCGGGAGGATGCCCAGCACCTCGACCACGCCGGCGACCGCCAGCTCGCGCTGCGGCAGCACGATCTCGACGCCCGCCTTCTCCATGGCGACGCCGCCGGCGCCGCACACGCGGACCCCGGGCCGCAGGCGCCGCAGCTCCTTCACCCACTCGGCCGCGTGGAGATCCGCCGAGGCGTCGATCGCCGAGACGAAGACGCTGGTCAGACCAGAACCCATCTCGGAAACGCTTCCGCGCGGAGCTTCACCGTCGGCGTCGCCCCGTGCCTGGCGCATCTTCGAGATGGGTTCTAGCCCCGGGCCGCATCGCGCAACGCGCGGGCGATGGGCGCCAGGTGCTCACCGCCCCGGATCACGCGATCCTGCTCGCCGGCCTCGGCCAGGAACTCGCCGTAGCGCTCGTAGATCGGCGTGTCCTCGAGGAACGGGTACTCGCCGGCCGCCTCGGTCACCGGGCGCAGCCACTCGCGGTCGAAGGCGTGCTTGCCGTGCTGCTTGAGCGACCACTCGACCTCGCGCTCCAGCTCGACGTAGGAGCCGGCCTCGCGGCGTTTCGCCTCGCGCTCCGGGGGCGAGAGGTCGAGGCGCACGGAGCGGCTCGACCCGGCCGAGGCCGGGGGCAGGAACAGCGGGAAGTCGTAGCTCTCGATGCCGGTGCCCGCTTCGGAGCGCGCCAGCTCGACGGCTGCGTTCAGGGTGAGGCGGAACGCATCGTGGATCGGGTTGTATCCCTCGGCCGCGTCGCCGACCACGATCTCGATGCGCTCGGCGGCGATCTCCTTGGCCAGCTCGCGGGCCAGCGAGACGAACAGCTCGGAACGCCCGTCGAGCAGGGCCTCGTAGACCTCGGCGTCGGTGTGGCGGCCGTAGAGCCCGCCGGTGTCGATGCCGGCCCGGCGCAGCAGGGCCGTGGTGGTGGCCAGGCGCGAATCGCCGCTGCGTCCGGACCCGTCGGTCAGGACGAACACCCGAGGAGCCACCCGGCAGAGCCACGCATGGACCAGCAGCTCGTGGCCCGGATGTGCAACTGCGAGTAGCGCGCGTCCCCCCCCTGCCACCAGCTCCCCTCTGGATGCACCCGTTCCCGGGGGAGCATATACGAAGCTGGCGCCTCGGGTACGCCCTTTGACCGTCCCCGGGGCGAAAAACCTGCTCGCAGGTCCCGTCGGAACCCCCCGTCCCGACCATGTTTCGCGGGCCGCTCCGGGCACACCGGCGGGCCCGGTCCCCGATGGGACGGCTCGGTTGCGCGGCGCCCCTCCGGGGTGGTACAACCTCGGGGCCTCCCCTCCGCCACAGTTTCCCCCTGTGAAGGGCGCCAGCCGACGCGAAGACGCGTTCTCAATGCCGTAAGCGCCTGAGCGCCGCGCGCCACGGGGAGGCTTCGAGGTCTCGTGCGACTCAAGTCCCTCGAGCTCCACGGTTTCAAATCGTTCGTCGACAAGACGACGGTCCGGTTCCAACCGGGCATCACCGCGGTCGTCGGACCGAACGGCTGCGGCAAGTCCAACGTCGTGGACGCCATGCGGTGGGTGATGGGCGAGCAGTCGCCCCGCCGCCTGCGCGGTCGCGGCATGGACGACGTCATCTTCGCCGGCTCGGAAGGGCGCTCCCCTGTGGGGATGGCGGAGGTCGTGCTGACCTTCGACAACAGCAAGGGCGACGCGCCCCCGGCCTACGCGGCCTTCAGCGAGATCCAGATCTCGCGCCGGCTGTACCGGACCGGCGAGTCCGAGTACCTGCTGAACAAGGCCCCGTCGCGCCTGCGGGACATCCAGGACTTCTTCCGCGACACCGGCGTCGGCACCAAGGGCTACACGATCGTGGAGCAGGGCCGGGTGGCCGAGATCGTGTCGGCCAAGGCCGAGGAGCGCCGCGCGCTGATCGAAGAGGCGGCGGGCATCGGCAAGTACAAGGCGCGCCGGCGCGAGGCCGAGAGCAAGATCGGCTCGACCGAGCAGAACCTGCTGCGCGTCACCGACGTGCTCGGCGAGATCAAGCGCCAGATCGGCTCGATCGAGCGGCAGGCGAAGAAGGCGGCCCGCTACAAGCGCCTGCGCGAGACGCTGCGCGTGCTCGAGCTGTCGCTGGCCCGCGACGATCGGGCCGCGCTGGTCGGCGCCCTGGAGGCGGCGGCCCGCGAGCTCCAGACCCTGCGCGACCAGCTCACCGCCCTGGAGACCCAGGTGGCCGAGCGCGAGCTGGGCGTGCAGGCCAAGCGCATCGAGCTGGCCGAGTGCGAGCGCGTGCTCACCCAGGGCAGCGAGTCGCTGCTGGCCCTGCGCAGCGAGATCAAGGAGTGCGAGGGACAGATCGACTACGGGCGGCGCGAGCGCGAGTCGCTGGCCGAGCTGGCCGCGGCGCGCCGTTCCGAGCTGTCGCAGCTGCGCGAGCAGCGCGTCGCCCAGCAGAACGAGGCGAGCGAGCTGGCCGCCGAGCTCGAGGGCGTGGAGCGCTCGCTCCAGTCGGAGGCCGAGTCGCTCGAGCAGGCCGAGGTGGCGGCGCGCGGCGCGCGCGAGGCGCTCCAGGCGCTCGAGCGCGAGCGCGACGGGGCGAACGCCCAGCTCGTCGAGGTGCTGACCGCCATCGCGCGCGCCGAGGATCGGGTGGCGACCGTCGACGATCGCCGCGCCGAGCTGGACGCGCGCATGCGCAGTGCCGACGAGGGGCTCGAGGTCGGGCAGAACGAGGCCGCCCGCATCGACCAGGAGCAGCGCGACCTGGAAGAGGGCCTGCGCAACCTGCTGGCCGAGCGCGACCGGCTGATGGGCGCGCTGCGCACGGCGCTCGACGAGCACCAGAAGGCGACCGAGCGCGAACAGCGCGCCGCCGAACGGCTGCGCGTCTCGCGGGAGCAGGCCGAGGGCCGTCGCGCGCGGCTCGAATCGCTGCGCGAGGTGGTCGAGCGCGCCGACGACGTGGCCGAGGGCACGCGCCACCTGCTGGCCCAGGACGGCGCGCCGCAGCGCTACGGCCTGCGGGGCCTGGTGCGCGACGCGCTGGAGGTCGATCGCGAGGTGGAGGGCGCCGTCGAGGCGGTGCTCGCCGAGCGCGCCGAGGCGGTGGTGGTCGACCGGGCCGAGGGCGCGGTCAGTGCCCTCGAGGCGTTGCGCAGCCAGCACGCCGGCCGCGGGCTGTTCCTGGCGCCGCCGCCGGCCGACGCCGACGACGGCTTCGTGCCGCTGGGCGAGCCGCTGGCGGGCCACGTCCGCGCGCGGTCCGGCTACGAGGACCTGGTCCGCGCGCTGTTCCGCGGCGTCTACCTGGTGGACGACCTGCGCGAGGTGGTGCGCGTCTACGGCCAGGGCCGGCTGCCCGCCACCTTCGCCACCGCCGCCGGCGACGTGCTGACGCAGGACGGTGTCGTGCGCGGCGGCGCCTCGACCGAGGCGGGAGCGTCGCCGGGCGCCCTGGCCCGCGTGCGCGAGGTCCGCGACCTGACCGAGGAGGTGGCCCGCATCGACGCGCGCGTCGCCGAGGAGCAGCAGGCCCACCGCGAGGCGCAGGAGCACCTGGCCCGCAGCTCGGACGAGCTCGAGAACCTGCGCAACCGCCACCACACGGCGGCGCTGGCCGTGGCGAACCACGAGAAGGACCTGGAGCGCACCCGCGAGCGGGTGAAGGCACTGGGCGAGGCCCACGAGGGTCGGGTGAGCGAGCGCGGCAGCCTGCTGGCCGAGGTCGAGTCGCTGACCCACGAGCGCGCGCGGCTGGAGCAGAGCCTGGAGGCGTCGCGGCAGGAGCGGGTGACGGGCCAGCGCGCCTTGGACGCCCTGGGCCTGCGCCTCGGCTCGGCGACCCGCGAGCTCCAGCGGCTGGAGACGACGGCGACCGAGCAGCGCGTCGAGCACTCGGGGCGCGCGGAGCGGCGCGACCGGCTGAAGAGCGCCCACGAGCGCGCGCTGGCCGGCGCCCAGGAGACGGCCGACTGGATCGCACGCCGCGAGCAGGAGATCGGCGCGGCCGAGGCCCGGCGCGAGGAGCTGGCCGGCATCATCGAGAAGGCGCGCGAGACGCTCGAGGTGCGGCTGCGCGACGAGGAGGCCGCCCGGGCGGGCCACGACGAGAAGCGCGAAGCCTTCGAGCGCGCCTCCGGCGAGGTGAACGAGCTGGAGGAGGGCCTGCGCGAGCTGCGCGGGCGCATCGGCGAGGCGAAGGACGCGGTGTCGCAGCAGGAGCTCAAGCTGCGCGAGACCGAGATGAAGCGCGACCACCTGGACGAGTCGATCCGCGAGAAGTGGGACGTGGAGCTGGCCAGCTGGGAGCCGCCGGTGGTCGACGAGGACGGCGAGGTGAGCGACCCGTCGGCCGCCGTCGCGCCGGAGACCGCGGAGGGCGAGGACGGCGAGGAGGAGCCGGCGCCGGACGCGGCCAAGGACGCCCGGGCCAACGCGGCGCTCGCCCGTCTGCCGGTCGCCGAGCGGCGCGAGCAGCTCGAGGCGGTGCGCAAGAAGCTCCACACCCTGGGCGACGTGAACCTGGGCGCCATCGAGGAGCACGAGGAGCTGAAGGAGCGCTTCCGCTTCCTGTCCGAGCAGAAGGAGGACCTGGAGCAGACGCTCACCTCGCTGCGCGACGCCATCGCCCGCATCAACCGCACCAGCCGCAAGCGCTTCCGCGAGACGTTCGAGGCGGTGAGCAAGCGCTTCGCCGAGAACTTCCCGCGGCTGTTCCGCGGGGGGCGCGCGAGCCTGACGCTCACCGAGGCCGAGGACGTGCTCGACGCGGGCATCGAGATCATGGCGATGCCGCCGGGCAAGCGGCTCCAGAACGTGAACCTGCTGTCCGGCGGCGAGAAGACGCTGACGGCGATCGCGCTGCTGGTGGCCGTCTTCCAGGTGCGGCCGTCGCCGTTCTTCCTGCTCGACGAGGTGGACGCGGCGCTCGACGACGCCAACGTGGGCCGCTTCAACGAGCTGGTCACCGAGCTGGCGGCCGAGAGCCAGTTCGTGCTGATCACCCACAACAAGCGGACCATCGAGGTGGCCGACGTGCTCTACGGCGTGACCATGGAGCGCAAGGGCATCTCGAAGATGGTGGCCGTGGAGATGCACTAGCCGCGCGGCGGGCGCGGTCTCAGCCGCCGGGCGGCTCCGGGGGTGCGCTGCGGTGCGCCGGGTCCGCCGGGCTCATCAGCCCGACCGCGTTGCCGCCCGGGTCCTCCACGATCGCGTAGCGGGCGCCCCAGAAGGCGTCGTACGGCTCCTGCTGTCCGCGGTAGCCGGCCCCGGTCAGCTCCGCGTAGAGCGCGTCGACCTCGCTGCGGCTGGCGACGCGGAAGCCCAGGACCACGCCGGTCTGCTCGGTCGGCCAGCCCGCATTCCAGCGCGTGGCGAACTCGGCGCTGTCGAACTCCAGGAGGAGTCCCTCCGTGGCGCCGGTCTCCCGGTGGTGGGGCTGCCAGGCGGGCAGGGTGGTCGGGATCTCGAGACCGAGGCGCCCGTAGAAGTCCACGGCCGCCTCCATGTCGTCGACGACGACGTTCAGCTGGTCGAGCACCGCCCGTGCCATCGCGGCCAGTCTACCAGAGGGCTCAGGTGGTCCGGCCGGCGCGCACCAGGCGTACCAGGAAGGGCAGGCCGATCGCCACGCACAGCATCTCGGACACGCCGGCCACCGCGAAGGCGCTTCGGTAGCCCGCCTCCCAGGTGGAGGCGGCGGCCACGTGCTCGCTGACCCAGCCGCCGGTGACGGGCCCGACGATGAAGCCCAGGCTGCCGGCGGCGTTGAAGGCGCCCATGGCCGTGGTGCGGATCGCTCCCGGCGCCGCGTCGCCGGTGATCATCAGCGACGGCACGAACATCACCGCCGAAGCGACGCCGAGCCCGACCATCAACGGCGGCAGCGCAGCGAGCGGCGTCCACGGCACCGCCAGCGTGAGCACGCCGTAGACCAGGCTGCCCGACGCGATCATCGCCACGCGCGAGCGCCGTTCCGAGAGCCGGCCGAACGGATAGGAGAGCGCCGCGAACGGCAGCATGAAGACGGCGATCAGGAATCCGATGCGGGCCGGCGGCAGGTCGTGGATGCGCGACAGGAAGAGCGAGAACGTGGTGGTGTAGAAGCCGACGGTGAAGCGGTCGGCGAAGGCAAAGGCCAGGGGCGCCAGCAGCAGCCGGTTCTCGCGCAGCAGCGCCACGATCTGGCCGAGCGATGGCCGCTCCTCGCCGGCCCGGGTCTCCTCCAGGGTCGCCCAGGCGACGAGCGCGGCCAGCGCCACCACGCCGCTGGCGACCTGGAGCGGCACGATCGGATCGCTGCCGCCGATCACGCCGCCGATGGGCGCGCCGAGGGCCACGCCCAGCGTGATGCCGCCGCCCATCAGTCCCATCACGCGTCCGCGCTCCGCGTCGGGCCGGGCGTGGGACGCCAGCGACAGCAGCAGCGACAGCGCCACGATGTGGGCGCCGCCCTCGAAGAAGCGGATGGTCAGGAACGCGCCGAAGGGCAGGTCCCAGGTGAGGGCGTGGAGCAGCAGACCGTCGGCGACCAGGGCCGCGACGATCAGGTCGGCGCGCCGCCCGCGCCGGTCGGCCAGCGCGCCGGCCAGGGGCGCCGCCAGCACGGCACCCACCATGTTGATCGACATGAACAGCGAGGTGAGCAGCTCGGAGACGCCGAAGCGCTCGTGCACCAGGCCGCGCAGCACCGTCACCGGCAGGGTGACCGGGACCAGCACCAGGAAGGCGATGAGCCCCAGCACGAGGATCCTGGCGCCGGGGTAGGTCGCGCCTCGGGGCGCGGCGGGGGCTCGGTTCGCGGGGCTCAATCGTCTGGCCTCGGTGCGCGCAGCGCAGCATAGGCGATCGCAGCCCACCGGGACGGCATGGAGGGTATGTTCCGCGCCCCATGGCCTCCTTCGTCTCCGCCTTCGCCGACTGGGCGCTCGCGAACCCGGGCTGGCTGGTGCTGGGATCCGCCGCGCCGGCCCTGCTGCTGCTGGTGGTGGCCGAGCTGCGCGGCTGGGGTCGCGAGGCCGAGCGCGAGCCCGACATCGAGCCGTTCGCCGAGCCCGTCGAGCCTGCGACCGTCGAGCGCCCCGAGCCCGTCGAGCCGGCCGCGGTCGCCCCGCAGCCCGTTCCCGAGCCGCAGCCAGAGCCCGAGCCCGTCGCTCCCGCTCCGCCGCCCGCCCGGCTGCGCGATCGCCTGCGCCGCACCCAGGAGGCCCTGGTAGGCCGGCTCTCGTCGGTGCTGGGCGGCCGCAGCGTCGACGCCGAGCTGCTGGACGACCTGGAGATGGTGCTGTTCGGCGCCGACCTGGGCGTGCGCACCGCCGAAGACCTGCTCGACACCGTGCGCAAGCAGGCCGGCGGCGGCGACGGCGACGAGGTGCGCGGCGTGCTGCGCGACGCCATCCGCGAGAAGCTGCGCCGCGTCGAGCCGCCGCCCGAGACACTGGGGGGCAGGCCGCACGTCATCCTGGTGCTGGGCGTGAACGGCTCGGGCAAGACGACGACCATCGGCAAGCTGGCGGCGCGCCACGTCGCGGCGGGCCGCAAGGTGGTGCTCGGCGCCGGCGACACCTTCCGCGCCGCGGCCATCGAGCAGCTCCAGGCCTGGGGCGAGCGGGTCGGCTGCGAGGTGATCGCCGGCCAGGCCGGCGGCGATCCGTCGGCGGTGGCCTTCGACACGGTGAAGGCGGCCCGCGCCCGCGACGCCGACGTCGCCATCATCGACACCGCCGGCCGCCTCCAGACGAAGAAGCCGCTGATGGAGGAGCTGGCCAAGATGAACCGGGTGATCGGCCGCGATCTCGAGGGCGCGCCCCACGAGACGCTGCTGGTTCTCGACTCGAACACGGGCCAGAACGCGATCTCCCAGGCGAAGCTCTTCACCGAGGTGGCGAAGGTCACCGGCCTGGCGCTGACCAAGCTGGACGGCACGGCCAAGGGAGGCGTGATCGTCGGCCTGGCCGACGAGTTCGGCATTCCGGTGAAGTACGTGGGCGTGGGCGAGTCGGTCGACGACCTGCGCGACTTCTCCGCAGACGAGTTCGTGGAGGCGCTGTTCGCCGAGTAGCGGCCGCGCCGGGGGACGCCAATGAGCCGTTTCGTCATGGCCCTCGACCAGGGCACCACGTCGTCCCGGGCGATCCTCTTCGACCAGGCGGGCGGCATCGTCGCCGTCGACCAGCACGAGTTCACCCAGCACTTCCCGAAGCCCGGCTGGGTCGAGCACGACGCCGACGAGATCTGGGAGAGCCAGCTGCGTGCGGCCCGGGGCGTGCTCGGGAAGGCGGGGGCCGGCGCGGCGGACGTCGCCGCCATCGGCATCACGAACCAGCGCGAGACGGCGGTCGTGTGGGACCGGGCCAGCGGCGCGCCGATCCACCGGGCGATCGTCTGGCAGTCGCGCCAGACCGCCGCCATCTGCGACGACCTGCGCGCCCGCGGCCTGGAGGACGAGGTCCGCGCGCGCACCGGCCTGGTGATCGACGCCTACTTCTCCGGCAGCAAGGTGCGCTTCATCCTGGACGCCGTGGACGGCGCCCAGGAGCGGGCCCGACGCGGCGAGCTGTGCTTCGGCACGGTCGACAGCTGGCTGCTCCATCGCCTGACGAAGGGCCGCGTGCACGCCACCGAGTACTCGAACGCGTCGCGCACGCTGCTCTACGACATCCACCGGCGGCAGTGGGACGACACGCTGCTGGCCGCGCTCGACGTGCCGCGCGAGATGCTGCCCGAGGTGCGCGACTCGAGCGGGGTGTTCGGCCACGCCGACGCCGAGTGGCTGGGAGCCGAGATCCCGGTGGCGGGCATCGCCGGCGACCAGCAGTCGGCGCTCTTCGGCCAGGGCTGCCACGCGCCGGGCAGCGCGAAGAACACCTACGGCACCGGCTGCTTCCTGCTGATGAACACGGGCGACGAGGCTCCGGCCTCGAAGACCGGCCTGGTGACGACCATCGCCTGGGGCATCGACGACCGCGTCGAGTACGCGCTCGAGGGCAGCATCTTCGTGACCGGCTCGGCGGTGCAGTGGCTGCGCGACGGACTGCGGCTGGTCGACGACGCGGCCGACACCGAGGCCGCGGCCCGCTCGGTCGAGGACACGGCCGGCTGCTACCTGGTGCCCGCCTTCACCGGGCTCGGCGCCCCCTACTGGGACGAACGCGCCCGCGGCGTGCTGGTCGGCCTGACGCGCGGCACGACCCGGGAGCACGTGATCCGCGCCACCCTGGAGTCGATCGCCTACCAGACGCGCGACGTGGTCGAGTGCCTGCGCGAGGACTCGGGCCTTTCGCTGCCGGCGCTGCGCGTCGACGGCGGCGCGGCGGCCAACGACTTCCTGATGCAGTTCCAGGCGGACGTGCTGGGCGTGCCGGTGGAGCGGCCGGCGGTGCTCGAGGTGACCGCCTTCGGAGCCGCGGCCCTGGCCGGCCTCGCCACCGGCTTCTACGCCGGTCGCGACGCCCTGCCCGGCGCAGGCGGCGGGCTCACCACCTTCGAGCCCTCGATGTCCGCCGACCGCCGCGACGCCCTCTACGCCGACTGGAAGCGGGCGGTGGAGCGGTCGCGGGGATGGGCAGAATGAGCCTTGCAAGGCCGCGAAGCGGCCGCGCAGCGAGCCAGCGAGGGCGGAGCCCGAGCGGCCGGCGAGCGAAGGGCGGCTGCGCGCCGCGACGCGGCGGTGCCGCCGAGGACTGGAAGCGGGCGGTGGAGCGGTCGCGGGACTGGGATCGGAACGCTTGACGCTGGTGATCGCGCACCGGGGGGCGTCGGCGCACGCGCCCGAGAACACGCTGCCCGCCTACGAGCTGGCCGTCACCCAGCGTGCCGACATGATCGAGATCGACCTGCACCGCACACGCGACGGGGCGATCGTGATCACCCACGACGAGGAGCTGCGCGGCCTGGGGGGCGCGGGCGAGATCGCCGATGCCACGCTCGAGGAGATCCTCGCCCTCGACGCCGGAGACGGCGAGCGCGTCCCGGTGCTCGACGAGGTGCTCGACCGCTTCGGCTCGCGCATTCCCTTCAACCTCGAGCTGAAGCGCGGCACGGCCGCCCCCTACGCGGGCCTGGAGGCGGCGACCCTGGCCGCGGTCGAGGCGCGCGGTCTGCTCGCGGACACGCTCTTCTCCTCCTTCTTCGACCCGGTGCTCGAGGCGCTGCGCGCCGCGTCGAGCGAGGCGCGCATCGGCGTGCTGGTCTCGGGGCGTGCGCCGCGCGGCTGGCTGGAGCGGGCCGAGCGCTTCGGCGCCTGCGCCGTCCACTTCTGGGCCGGGCTGGCGTCGGAGGAGAACGTGGAGCGGGCCCACGCCGCCGGACTGCGGGTCCACGTCTACACCGTCGACGATCCGGCGCAGATGGAGACGCTGGTCGAGCGCGGGGTGGACGGGATCTTCACCAATCATCCCGACCGGTTGCGCGCCCTGCTGGGGTGAGCCGGGGAGTCTTTCCCCGGGGGGAAGGCGCGGGAAGACAGGGGAGGGCGTCCCGGATGGGCCGACGGCGGCACGCGCACCCCCTGAATGGAGGGTGCCTCGATTTGCGCCCAAGGCCCGATTTCCTTGACGAATAGGGCACTTTTCCCTTATAGATTTCGCCCGCAAAGAGGCGCCGCCTAATGAAATTCAACCGCGACGCGCTCGAGCTCGACGCCACGGACCGCGCGATCCTCGAGCTGCTCCAGGACAACTGCAAACAGCCGCTGGCCGCGATCGGCGAGAAGGTCGGCCTGTCGGCTCCGGCCGTGGTCGACCGCATCCACAAGCTCGAGGAGGCGGGGCTCATCCGCAGCTACACCGCGCTGCTCGACGCGCGGCGCCTGGGCAAGGACGTGGCCGCCTTCATCGGCGTACAGTGCACCACCGACACGGTGCGCGGGGTCGAAGGAGCCGTGGCGGGCATGGAAGAGGTGCTCGAGTGCCACCACGTCACCGGTGCCCACACGCTCATGCTGAAGGTGAAGACGCGCAACACCGCGTCGCTCGAGCGGCTGATCGAGGCGGTCCGCGGGCTCGAGGGAGTGGCGCGAACGGAGACGATGGTCGTGCTGTCGACCCACACCGAGCGCTCGCGCATCGCGCTCGGCGGGGACGACGCCGACGAGGAGGCCTCGCGCCCGCCGCGGCGATCGGGTGGTCGGAGGCGAGCAGTCAGATGAAGGACGGGGCGATGAAGAACGGTTTCGGACGCGTCGGGGCGCACGGCCTCTACGATCCCGCCCACGAGCACGACGCCTGCGGCGTCGGCTTCGTGGCGAACATCCGCGGCGAGCGCTCCCACGAGATCGTCGAGCAGGGGATCCAGGTGCTCGTGAACCTGGAGCACCGCGGCGCCTGCGGCTGCGACCCGGACACGGGCGACGGCGCGGGTCTGATCGTGCAGGTGCCCGACGCCTTCCTGCGCCGCGAGGCCGGGAAGCTGGGCATCGATCTGCCGCCGGCCGGCCGCTACGCCGTGGGCCAGGTCTTCCTGGCCCGGGACGAGCAGGCCGCGGCCGCCCAGGTGGAGATCCTGGAGCGCACGGTGGCCGCCGAGGGCCAGCGCGTGCTCGGCTGGCGCGACGTCCCCCACGACCCGGAGGCGATCGGCTGGCTGGCCCGCGAGAGCCTGCCGGTGCTGCGCCAGGTCTTCGTGGCCGCCGAGGGTGCCCAGGCCGCCGACGGCGACGCCTTCGAGCGCAAGCTCTACGTGATCCGGCGGCTGGTGGAGAAGGAGATCGCCGCGCTGCACGGCGACGAGCACTTCTTCTACGTGCCCAGCCTGTCGAGCCGCACCGTCGTCTACACGGGCATGCTGATCTCGAAGCAGATCGAGGGCTTCTTCCCCGACGTCTGCGATCCCGAGTTCACGTCGGCCCTGTGCCTGGTCCACTCGCGCTACAGCACCAACACGCTCGGCGCCTGGGACCTGGCCCACCCGTTCCGCTACCTGGCCCACAACGGCGAGATCAACACCATCGAGGGCAACCAGAACTGGATGCACGCCCGCGAGGGCACGATGGCGTCGGAGCTGTTCGGCGACGACCTGCCCAAGCTCTACCCGATCATGCGCGAGGGCGCGTCCGACTCGGCCCGCTTCGACAACGCCCTGGAGTTCCTGGCGCTGACCGGACGGGAGCTTCCCGAGGCGGTGCTGATGATGGTGCCGGAGGCGTGGGAGAACCGGGACGACATGGACCCGGACCTGCGCGCCTACTACGAGTACCACTCGTTCATGATGGAGCCCTGGGACGGCCCGGCGTCGCTGGCCTTCACCGACGGCCGCGTGATCGGCGCCGTGCTCGACCGCAACGGCCTGCGGCCGTCGCGCTACGTGGTCACCAAGGACGGCCTGGTGGTGATGGCCTCCGAGGTGGGCTGCGTGGACATTCCGCCGGAGAAGATCCTGGTGAAGGAGCGCCTCCACCCGGGCAAGATCTTCCTGATCGACCCGGACGAGGGCCGCATCGTCGGCGACGAGGAGCTCAAGCGCCGCTACGTGGAGCGGCGTCCGTACCGCGAGTGGGTCGAGAACGGTCGGGTGCTGCTGCGCGACCTGCCCGAGACCGCCGTGCCGGCGGAGAAGCGCAACCCGGAGCAGCGCTTCGCCCTCCAGCAGGCCTTCGGCTACTCGGAGGAGGACCTGAAGATCCTGCTCGCGCCCATGGCGGTGCAGGGCAAGTGGCCGATCGGATCGATGGGCGAGGACGCCGCGCTGGCCTGCCTCTCGGACCGGCCCCAGATGCTGTACCGCTACTTCAAGCAGCAGTTCGCCCAGGTCTCGAACCCGGCCATGGACTCGATCAACGAGCGGCCGGTGATGGCCCTCTACTCGACCCTCGGTGCCGAGCGCAACCTGCTGGAGGAGACGGCCGACCACGCCCGCATGATCCGCCTCGAGCACCCGGTGATCACCGACGAGGAGCTCGAGAAGCTGCGCGCCATCGGCGAGGACGGCTTCCGCTCGGTCACGCTCTCCTGCGTGTTCAAGGTGGCGGAGCACGGCGAGGGCCTCGCGGCGGCCCTCGACCGCATCTGCGACGAGGCCGAGGCGGCGGTCCGCGACGGTGCGAACATCCTGATCCTGTCGGACCGGGAGGTCTCGCCGGACCAGGCGCCCATCCCCATGCTGCTGGCCACCGGCGCCGTCCACCACCACCTGATCCGCCAGACCCTGCGCACGCGCTGCGGCCTGGTCTGCGAGACCGGCGAGGCCCGCGAGGTGGCGCACATGGCGCTGCTGATCGGCTACGGCGCGGCGGCCATCAACCCCTACCTGGCGCTCCAGACCCTGGCCGAGCTGGTGGAGGACGGGACCTTCACGTCCCCCGACCTGGACGTCGAGACGGCCATCGCCAACTACATCAAGGCCACCGACAAGGGCCTGCTCAAGACCTTCGCCAAGATGGGCATCTCGACGCTGGCCAGCTACCGCGGCGCCCAGATCTTCGAGGCGATCGGCCTCGACCGCGACCTGGTCGACCGCTGCTTCCGCGGCACCGCGTCCCGGGTGTCCGGCGTGGGCTACGAGGTGATCGCCCGCGAGGCGGCGATGCGCCACCGCCGGGCCTTCCCGGGCAGCGACTTCCACTACCCGGAGCTGGATCCGGGCGGCCTCTACCAGTGGCGCGCCCGCGGCGAGCGCCACACCTTCAACCCGGACACGGTGGCGAACCTCCAGATCGCCCTGCGCCGCGGCAGCTACGAGGACTACAAGCTCTTCAGCGCCGCCGCCGACGGCGACGCCGAGAACGCCTGCACCCTGCGCGGCCTGTTCCGCTTCAAGGGCGACCGCCCGTCGGTGCCGCTCGACGAGGTGGAGCCGGCCGGCGAGATCGTGAAGCGCTTCTGCACCGGCGCCATGAGCTACGGGTCGATCTCGCTCGAGGCGCACCAGACGCTGGCCATCGCCATGAACCGGCTGGGCGGCAAGAGCAACACCGGCGAGGGCGGCGAGGACTCGGACCGCTTCACCCCGGACCCGAACGGCGACTCGCGGCGCAGCGCCATCAAGCAGGTGGCGTCGGGGCGCTTCGGCGTCACCAGCTGGTACCTGGTGAACTCGGACGAGATGCAGATCAAGGTCGCCCAGGGCGCCAAGCCCGGCGAGGGCGGCGAGCTGCCCGGCCACAAGGTGAACGAGACCATCGCCCGGGTCCGGCACTCGACGCCGGGCGTGGGCCTCATCTCGCCGCCGCCCCACCACGACATCTACTCCATCGAGGACCTGGCCCAGCTGATCTACGACCTGAAGAACGCCAACCGGCGCAGCCGGGTGTCGGTGAAGCTGGTGTCGGTGACCGGCGTCGGCACCATCGCGGCCGGCGTGTCGAAGGGCAAGGCCGACGGCGTGCTCATCTCGGGCATGGACGGCGGAACCGGCGCCTCGCCCCAGGCCTCCATCAAGTACGCGGGCATGCCCTGGGAGATCGGCCTGGCCGAGACCCAGCAGACGCTGGTGATGAACGACCTGCGCGGCCGCATCCGCGTGCAGACCGACGGCGGACTGAAGACCGGTCGCGACGTGGCGATCGCCGCGCTGCTGGGCGCCGACGAGTTCGGCTTCTCGACGGCGCCGCTGGTGGCGATGGGCTGCATCCTGATGCGCGTCTGCCACCTGAACACCTGCCCGGTGGGCATCGCCACCCAGGATCCGGTACTGCGCGAGCGCTTCGCGGGCACGCCGGACAGCGTCGTGCAGTACCTGCTGTGGATCGCCGAGGAGTGCCGGGAGATCATGGCGGAGCTGGGCTTCCGCACCATGAACGAGATGATCGGCCAGACCCAGTGCCTCGACGTCGAGAGGGCGGCGAACCACTGGAAGCAGAAGGGGCTCGACTTCTCCGAGCTGCTGGCGAAGCCGGACGTCTCCCACGACCTCTACAACACCGGCGGCCAGACGCTGGCCGAGGAGCTCGAGCAGGTCGTGGACATGCAGTTCCTGGAGCAGGCGGCGCCGGCGCTGGAGCGCGGCGAGCCGGTGGTGATCGAGCACGCGACCCGCAACACGGATCGCACGCTCGGCACGATCCTGGGCTCCGAGGTGTCGCTGAAGTACGGCGAGGAGGGGCTGCCCGACGACACGATCACGCTGCGGCTGACCGGCAGCGCCGGCCAGAGCCTGGGCGCCTTCTGCACCCGCGGCATGACCTTCGAGGTCGAGGGCGACACCAACGACTACTGCGGCAAGGGCCTGTGCGGGGCGCGCATCGTCGTGCGGGTGCCCGAGGGCTCCGACTTCGATCCGTCGGAGAACATCATCACCGGCAACGTGGTGCTCTACGGCGCCACCAGCGGCGAGGCCTTCTTCCAGGGGGTCGCCGGCGAGCGCTTCTGCGTGCGCAACAGCGGCGCCCAGACGGTGGTCGAGGGCGTGGGCGACCACGGCTGCGAGTACATGACCGGCGGCACGGCGGTCGTGCTGGGCAGGACCGGACGCAACTTCGGGGCCGGCATGAGCGGAGGCATCGCCTACGTGCTGGACGAGGACGGCCGCTTCGCCGATCGGGTGAACCCGGAGACGATCGATCTCGACCCGCTGGACGACGAGGACGTCGAGACGCTCCAGCGCCTGATCCGCAAGCACTTCCAGTACACGCGCAGCAAGAAGGCCGACGAGGTGCTGCGCAAGTGGGCGAGCTTCGCACCGAAGTTCGTGAAGGTCTTCCCGAAGGACTACAAGCGCGCGCTGAACGACCGCATCAGCGCCGAGAGCGGAAACGGTTGAAATGGGCGACGTACGAGGTTTCCTGAAGCACGGCCGCGAGGGGACGCAGTACCGTCCCGTCGAGGAGCGCCTGTCCGACTACCAGGTCGTGCAGGAGGACTTCCCGCCGGAGAAGGCGAAGACGCAGGCCTCGCGCTGCATGGACTGCGGAATCCCGTTCTGCAACAACGGCTGCCCGCTGGGGAACATCATCCCCGACTTCAACGACCTGGTCTTCCGCGACAAGTGGGAGGACGCGCTGGCGCGTCTCCACTCGACCAACAACTTCCCCGAGTTCACGGGCCTGGTGTGTCCGGCGCCGTGCGAGCAGGCCTGCGTGCTGGGCATCAACCAGGACCCGGTGACGATCACGCAGATCGAGTGGGAGATCGTGCGCCGGGGCTGGGACGAGGGCTGGGTGAAGCCGGTCATGCCCGAGCGGCGCACGGGCCGCTCGGTGGCGGTGATCGGCTCCGGCCCGGCCGGCATGTCGGCGGCCCAGCAGCTGACCCGCGCCGGCCACACGGTGACGCTCTTCGACAAGAGCGACCGGCTGGGCGGTCTGCTGCGCTACGGCATTCCCGACTTCAAGCTCGAGAAGTGGCTGATCGACCGCCGCCTGGAGCAGATGCGCGCCGAGGGCGTGATCTTCCAGACCGGCGTGAACGTGGGCGTGGACCTGTCGGTGGCCGACCTGCGCGCCGGCTTCGACGCGGTGCTGCTGGCCACGGGCGCCGAGGCGCCGCGCGACCTGGACGTGCCCGGCCGCCAGCTCGACGGCGTCCACTTCGCCATGGACTTCCTGCCCCAGCAGAACCGGCGCGTGGCCGGAGACGCCCTGGACCCCGGCCGGGACATCCTGGCCGGCGGCAAGCACGTGATCATCCTGGGGGGCGGCGACACCGGATCCGACTGCATCGGCACCTCGCACCGCCAGGGGGCGGCGTCGGTCACCTCGCTCGAGCTGCTGCCGCGACCGCCCGAGGGCCGCCACCCCTCCGAGCCCTGGCCGATGTCGAAGAAGTACTACTTCAACGTCTCCAGCTCCCACGCCGAGGGCGGCGAGCGCCACTACGCCATGATGACCAAGCACCTCTCCGGCGAGGACGGACGCGTCCGGCGCCTGCACGGCGTGAAGGTGGAGTTCGACCGCGACCGCCTGGACCGGCCGCTCATGAACACCCTGCGCGAGGTGCCCGGCAGCGAGTTCGAGCTGCCGGCCGACCTGGTGCTGCTGGCCATGGGCTTCGTGCACCCGGTGCACGAGGGGCTGGTCGAGGGCCTGTCGGTCGAGCTCGACCCTCGGGGCAATGTCAAGGCCGACACGCGCCGCTTCGTCACCAGCGAGCCCGGCGTGTTCGCGGCCGGCGACTGCCGGCGGGGGCAGAGCCTGGTGGTCTGGGCCCAGTGGGAGGGGCGCGAGGCCGCCCGGGCGGTCGACGCCTACCTGATGGGCGACTCGCGATTGCAGAGCCGCAACGCCTTCGTGTAGACGATCCCTCGAAGAATCGTTACGATTCGGTCGTTGCGATGCCTGGGGGTGGGCCATCTCGCAAGCGACCTCGAACAGCGAGTCCGCCATGTCGTCCGCGCCGGTCTACGATCTCGACCGGCTCGAGCGCGCCATCGGCGCCCTGGTGGAAGAGAACGCCCGCCTGCGCGAAGAGGCCGCCTCCCTCCAGCACGCCCTCGACGAGAAGTCGGGCCGCGTGATCGCCCTGGAAGGGCAGCTGCTCGAGGCGAACCAGCGCCGCCAGGACGTGGCCAAGCGCATCGACGAGCTGATCGCCCAGATGGACGCGCTCGACGCCCAGCTGGCGGCGTCCGAGGCGGCGCCTTCGGAGGCCGGATGAGCGAACGGCGTGGAACCCCGGTGCAGATCCGGGGCAAGGAGTTCCGGATCCGCAGCGACGAGGACCCGGCCGAGCTCCAGCGCATCGCGTCCTACGTCGACGCCACCATGGAGAAGGTGGCGGCGCGCACGGGCGCCATCGACTCGCTCGACGTCGCCATGCTCACCTCGCTGAACCTGGCGCGCGAGCTGGTGGGCCAGCGCGCTCGCGCCGCCGCGCTTCCCGACGACCGGCTGAAGGCACTGATCGACCTGGCCGAGTCGGGGCTGCACCCCGAGGCTCCCTGAGCTCGTCGGACAAGCGGCGTCTGCGCCGCACGATGCTCGCGCGACGCAAGGCGGTGGCCCCCTCGGACCGGGAGGCGGCCGGCCGCGCCGTGGCCGCGCTGCTGCTCGACCTGCCCGCCGTCGATCGGGCGGCGCGCAGCGGCCGGGTCGCGTTCTACGCCGAGCTGCCCGACGAGCTGCCCCTGCGCCCGACCTTCGAGGCGCTCTCGGCGCGGGGGGCGCGCTGCCTGTTTCCCCGCCTGGAGGAGGACGGCGGGCTCCGCTTCGCCGCGGTGGGGCGGTGGGACGAGCTGCGCCCCGGCGCGAAGGGCGTGCTGGCGCCGCCCGCCGACCGTCCGCCCGAGGCGCTTCTGGAGGGCGACGTGGTGCTCGTGCCCGGCGTGGCCTTCGACCGGGCGGGCCGGCGGCTGGGCCGGGGCGGCGGCCACTACGATCGCGCCCTGGCGGACCGGGCCGGCGGGGGCCCGCTGCGGATCGGCGTCGCCTACCGGCTCCAGCTGGTGCCCCGGGTCCCCCACGACTCGCGGGATCGCCCGATGGATGCGATCGTGACGGAGCAGGGGTGGGTCGAGGGAGGCTCGGAGTCGTGACGAGTGCCGCCACGCGGAAGGAGGTCGATCGCCAGCTCGCGGTCATGCGCGACGGCGCCGTCGACTTCTACGGAGAGGACGAGCTGCGCGAGCGGCTGGCGACGGCCCTCGAGGAGGGCCGCCCGCTGCGGGTGAAGCTGGGCCTCGACCCCTCGTCGCCCAACATCCACCTGGGCCACACGGTCGTGCTCTCGAAGCTGCGCCGCTTCCAGGAGCTCGGGCACATGCCGATCTTCCTGGTGGGCGACTTCACCGCGCGCATCGGCGATCCGTCCGGCAAGAAGAAGACGCGCCCGGCGCTCTCCGAGGAGCAGGTGAAGGAGAACGCGGCCACCTACGTGGAGCAGGCCGGCCTGCTGCTCGACGTGGACCGGGCGGAGATCCGCTTCAACGGCGAGTGGATGGATGCGCTCAAGCCGTCCGACTTCGTGCGGCTCTGCTCCCACTACACCGTCGCGCGCCTGCTCGAGCGCGACGACTTCGCCAAGCGCTACGCCGCCGGCGCGCCCATCGCCGTACACGAGTTCCTGTACCCGTTCGCCCAGGCCTACGACTCGGTGGCGCTGCACTCCGACGTCGAGCTGGGCGGCACCGACCAGACCTTCAACCTGCTGATGGCCCGCGAGATCCAGCGCGACTACGGGCAGCCGCCCCAGGCGGTCATCACCCATCCGTTGCTGGTCGGCACCGACGGTGCGGAGAAGATGTCGAAGAGCCTGGGCAACGCCATCGGCATCAGCGATCCGCCGGAGCAGGTGTACGGGCAGGTGATGAGCATCTCGGACGCGCTGATGCTCGACTACTACGACGTGCTGTCGGCGGGCGAGTGGGACGACCTGGCGGCGCAGCGCGCGGAGATCGGCGAGGGCGGCGGCGATCCGCTGGCCTTCAAACACACGCTCGCGTCGCGCATCGTCGAACGCTTCCGCGGTGCCGACGCGGCCGCCGCCGCGGCCGAGCACTTCCGCAGCGTGATCCAGAAGAAGGAGGTGCCCGACGACGTGCCGGAGCTGACACTGGCGGGTGACGGCGGCATGGGCCTGCTCGCCATCATCGTGCAGGCCGGCTTCGCGAAGTCGAACGGCGAGGCCCGGCGCCTGGTGGTGCAGGGCGGCGTGGCCCTGGACGGCGAGCGGGTGGACGATCCCACCCTGCGCCTCGGCGCCGGCGGCCCCTATCTCTTAAAGGTCGGGAAACGGCGTTTTGACAACGTCACGGTGAGCTGACTCCATCCCCGCGGGGCGAAGGGCGGCCCCAATCTGCAAGAAACACCGGAAACCCGTGGGGTTGGGGCTTGACCGACCCCTCACCGTCTCGTAAGTTCCGCCTCCCGGTTTCCGCGGGTGGCCCCAGGGGTCTCGCCCGGAACCAACCCCCACCGCCGGGACCCATCACAGGTCCGGGGCGGTTTCGCTCGGTCTTTGAAAACTGAATAGCGTGCGGTCCTTCGAGCTTGGGAAAGCTCGATGGATGGTCCTATGGGACATGTATTTCCCATCGAATCCGCGGAGCTTCGGCTTCGCGGTCCGAACAACTCGGTGTGACGCAGCAATGTGTCACGCCGGCTAGGTTTGAACTGGAGAGTTTGATCCTGGCTCAGAACGAACGCTGGCGGCGTGCTTTAGACATGCAAGTCGAACGGAAAGGCCCCCTTCGGGGGGTACTCGAGTGGCGCACGGGTGAGTAACGCGTGGGTAATCTGCCTTCGGGTCTGGGACAACCCCGGGAAACTGGGGCTAATACCGGATGAGACCACGGGCTTCTTGGAGCCTGCGGAAAAAGATGGCCTCTCCTTGGAAGCTATCGCCTGTCGATGAGCCCGCGTCTGATTAGCTTGTTGGTGAGGTAACGGCTCACCAAGGCTCCGATCAGTAGCTGGTCTGAGAGGATGATCAGCCACACTGGAACTGAGACACGGTCCAGACTCCTACGGGAGGCAGCAGTCGGGAATTTTGGGCAATGGGCGAAAGCCTGACCCAGCAACGCCGCGTGAGGGATGAAGGCCTTCGGGTCGTAAACCTCTGTCGGGAGGGAAGAACGGTAGCCATTCGAACAGGGTGGCAGCCTGACGGTACCTCCAAAGGAAGCACCGGCTAACTCCGTGCCAGCAGCCGCGGTAATACGGAGGGTGCGAGCGTTGTTCGGAATCATTGGGCGTAAAGCGCGTGTAGGCGGCTTGGCAAGTCGGTTGTGAAATCCCGGGGCCCAACCCCGGAACTGCAATCGAAACTGCCTCGCTAGAGTCTCGGAGAGGAAGGCGGAATTCCCGGTGTAGAGGTGAAATTCGTAGATATCGGGAGGAACACCAGTGGCGAAGGCGGCCATCTGGACGGTGACTGACGCTGAGACGCGAAAGCGTGGGGAGCAAACAGGATTAGATACCCTGGTAGTCCACGCCGTAAACGTTGAGTGCTAG
>JBNLVK010000261.1:0-7360 GCA_050618055.1 Myxococcota bacterium
GTCCCTCCACGCCGCTCTGCCGATCTCACCCCGGACCCGCGCCTGATCGTCATCTCGCCCTACGACAAGGGCGCCATGGGCGACATCGAGAAGGCCATCCTGTCCTCCGACCTGGGGCTGACGCCCAGCAACGACGGCAAGGTCGTGCGCATCCCGATTCCGCCGCTCACCGAGGAGCGCCGCAAGGAGCTGGTCAAGCACGTGCATCGGCTCGCCGAGGACCACAAGGTCGGCGTGCGGGAGGGACGTCGCGACGCGCTCTCCATGCTGAAGGACCTGGAGTCCGAGGGCTCCGTGCCCGCCGACGACCGGCGCCGGGAGGAGAAGAAGATCCAGGCGCTGACCGACGACTACGTCAAGAAGATCGACGAGATGACGTCCCAGAAGGAGGAGGAGATCCTCCAGGTCTAGGCATGAGCGAAGGCCCCACGCGCACCGATCGCATCCCCCGGCACGTCGCCACCATCATGGACGGCACCGGCCGCTGGGCCGAGAGCCGCGGCCGCGACCGCAACGAGGGCCACCGCGAGGGCCTGGAGGCGGTGAGGGCCGTGGTGCGCTCCGCCGGCGACCTGGGCGTCGGGTTCCTCACGCTCTACGCGTTCTCCATCGAGAACTGGAACCGGCCCCAGGCCGAGGTGACGGAGCTGATGCGTCTGCTCGACCACTACCTGGACGTCGAGCTCCAGGAGGTGATCGACAACGACATCCGCGTGCGGGTGATCGGTCGGCTCGAGCGGGTGCCGCCGTCGGTGCGCAAGCGCGTCGAGGACGCGGTGGAGCGCACGAAGGACGGCCGCGCCATGACGCTCACCTTCGCGCTCTCCTACGGCGGGCGCGCCGAGATCGTGGACGCGGCGCGCCGCCTGCTGCGCGACGCCGAGCTGGGCAAGGTCGACGCCGAGCACCTCGACGAGAAGACCTTCGCCGCCTACCTCTACGATCCGGAACTGCCCGACCCGGACCTGCTGATCCGGACCGGGGCCGAGTCGCGCGTGTCGAACTTCCTGCTGTGGCAGATCGCGTACTCGGAGATCTACACCACCGACCTCATGTGGCCCGACTTCCGCGAGGAGCACCTGGCGGCGGCGCTCGAGGAGTACGCGCGGCGCGAGCGGCGCTTCGGCCTCACCAGCGCACAGGTGAGGGGCGGATCGGCCGACTGATGGGCGAGCCGAAGCGCATCGCGGTGCTGGGCAGCACCGGGAGCGTCGGCGAGCAGACCCTGGCCGTCGCCGCCGAGTTCCCGGACCGCTACCGGGTGGTGGCGCTGGCCGCCGGTCGCAACGTGGCGAAGCTGGCGGAGCAGGTGCGCGCCCACCGCCCCGAGCGGGTGTCGGTGGCCGACGCGGCGTCGGCCCAGGCGCTGCGCGAGGCGCTGGGTCCCGACGGGGCGGAAATGGCGGTGGAGATCGTGGCCGGCGAGGCCGGCGCCTGCGAGATCGCGTCCGGGCCCGCCGACCTGGTGGTGGCCGCCATCGTGGGCGCCGCCGGGCTGCGGCCCACGCTGGCGGCGATCCGCGCCGGGCGCGACGTGGCGCTGGCGAACAAGGAGTCGCTGGTGACCGCCGGCGCGCTGGTGCTGCGCGAGGTCCGGGCCCACGGCGTGGCGCTGCTGCCGGTGGACAGCGAGCACAGCGCCATCTTCCAGGCCCTGCGCGACGAGCCGCGCGAGAGCGTGCGCCGCCTGCTGCTCACCGCCTCGGGCGGTCCGTTCCGCACCTGGAGTGCGTTGCGCATCAGCGAGGCTACGGTGGACGAAGCGCTCAACCACCCGAACTGGGAGATGGGTCCGAAGATCACCATCGACTCGGCCACGCTGATGAACAAGGGCCTCGAGGTCATCGAGGCGCGCTGGCTGTTCGACGTGCCACCGTCCCGGGTGGACGTGGTGGTGCATCCCCAGTCGATCGTGCACTCGCTGGTCGAGTTCGTGGACTCGTCGGTGATCGCCCAGCTCGGGCTGCCGGACATGCGCGTGCCCATCGCGGTGGCCATGGCCTGGCCCGACCGCCTGCCGCTGGAGCTGCCGCGCCTGGACCTGGCGGCCGTCGCCCGCCTCGACTTCGAGACGCCGGACACCAAGCGCTTCCCGTGCCTCGAGCTGGCCTACGCGGCGCTGGCCGGCGACGAGGCGGCGCCGGCCGTGCTGAACGCCGCCAACGAGGTGGCGGTGGCCGCCTTCCTGGAGGGCGGGCTGCCGTTCCCGGCCATCGCCGCGACCAACGCCGCCGTCCTCGAGGAGCACCTGGCCGGCGGCTCCGGCGCCGCGCTGCGCGACCTGGACGACGTGGCGGCCGCCGACGCCTGGGCGCGCGCCCGCGCCCGCGAACGGCTCGCCGCAGACGGGGGAGATCGCCCGTGTCGATGATGTTCGCCTTCGTGCTGCTGCTGTCGATCCTGATCTTCGTCCACGAGCTGGGCCACTTCGTGGTGGCCAAGGCCTGCGGCGTGCGGGTGCTCAAGTTCTCGCTGGGCTTCGGCCCGCCCATCGGCTTCGGGCCCTACCGCATGCGCTGGGTGCGCGGTCACACCGAGTACGTGGTGGCCTGGTTCCCGCTGGGTGGCTTCGTGAAGATGCTGGGCGAGAACCCGGACGAGACCGACGACCCGGCGCTGCTCGCCCACCCGGACGAGACCCTGGGTGCGAAGCCGACCTGGCAGAAGCTGGCCATCGTCTTCGCCGGACCGGCCATGAACCTGCTGCTGCCCGTCTTCGTGTTCATGGGCAGCCTGGCGGTGGGCCTTCCGCGTCCGCTGCCCGAGATCGGCCTGGTCGAGCCCGGCTCGCCGGGGGCGCAGGCCGGGCTGCGTGCCGGCGACGTGGTGAAGGCGGTCGGCGGCGAGCCGGTGGCCTGGTGGGACGAGTTCGACGACGCGGTGCGCGAGAGTCCGGGCGACGCGCTGCGGCTCACGGTCGAGCGCGACGGCGCCGTCGAAGAGGTCGCGCTGGACGTGGCCGTGCGGCCCACCATGAACGAGTTCGGCGAGCGGGTCGACCTGGGCTGGGCCGGCGCCGGTCACCGCCGGCTGTCGGCGGTGGTGGGCGTGCCGGACCAGGCGTCGCCGGCTCACCGGGCGGGCATCCGCTCCGGCGAGGTGGTGAGCGCCGTCGACGGCACGCCGGTCGAGGACTGGGAGGGCCTGCGCGAGGCCTACGCCGCCGCGAGCGGCGAGGTGGCGCTGACGCTCCAGGCGAGCCTGGAAGAGGGCGCCGAGACGCGCCGCGTGAACGTTCCCGCGGAGGGCGACCTCGAGGCGCTGGGCCTGGTGCCGGCCAACGTGCTGATCCGCTCGGTGCGCGAGGGCAGCCCGGCCGACCGGGGCGGGCTGCGCGAGGGCGACCTCATCCTGTCGGTCGACGGCGAGCCGGTGGGGAGCTTCGGATCCTTCGCCGAGACGGTGCGCACCAGCGAGGGACGGGCGCTCCGGCTGGCCTATGCCCGCAACGGACGGGTGACCACCGTGTCGGTGGCGCCCGAGCTCGACGAGATCGACGCGGCGGGGCTGGGCATCAAGGAGCCGCGCTACCTGGTGGGCATCGCCGCCGAGGTGAGCAGCCTGCGCGGCAGCGTCGGACGCGACCAGGAGCGCAACCCGCTGGTGGCGGGCCCCCGCTCGGTGCGCATGACCGTCGACTACACCGCGAACTTCCTCCAGGGGCTCTCGAAGCTCATCACCGGCGAGGTGTCGCGCAAGCAGCTGGCCGGTCCCATCGGCATCGCCAGCATCGCCGGACGCGCCTTCGAGATGGGCTGGGAGGTCTACCTCTCGGTGCTGGTGCTGATCAGCATCAACCTGGGCATCCTGAACCTGCTGCCCATCCCGATCCTCGACGGCGGCCAGGCGGTGATCTTCGCGGTCGAGGGCATCCGCCGCGCTCCGCTGTCCCTGCGCACCCGCGAGATCTTCCAGCAGATCGGCTTCACGGTGCTGGTGCTGTTGATGGGTCTGGCCTTCTGGAACGATCTGTCGCGGCACTGGTCGGACCTGCTGTCCTGGCTGAGCCGCAGCGTTGGCTCCTGATCCGGGGACGCTGCTCGCGCTGGAGACGGCCAGCGGACGCGGCAGCGTGGCGCTCGAGACGGGCGGGGAGATCCGGGAGCGCGTGCTGCCGCCGGACCGGGCGACGGCCGAGTCGCTGCTGCCCGCCATCGACGCGCTGCTGGCCGAGGCGGGGCTGCGCCTCGACGCGGTCGGCGGCTTCGCCGTCTCGATCGGTCCCGGCTCCTTCACCGGCCTGCGCATCGGCGTGGCGACCGTGAAGGGGCTCTGCTTCGGCAGCGACCTGCCGGTGGTGCCGGTGCCCACCCTGGCCGCCCTGGCGCTGGGCGCCGCGCCCGGACCGGGTCCGGTGGTGGCCGTGCTCGACGCCCGGCGCGACGAGCTGTACGCGGCCGGCTACGCCGACCCGGCGGACCCCGAGCCCGACGTGCTCGCCGAGGGCCTCTACGCCGGGGCGGAGCTGGCGGAGCGCCTGCCCGCCGGAGCCCGCCTGGTGGGCGACGCGGCGGGACTTTCCTGCGTCCCCCTGCGCCGGGGCCTGGCTCCGGGCGTGGCGGTCCAGGAGCCCGGCGGTCCGGCCCGGGCGTCGGACGTGGCCCGGCTGGGACGCCGCCTGCTCGGCCGGCAGGCGGCCGGCAGCGCCGGGCCGCTGGTGCCCCGCTACGTGCGCCGCGCCCAGGCCGAGGTGCTGCGCACCGGGCTGCCCACCGAGGGCTGACGGCGCCGCTTTGACATGCCCGAAATCATTGCGTAATCATCATCAACCCCCTTCACCCCCAGGAGCTCCTCCCCGCATGGCACTCAAGATCTACTACGACAAGGACGCGGACCTCGGCCGGCTCGAGGGCCGGGTAGTCGCCGTGCTCGGCTACGGCAGCCAGGGTCACGCCCACGCCCAGAACCTGAAGGCTTCGGGCGTCGAGGTCGTCGTGGGCCTGCGCAAGGAGTCCCCCACCTGGGCGAAGGCGGAGGCGGCGGGCCTGCGGGTGCTGACGCCGGGCGAGGCGGCCCGCGAGGCCGACGTGGTGATGATGACGCTCCCCGACGAGACCACGGCGGACATCTACCGCGAGCACGTCGAGCCGAACCTCCAGCCGGGCAACTACCTGGCGGTGGCCCACGGCTTCAACATCCACTTCGGCGTGATCAAGCCGCCGGAGAACGTGAACGTCTTCATGGTGGCGCCCAAGGGTCCGGGGCACACGGTGCGCGCCAACTACGAGCAGGGGCGCGGCGTGCCGTCGCTGGTCGCCATCCACCAGGATCCCAGCGGCGATACGCTCCAGATCGCCCTGGCCTATGCCAAGGGCATCGGCGCGGGCCGCGCCGGCATCATCGAGACCAACTTCCGCGAGGAGACCGAGACCGATCTCTTCGGCGAGCAGGCCGTGCTGTGCGGCGGGCTCACCGCGTTGATGACCGCCGGCTACGAGACGCTGGTCGAGGCCGGCTACGCCCCCGAGATGGCCTACTTCGAGACCATCCACGAGGTGAAGCTGATCGTCGACCTGATCTACGAGGGCGGCATCGCCAACATGCGCTACTCGGTGTCGAACACGGCCGAGTACGGCGACCTCACCAGCGGTCCGAAGGTGGTCGACGCCGACACCAAGGCGCGCATGAAGCAGATCCTCGACGACATCCAGTCGGGCCGCTTCGCCCGCGACTTCATCCTGGAGAACCGGTCCGGAAACCTGCAGTTCGACGCCCTGCGCAAGCGGGGCGCCGCCCATCCCATGGAGGAGGTCGGCGCGCGGCTCCGCGAACTGATGCCCTGGCTCAAGGAGAACCGGCTCGTCGACCGCTCGAAGAACTAGATGCCGGAAGACGAACACGGCGCGGCGAGGGCCGCGCCCAAGGCGAAGCGCGAGCGACGTCGCCGCCGGCGGCGCCGCAGCAGGGAGGGCACGTCGCGGCTCTACCTGCTGCCCCACCTGATCACCACGGCGAACCTGTTCTTCGGCTTCTTCGCCATCGTGCAGGCCTTCTCCGGCAAGCCCGACCTGGCGGCGCTGGGGATCATCCTGGCCGGCGTCTGCGACACCATCGACGGCCGCGTCGCGCGCATGACCAAGTCGACCAGCAAGTTCGGCATGGAGTACGACTCCATCGCCGACACCGTCTCCTTCGGCGTGGCGCCGGCCATGCTGGCCTTCTCCGCCGGCAACCTGGCCACGCTGGGCCGCCCCGGCTGGGTGATGGTCTTCCTGTACACCGCCTGCGCGTCGCTGCGGCTGGCGCGCTTCAACGTGTCGCCGGGCCGCTACAAGGGCCGCTTCGAGGGCATGCCCAGCCCGGCGGCCGCCGGCTGCATCGCCTCGACCCAGTGGTTCGTGAGCTTCCTGCGCGACAACGGCGTCACCGTCGACGTGCCCGAGTTCCTGGTGGCCGGCGGCGTGGCCATGCTCGGCCTGCTGATGGTGAGCCCCATTCCCTACCGCAGCGGCAAGGAGCTCGACCTGCGCCACTCCTTCGGCACGCTGGTGATGGTGGTGATCGCGCTGGCGTTGATCGTGCAGGAGCCTTCGGTCACGCTCTTCGTGATCGGCGTGGTCTACACCCTGTCCGGCCCGTTCGACTGGGTGGTCCGCAGGCTCACCGGCGCCACGCTGGAGGAGCTTCCGAAGCCGCCCCTGGCCGAATCCCCGAGGACGGAACCATGAGCGAGCAGGTCCTGATCTTCGACACCACCCTGCGCGACGGCGAGCAGTCGCCGGGCTGCAGCATGAACCTGGCCGAGAAGCTCTCGCTGGCCCGCCAGCTCGAGAAGCTGGGCGTCGACGTGATCGAGGCCGGCTTCCCGATCGCCAGCGAGGGCGACTACGAGTCGGTGAAGGCGATCGCCCGGCAGGTCCGCGGCGTCTCGATCTGCGGCCTGGCGCGGACCGGCGTCGAGGACGTGGAGCGGGCGCTCTCGGCGCTCGAGGGCGCCGCCCGGCCCCGCCTGCACACCTTCATCGCCACCAGCGACATCCACCTCGAGCACAAGCTGCGAATGACCCGCGATCAGGTGCTGGAAGAGGTCGACCGGGCGGTGCGCCAGGGCCGCGCCCACCTGGACGACGTGGAGTTCTCGGCCGCGGACGCCACCCGCTCCGACTGGGACTACCTGGTCGACGTCTTCGACGTGGCCGTGAAGGCAGGGGCCACCACGCTGAACGTGCCGGACACGGTGGGCTACACCCAGCCCGACGAGTACGCGGCCCTGATCCGCCACCTGCGCGAGCGCGTCCCGGGCGCCGACGGCGTGCGCTTCTCCGTCCACTGCCACAACGACCTGGGCCTGGCGGTGGCCAACAGCCTGGCCGCGGTGCGGGCCGGCGCCCGCCAGGTGGAGTGCACGGTCAACGGCATC
>JBNLVK010000262.1:0-24036 GCA_050618055.1 Myxococcota bacterium
GGGGGGGCACCCCGCGCCTCGTCGTGCATCGACTGCGATTCGTCCTGCTATTCCTGCTTTCCGCGCCGACGCAACGCCATGCCACCCAGCCCGAAGGCCAGCAGGAGTCCTGTGCCGGGCTCGGGAACGAGATTCGCCTCCGTGTAGCCGATGGCGGCGTCGATCTGGTCCTCGATGCCCTCGTTGAACAGCTCCTGCGCAGCGTTGCAACTGTCGGTCTCCTCGCACTCGTCGAGGGTTCCGAAGACGATCCAGAACGGCATCGAGGGATCGGCGTAGCCGGCCACGCTGGCCTGTCCGTAGGCCAGGTACACACCGGTCGGACTGCCGTTCGACAGCTCGTAGTCCGGGTGATCGTCCATCGAGCCGCTGCCGGAGGTCGTGGCCAGCACCATGTCGATGATCTCGCTGGTGCCGTCGATCGATCCGCCCGGATCGAGCAGCGTCGACATCATGATCGAGTCGCCGACGCCGGGAGCCTCCCACTGGCCCAGGCCGTCGTTCCAGAAGGCCAGGCTCAGTCCGAGCGTGGGCTCGACCAGGAAGTCGAGCGACACCTGGGAGCTGCCCGTCAGGTTGTCCGCTCCGGCGGGAAAGCCCGGCGGGCCGCCCGCGACCGCCGTGTCGGAGAAGCTGAAGAACCCGGGGCCCTCGCCGGTGAAGGTGGGCGACACGGAGAGCGTGTCTCCGAGGAGCTCACCCTCGATGACCTGTCCGGGCGTGACCCCGGCGGTGTCCACGTCGACGAGGGCCGTGCCCACGTCTCCGCTCGAATCCTCGTACAGCAGCACGTCGAAGTGCTCCTGCGCGACGGCAGGCGTTGCCAGCAGGCTCAGCGCCAGCGCCAGGCCTGCGATCCGGTTCGTTCCACGGCAGCTCATGTGCATCCTCCATTCCCAGGTTGTTCGTTCTCTCAGCGGCACTGCGACGACATCGCGTTCTCGTGCTTCGACCCACTAGGTGCCGACGTCCCGTTTCGAGTTCCGAAGCCGGGCGCCGGCGCGATCGATGCCGGCGGCGAGGCGCGGCCCGTGCCGCTCGACGCGTTCGGGTTCCATGGCGCCCGGTTTGCTTCGGGCAGACGCGTTCCGATATGGTGGGCGCGAAGACGGCAGACGCGAGGGGACGTGACCCAAGCCAGCGAACGAGCGCGACTTTCGAGGCCGTGGCGGTGCATTGCCGTCCTCGGCGCGATCGCGTTGTTCGCGGCTTCGGCGGGCTCGGCGGTCCACACCCACGACCACGCCCCGCACGGGGCGACGCCCGCGAGCGTGGCGGCCGGAGACGGTGCTTCCGGGCAAGAGGCCTCGCACCCGGCGGCCCTGTGCGCCTTCTGCCGCGCGAACCTCCAGGACGTCGATCCGGCCGCGCCGAGCCTCGTCTTCGAGCGGCCGGCTCGCGGGATCGAGCGGATCGGCTTCGGCCGGCCGCCGGCACCGCGGGTGTCCTGGCGCGGCTCGCCCTCCGGACCCCGCGCACCTCCCGCCGTCTGATCTCGATCGGGTCGCGGCGTCCCGTTCCGGGCGCCGCAGGGGACTCGTGCCGTCGGGAGACGGCCGAGCGCCTCGCAACGTCCCCGTTCCAGTCGCGCCATCGGCTTCGTTCCGGCGGAAGCGACAGAGGTCAGTCTCATGGAGATCGTGCAGACCGCTGCACGGGAATCCGACCCCGTGGTGGGTCCGCCGGGCAGCCCCGGGCGCCCCCGGCACGCCCGAACGAACAAGGATGAGGATCTGCAGCGCCTGGTCGCGCCGCACCTGAGTCGGCTGCTGGAGGTCGCGGAGCGGATCCTCGGCTCGGGCGAGGAGGCCGAGGATGCCGTGCAGGAGGCGCTGGTGACGCTCTGGCGGGCGCGTGTGACGCCTCCGAACCCGCGCGGATGGCTGGTGCGGACCGTGGTGCACCGCAGCCTGCACGCCCGCCGCACGGCGCAGCGCCGGCGCAAGTGGGAGGAGCGCGCGGGCTCGGACTGGGCGACCACGTGTCCGCTCTGCGATCCGTGCGAGGCGGTCGAGGCCGCGCAGCTCCAGCGCCGGCTCGGCCAGGCGCTGGAGGGGCTCTCCGACGACCACCGCATCGTGGTCGCGCTGCGGGCCGAGGGGCTCGACTACCAGGAGATCGCGGGGCGGCTCGGGGTTCCGGTGGGCACGATCCGCTCGCGCCTGAACCGCGCGCGCGAGGCGCTTCGCTCGGAGCTCGGAAGGAGCGAATGATCCTCCGCCCCCCGTCCGCCGCGGCCGCTGCCCTGATCGCGCTGGGCGCCCTCCTGGGGTCGGCCTGGGCGACCGCCTCGCAGGCCGAGGAGCTGCGCATCGTGCTCGGTACGCAGAAGCGCGTGGCGCTGTCGTCCGACGTGCAGCGGGTGGCGATCGGCGATCCGAACGTGACGCAGGTCCACCTGCTCACCAGCCGGGAGCTGCTCGCCCTGGGCCGCGGCGTGGGTCGCACGAACGTGCTGCTGTGGACCGCCGACGGTCGCGTCGACGAGCTGAGGCTCCGCGTCGAGCGCGACCTGTCGCTGCTGGCCACGGCCCTTCGCGGCATCCACGAGAGCATCCGCGTCTCGGCGGCACCGGATCGCGACGCGGTGGTGCTGCGCGGGACGGTGCCCGAGGCGCGCCACGCCAGCGCCGCAGAGGCGATGGCCCTCGACTACCTGGGCGAAGACCGGTCGGAAGGGGAGGTCTACGTGCGTTCTCCCGACGCGACGGCGGGGGAGGGCGCCGCGAGCGCGGGCGACGCCGGTGCCGGGAACGGAGGCTCCGACGCGGGCGCCGTCTTCCTGGCGGGCGAGCCCCGGCGTTCCGACGCCGACGTGATCAACCTGATCCAGGTCGACGGCATTCCGCCGGCGCTCGAGGAGCGCATCGCCCGGGCGATCGCGCCGATCGGGGGCGCCGAGGTCCGGGTGAGGCGCCTGGTCCAGGGGAGCATCCCGCACGACGAGGACGACACCTTCGTCCTCGAAGGCAAGGTTCGCGGGCAGGTCGAGCTGGTGCGTGTGCTGCTGGCCGCGGCGCGCCTCGTGGCGGGTCGACAGATCGGGGACGGCTCCATCGAGGTGCTGGCCAACGAGGCCGGCTCGCTCACCACCAGCGGCGGGGACGCGGGCGTGCCGGGCGTCCAGATCGCCAGCGTGGGCGGGTTCACGGGCAGCGCCGGCTCGCTCGGCGGGAGCGCGGTCGGGAACGACCTGTCGTCGAACGTCGCGCGCGCCAAGGCCCTGTCGGTGGCGGGCGGGCGCATCCTCGCCTTCATCGAGGTGTCCGACCTGCCCCAGGTGCGACTGGAGACGCGCATCTACGAGGTGAGCCGCTCGCGGCTCCGCGACTGGGAGCCGAACCTCTCCGTGCTCTACGGCGACGACCTGGACGACCTCGCCCTGCTGCCCTCGCCGACCTCCCTGGTGCTCCAGGGCGAGGACGCGCCGATGGTCACGCCGACGCAGGTCCAGGCGGCCGCGTCGCTGCTGCGGGGCGGTGCGGCCTCGGCGGGCGTCCAGTACGTGTCCGAGCACGTTGCCGTGGATGCCACGCTCCGTCTGCTCGAGGACGCGAGCATCGCCCGCAGCCTGGCCCGGCCGACGCTGACGGTGCTGTCGGGCGAGGTGGCTCGCTTCAGCGCCGGCGGCCAGATCCCCATCGACGTGACGGTCGACACCGAGACCTCGGCGGGCACCGGCACGCTGCTGTCGAGCACCGTCTTCGCAAGCTTCGGGGTCGACGTCTCCGTGCGCCCGATGGTCGCGGAGGACGACGCCATCACCCTCGACGTCACCCCGACCGTCGCCCAGCCCGACTTCAAGCTGACGGCCGAGATCGCGGCGGCCACCGGCTCGGAGCAGAGCACGACCGCCTTCGAAACCCGCGCCCTGACCACGACCGCCCGCCTCCGGGACGGTCAGAGCCTGGTGATCGCGGGCTTCCTCCAGTCCTCGCTGACCGAGGACTCGCGCTTCACGCCGGGCCTGCATCGGGTTCCCGGCCTGGGCTGGGCGGCCAAGAGCCTGCAGAACGGCACGGACGACACCGACTTCGTCGTCGTGGTGAGCCCCTCCATCGTCCGCGAGCGGCTCTCGCGGTCCGAGCTGTGGGTGTTTCCCGACCCGGGTGAGCTGCTGGACGGGATCCGCACCCGGCCGGTCGCAGACAATGGAACCCGCGAGCCGCGATCGGCACGAACGGGTGGACTGGCCCGCGCGCACGTCGCCGCGGAAGAAGGAACAAGGGAGGATCCATGAAGCGTTCCATGCTCCGGAAGGGCTCCGCGCCCACGCGCAACCGGTACGAAGCGGGGGCCGCGCTGGCCGAGTACGGCCTGCTGGTGGCCGGCATCACCCTGGCCTCGCTGGTCGCCGTGTCGGTGCTGGGTGGCAAGGTCGGCGGCCTGGTCGCCTCGGTCGCGACCCTGTTGCCGGGCGCCACCGCCCAGGACAACGGCGTCGTCCAGGTGGGGAGCCTGATCGAGACCAAGACCTCGACCGGTGGCGCCGGCGGCACGGTCATCAAGCTCGACGACGACATGCTGCACGACATGGGCCCGGGCGGCGGACGGCCGAACAGTCGGCTGGGCAACGCCCTCGGCCTGGACGACCCGGGCGAGGCTGCGCACCTCTACCAGCTCGGCGACCGGGACGTCAGCAACTAGCGTGACCGGAGGGGCGGATCGGCAGCGCGGCGGCGCGGCGCTGGCGGAGTTCGCCGTCGTCTCGATCCTGCTGTGGCTCCTGCTCGCCGGGATCCTGGAGCTGGGTCGGGCGCTGGCGGCCCAGCAGGTGCTGCAGAACGCGGCATCGGCTTCGGCGCGGGCGCTGTCGTTGCGTGCGTTGCCCGCGGCGCTCGCGTTTCCTGGAGCGCGTGACGTGATCTTCGACGAGGGGTTCCTGGTAGCGGACGCCTCGGACCTGGCGCGCTGCGGGCCCGACCCGTCGCTGTCGCTCCCGGCGGTGCGCGCCTACATGGAGCAGCAGGGAGCGCCGGCCCTGAACCAGCTCCTGCTGCCGCTGTGGATCCGCGACGTCGTCGACGGCGCCGAGGTGCTCCGCTACCCGGGCACCGTGCTCTACCGCAGCAGCGCGACGGGGTCGTGCGCCGACGGCTCGGTGTACACGGTGCGCATTCCAGAACTCCTCCCGAGCGGCGGCGTCGCGTGGCGCGACGTCGTCGAGCCGCTGCCCATGGACAGCGCGACCGATCCCTTCCCGCTGGCCGCCGGGGGCTGGGCTTCGCTGCGCGTCCTCTACCCGTTCCAGTCCGTGGGCTTCCAGGGCTGGCAGGCGGGCCCTCACGGCGGCCAGACGATGATCGACGCCGCGGATCCGGCCGCCGCGCCGCCGCTCGGGACCACCTTCGTGTCGACCTCGACGACCGGCGCCTACGGCGGCCTGCTGGGCCTGGGCGTACTGCATTCGATGGGACGCGAGGTGCGGCCCTACCGGCGCGTGCTGGCGGCGAACGCCGCGTTCCGGCGCGAGGTCTTCGTCCCGTGACGGCGGGACGTCGGCGCAGACCGGCGGCGCCGGGCGGGGTGGCGGCGTGGATGCCGCTGTTCGCGATCGGAGCGGCCCTGGTGGGCGTCGGGCTCGTGGCCTGGTCGATGGGCTGGTTCGGCGGCGAGGCCGACGTCGGCGGGCGGCCGCCGGGGACCGTGGCCGTACCGGTCGCCGGGCGCGACGTGCCCGCGCACCAGGCCCTCGAGCTGGAGGACCTGCTGGAGCCGGCCACCGGCGAGCTGGCGGTGGTCTACCTGCCGGCCGACTCGGTCCTCGACGAGACCGTCACCGACGCGCGCCGTCTGATCGGGCGCGTGCTGGGGCGCGACAAGCGGGCCGGACGCGTCTTCCGCGAGCCCGACTTCCTGCCGGAAGGGACGCGGCCCGGCCTGGTGGCGGGCATCCCGGCCGGCAAGGTGGCGCTGCGCATCGAGGCCCACAAGGTGACCGGCAGCGTCGGGCTGCGCCGCGGCGACCGTTTCGACCTGGTGGCCACCTGGCGCCGCAGCGCGAGCGGCGTCGAGCGGCCCTACGCGGGTAGCGCGCCCGGCGGCGAGCGCGCCTCGGTCGAGGTCGTGGCCACCGACGCGGCGGTGGTCGACCCGCTCTCGGAGCGGCAGCTTCCCGCGTCGACGGCGGGCCGCCCCGGAGCGATCGTCGAGGAGATGGTGATCGCGGTTCGCTCCGAGGAGGTGCCGCGCGTCACCGAAGCCCTCGAGCTGGCGTCGCGGGTCGACTGCGTGCCGCGCTCGGGTCGGCCCGGCACGCGCACCGACCTGGGCGAGCAGGACCGGGTCTCCCGCTCCGCCGCGTACGTCGAGCGCGACCGGCTGGGACGCGACCGCAGCACCGTGGTCGAGACCATCCAGGGCGGCGCCCGCCGGCTGCTCGAGGTGCCGAGGGCGATCGCGGTCCCGGATCGTCCGATGCCCTCCGTCGCCGGCGCGCCGCCGGGCGCTTCCGGGGGCTAGGCGTCGTGCTTCCGTTCCTCGCCGTACTGCTGTTCGCGATCTTCGGGATCGCCGCGCTCGTGGTGGACGCCGGCCTCGCGTTCGCGATGCAGGCGCGACTGGAGAGCTCGACCCGCACGCTGGCCGTCGAGCACGAGCGCTACCGCATCGACGCCGCGGCGGATCCGAACCTGCCCGCCGGCGAGTGGCAGCGGCGGCGACAGGTCGTCGAGGCGGACCTGCTGGGGCCGGACGCTTCGAACGTGGTCTGGAGCGGCATCGGCCGCCGCTCGAGGTCCGAGAGCCGCATCGCGCCGCGCTTCACCTTCGGCGCGCTGCTTCCGACCACGCTGCAGTCCGACGGCAGCGTCCACGGCGAGCTGTCGGTGACGGAGCTGCTGCGCGAGCGGGCCGCCCACGGGCCGAACGCGCAGATCACCTCGGGCGGTCTGCGCGCCGAGGGCTTCCGGCCGCAGGCCACCGTCCAGCTCGGCGATCGCCCCGCCGTGCGCGTGGGCGCGGCGCTGCCGGCCGCGGGACTGCCCGGACTCGCCCGGGTGGCGCTGATGGATTCGTCGCTTCCCCAGGCCCTCGGCGCGGGGCCGGCGCCGCCCCCGCTGATGGTCGCCGGCTCCGAGGTCCGCCTCGACGACGGCGTGACCTGCGTGGGCTTCACCATCGACGCCGCGCAGGGTGGATCGATCGGCAGCGTGCCGCGTCGGGTCGACACCGGCTTCACGCAGCTCTCGGAGCTCCAGGTCGACCCGGAGCAGGCCTACGTCGCCCTGCTGCGCGGGACGTGTGCCTCGCCCGAGCCCGACATCGTGGCCTTCCTCGACCTGCGGCTGGGCGACGACGGCCGGTCGCTCGCGCCGTCGCGCGTCGTGTCGCGACGCAACGCCAGCGTCGTCCCCGTGCCCGGCACCCGGACGGCGGCCCTGGCCGGGCTTCCCGACTGCGAGACGTTTCCCAGGCTGCTGTGCCTGGCGGGCTTCAGCGAGGTGACGCCGTGAGCGCGCCCCGCTCGCTCTCGGTCCTGGTGGTCGGCGACGACCCGCAGCTCGCCGAGGAGCTGGAGGCGGCGCTGGCCAGTGCCAGCGTGGCGCGCACGGCCGTACGCTTCGCCGACGGCTACGCCGAGGGGATCGCCGCCTTCCGCGCCCGATCGGCGGACCTGACCTGCGTCGCCCTGTGCGGCAAGGCGCTCGACTTCGCCGGGTTCGTGCGCGACCTGCGATCCCTGGACCCGGGCGCCGTGCTGGTCGGGGTGCGGGATCCGGGCGTCGACGAGCGCGACGAGGCGCCGCTGCTCGTGGAGGCGGTGCGCGCCGGACTGGCCGACGTGGTGCAGCGCCCGATCTCGAGCCGCGACCTGCTGTCGGCGCTCTCGGCGGTGGTCGACGGGCGCAGCGCCGGCCGGGCGGGCTGCGTCACCGCCTTCCACAGCACGAAGGGCGGCGTGGGCAAGTCGACGCTGTCGATCAACGTGGCGTGCGCGCTCGCACAGGCCCATCCGGACGACGTGCTGCTGGTGGACTGCTCGCTCCAGCTCGGGGTCTGCGCCGCGGCCCTCGACCTGCGCTCGGAGGCCAGCGTGGCGGACGCGGTGCGCGAGCGCGATCGGCTGGACGCCACCCTGCTGCGCGAGCTGGCCGAGCCGCACCTCGAGACCGGGCTGCGCGTGCTCGCGGCTCCGCGTGACGCCATCGACGCCAGCGAAGTGGACGACCAGGGCATGGCGCGGGTGCTCGGACTGGCGCGCCGCACCTTCCGCCACGTGGTGGTGGACACGCTGCCGATCGTGGACGGCGTGATGCTCACCATCCTGGATCTCGCGGACGGCGTGTACCTGGTGAACCAGGGCACGGTCCCGGACGTGATCGGCGCCGCACGCCTGCTCGAGGTGCTGGACGGCATCGGCGTGCACGCCGACCGCCGCCGCGTCGTGCTGAACCGGAACACGCCGCGCTTCCCCGGCCGCTTGCTCGCTTCGGAGGTGGCGGCGCGCCTCGGGCAGGACGTCGACTTCGAGATCCCCTACGACCGCAAGGTCTTCACGGCGCTGAACCTGGGCCGCCCGCGCATCCTGCACGGGTCCCGTCTTCCCTGGGCGACCTGGCCGCGGGCCGTGCGCCGCATCGTCGCCGACGTGGAGGCGCGGGCCGCCGAAGCGCCCCGTGCCCCGGCCGCGGACGCGCGGCTCGACCCGGAGGACCTGCTGTCGGAGGGTCCGCTTCCGCTTCCCGGAGCTCCGCGTTGACTTCGACCCGGTACGAGAACGAGGCCGATCTCCGTCGGCGGCTTCGCGGGTCGAAGTCGCGCGAGCTCCCCGGCTGGGACCGCGAACGCACGCGGCCCGCCGAGCGGGGCTCGTTCGAGAAGCGCGCTCCCCGCGCTCCCGAGAGACCGACGCAACGGGCGGGAGACGCGCTGCGCTTCCGATCCGAGCTGCAGCGGCGGCTGCTCGAGGAGGTGGCCCGCAGCGACCTGCTCGGCGCATCCGACTCGGACGTGGCCGACTTCGTGGGCGAGTTCGTGCGCCGGGTGCTGGCCGAGGAAGAGGTCCCGCTGAACGAGTCGGAGCGGACGCTGCTGGTGGAGGAGCTCTCGGAAGAGCTGCTGGGCGTCGGTCCGCTGGCCCCGCTGCTCGCCGATCCGGCCGTGACCGACGTGCTGGTGAACGCCCACGACCGCGTCTTCGTGGAGCGCCGCGGGCGGCTCGAAGCGACCGACGTGCGCTTCCGGTCCGAGGAGCACGTGCTGCGCGTGATCGAGCGCATCGCCGCCCGAGTGGGCCGGCGCATCGACACGTCCTCGCCGATGGCGGACCTGCGTCTTCCCGACGGCAGCCGCGTCAACGCCACGCTCCCGCCGGCGTCGCCGGACGGTCCGACGCTGTCGATCCGCCGCTTCGGACGCCAGCGCCTGCGCGCCACCGACCTCACCAAGGGCGGCGGCTGGTCGGAGCCGATGGCGGCCTTCCTGGACGCGTGCGTGCGGCACCGCTGCAACGTGCTGATCAGCGGCGGCACGGGCGCCGGCAAGTCGACGCTGCTGGGCGTGCTGGCCGACGCCATTCCCGACGACGAGCGCGTGCTGACGGTCGAGGACACCCTCGAGCTGCGGCTCGACCAGCCGAACGTGGTGCGTCTGGAGGCGCGGCCTCCCAACGCCGAGGCGGAGGGGCGCATCACCCAGCGCGAGCTGGTGGCGAACAGCCTGCGCATGCGTCCCGATCGTCTGATCGTCGGCGAGGTCCGGGGCGGCGAGGCGCTCGACATGCTTCAGGCCATGAACACCGGTCACGACGGCAGCCTGAGCACGATCCACGCCAACGCCCCGCGCGACGCGCTGGCGCGTCTCGAGACCCTGGTGCTGATGGCCGGCATGGACCTGCCGTCGCGCGCCATTCGCGAGCAGATGGTGGCGGCGCTCGACCTGATCGTGCACCTGGAGCGGGGCGAGGACGGCGTGCGGCGCGTGACCCACGTGGTGGAGATGGTGGGTATGGAGGGAACGACGCCGCTTCTCCAGGAGATCTTCCGCTTCGAGCGGCGCGGGCTCGAGCGCGGTCGCGTGCTCGGGGAGTTCGCGCCCACCGGCATCGTGCCGCGCTGCGTGCCGAAGCTGGAGGCGCGGGGCGCGGTCGTGCCGATGCAGTGGTTCCAGCCGTGAGGCGCGCCTTTCTGCACCGCCTGGCGGCGGCCGCGGTCTGCCTGGCGGTCGGGACCGCCTGCCAGACGCCCGGGAGCAACGAGTACGACGTGGAGGAGCGCCTCGAGGACCTGCTCGCGCGCTGGGAGACGGTGCGCGAGCACGGCTGGACCTGCGAAGAGGACGCACCGCGCGAGACGCCGATCGTCGACTGCGAGCGCATTCGTCGCGACCTGGAGCGCCTGGCCCTCGAGTTTCCGCGCAGCGTCCCGGTGCTGCTGGCCAACGCCGTCATCGCCCAGCAGACCGACCGACCCGCCCGCAGCCAGATGTACCTGAACGCGCTCTTCGCGATCGAGGCGGTCCACCCGGACGCAGCGGTGCTGCGGGCGCGCCTGGCGCTGCGCGACGGGAACCTGCGCTTCGCGCGGCGCCTGGTCGACGAGCAGATCGAGCTGACGCCGGACCACGCGGGTCTGCGCGAGGTGCGGGCGGCGGTCTGCTACCTCTCCGGCGATCTCGAGGGGGCGCAGCGCGACCTGGCGGCGGCGGCGTCCCTCGGGTCTCCCGCGTCGCGGGTGGCCTACCACGAGGGACTGGTGTCCGAGGCCGCGGGCCGGCTGGACGAGGCGCGCGATCACTACGCCCGGGCGCTCGAGCTGGACGCGGACGCGCCGCGCGCCGCGTCGCGGCTGCGCGGGCTGGAGGTCGACTGGACGAGGAGGGCCGTTCCGTGAGCGTGCCGCTGCATCGTCTGGCCGGGTTCGCCGCGATCGTCGGCGGCGTCCTGAACGGCGTCGCCGACTTCTGGTTGCAGGGCGGGCTGGGCGTCCGCCCCGGCGTGAACACCTTCGCGTACCTGCCGCAGGTCCCCTTCGAGCCGGTCTTCGTGGGCAGCATCCTCGGCCAGGCCGCCCTGCCGCTCTGGCTGCTCGGGTTCGTTCCGCTCTACGTGGCGCTGGCCCCGGCCGGACGCTGGCTGGCGCTGCCGCCGGTGCTGCTGTTCGGCTACGCCTTCGCCATCTTCCCCGGCTACCACGGCGCCTACGCGTTCTACTCCGCCGCCTACCAGGCCCAGGCCGCGGCGCCGGAGGCGGCGTCGGCGGTGCTCACCACGCTGGTCGAGCGCAACCACCGGGTGCACGACGCGGTCATGCTGATGATCGGCCCGGCCATGACCCTGGGCTCCCTCTGGTTCATGACGGCGGTCGCCCTGGGCCGCACCCACTACGCGCGCTGGATGGTCGTGTTCTCGCCCATCCTCGTCCCCCTCACCCAACCCCTCGCCGAAGCCCTGCCCGCACCCTGGGGCGGCTACATCCGCCCCGCCTGGGGAACGACCCTGTTCACGCTGTTCTTCGCACTGGCGACGTGGGTGACGTGGAACGTGCGCGACGTCCGCGAAGAGCCCGGCTCGCGGCCGGGCGGGTCGCGCTAGGCGGCGAGGGACCGCCGGGGCCGCCGCGCCGGGCCGCCCGCTCCGCCGTCGACTCCTTCCCCGCGCTCTGGCCCGCGTCTGTACACTGGCGGGCGGAGTTCGGACGATCGCCGTGCGTGCCCTCACCTACGACAACCACATGCCCCGCCTGGCGGCGACGCGGATCCTCTCCGCCATCTCCCCGCGCGCCTTCGTGGGGCCGACGTCTCCCCTGCGGCTGCGCGAGATCGCCGAGCCCGTCCTCCCGGCGCCCGACTGGGCCGTCGCGAAGACGAGGGTCTGCGGTCTGTGCGGCAGCGACTACAAGCAGGTCTTCATGAACGGGGCCTTCGACAACCCGATGACCGCCATGATCAGCTGGCCCCAGGTGCTGGGGCACGAGGTGGTCGCGGTGATCGACGAGACCGGCGCCGGCGCCGGCCGGCGCCGCGTGGGCGAGCGGGTCGTGCTGAACCCGTGGCTCTCCTGCGAGACGCGCGGGCTGGCGCCGTGCTCCTTCTGCCGGGACGGGATGCTCGCCCAGTGCCTGAACTTCGGGCGCGGGGTGGCGGCCCGCGGGATCCACAACGGAAACAGCGCCACCGCCACCGGCGGCTTCGCCGAGCGCGTCCCCGCCCACGAGTCGCAGTGGATCCCGGTTCCGGACTCGGTGGGCGACGACGCAGCGGTCCTGGCCGATCCGTTCTCGGTGTCGCTCCACGCGATCCTCAAGTCGCCGCCGCCCGAGGGCGGGACGGTGCTGGTGTACGGGTGCGGAACCCTGGGACTGCTCGCGATCGCGATCCTGCGCATGCTGCATCCCGGCGTGCGCGTGCTCGCCGTCGCCCGCTACGAGCACCAGGCGCTGCTGGCCGAACGGTTCGGCGCGCGCAACGTGCTGCGCCATCGCCCGACCCGGGCCATCGTCGAGGCGGTGGCCGCCGCCACCGGCGCCGACGTCGAGGAGCCCTGGAAGGGCCTGCCGATGCTGACCGGCGGCGTGGACGTGGTGTACGACACGGTCTCGTCGGCGGAGACCTTCGAGGTGGACGTCCGGGTGACGCGATCGCTGGGAACGATCGTCGCGATCGGGGTCGAGCCGCCGCGACGCTTCGAGTGGACGCCGCTCTACTTCAAGGAGCTGTCGGTCGTGGGCTCGAACGGGTTCGGGATCGAGGAGTTCGAGGGACGACGGCAGCACGCGATGGAGTGGTACTTCGAGTTCATCGAGACGCGGGGCTTCGACGCGACTCCCATCGTCACCCACCGCTTCCCGTTGAGCGCCTACCGCGACGCGTTCATGGCGTGCTACGCGCAGGGACGGCACGCCGCGGTGAAGGTCTTGTTCGACGGCTTCGACGCGCGGCCCGGGGCGACGGCGTGACGCGGGCGGGCGCGCGCCGGCTCACCTCGTACGCGGGTCTCCGTGCGCTGGTCACCGGCGCCTCGAGCGGCATCGGACGCGGGCTCGCGCTGCGCCTGGCCCGCGAGGGTGCGAAGGTCGCGCTGGTGGCGCGCCGGGAGTCCGAGCTGGAAGCGCTGGCCTCCGAGATCCGCAGGGGCGGCGGCGAGGCGCGGGTGGAGCCCTGCGACGTCGCCGATCGCGAGCAGGCCCAGGCCTGTGCCGCGCGCGTCCTGGACGCGTGGGGCGGCGTCGACCTGCTGGTCAACAACGCGGGCTACGGACACCACCGGCCCTTCCTCGAGTGGGACGTGGCCGACATTGAGCGGCTCATGCGGGTCAACTACTTCGGCTCGCTCTACTTCACCAAGAGCCTGCTCCCCGGGATGGTGGAGCGCGGGAAGGGGTGGATCGTCTTCGTTTCGTCGGTGGCGGGAAGGATCGCCACGCCCGACGAGTCGGCGTACGCCGCCACCAAGTTCGCCATGGAGGGGCTCGCCGCGGCGCTCTCCATCGAGGTGGAGGACGCGGGCGTCCACGTGCTGACGGTACGACCGGGGGTGATCCGCACCCCGTTCTTCGACGCGGAGGCGCTCGACCGAATGCCGCCCGTCTCGAAGCGCCAGTTCGTGGAGCCGGAGCGCCTGGTCGACGCCGTCTTCGCCGCGCTCGCCCGCGGCCGCCGCGAGCTGACCTTCCCGCGCTGGATCGCCACGGGCTACCTGGTGCAGGCCCTGGCACCGGGCCTGATGCGCCGGCAGGTGCGCGCGAGGACGCTCGGTGCCCTCGAGAGCACGAGGCCGAGCTCGGAGTAGCGGCTCGACGAGTCGCTGCTTCCGTGGCGGGTTCGAGTGGTGGCCCAGGCCAGAATCGAACTGGCGACACCTTGATTTTCAGTCAAGTGCTCTACCAACTGAGCTACCGGGCCACGGCCGGGGACCTTAGCGCAGGGTCCCGGGGGGCGCGCCAGTCGCGCCGGCCTTCCGGTCAGGGCGCCGGGCTGCCCGCACCGGCCCCGAACTGCTGGCGGGCGGCCCAGGTCCAGTCCTTCTGCTCGCAGTCGCGGATGCGCTCGTCCGTGAGCTCGCGGGGGGTGGCGGCCAGGCGCAGCTTGCCCGTCTCCAGCGCCTGACCCCGCCGCGGCAGCGGGCTGCCCAGGAAGTCGCGCGGCACGCGGCGGCCGCGGGCGTCGACGTAGTGGACGTTGGGCAGGAAGCAGTTCAGGTAGGCGGTGGGGGCCAGGCGGTCGTGGGCCATCTGGCGACCGCCCTGGCGCGGCGGCGCCGGCAGGCGCGCCACCACCCGGTCGTTCAGTCCGAACTGGTCGAGGATGGCCACGCCCGGCAGCACCCAGGACACCACGCCCACGCCCGAGTCGGCGAACACGTTGCGCTCCGACCAGCGCATGCGCGCCCCCTCTTCGCGGGTGGGCAGCATGGCCGTGCGGTGGCGGTGGAAGACCTTGTGCTCCTGGTGGCGCACGCCCACGTTGTGTCCGATGAGCCAGGCCTGGAGCGCGTCCCACGGCTCGACCAGGGGACGCAGCGGCGCCGGGAAGAGCGGCGCCACGGGCAGCGCCAGGCCGACGGTCTCGGCGCGCGTCTCCAGGTGGCGCGTGGCCTGCCAGTGCACCCAGGGAATGGGCAGCGACACGGCGAGCCACAGGACGAGCACCGCGCCGGTAGCGGCGGGCCGCTCAAACCCGTGCACCGCCAGCCACACCCCGGAGAGCGCCAGCAGCGGCACCAGGTGGCTGTAGACCCGGTACTCGAAGTGGTCGCCGCCGTTCGAGAAGGTGTACCAGCCGAAGTGTCCGAGCAGCACGCCCACGGCCACCCAGGTGCCGGCGTGGGCGAGCAGTGCCTCCAGCCCGGGCGGTCGCCGCAGCCGGCGCAGCCCCCACCCCAGTGCGAGCGCGAGCCACACCCACAGCCCGTACTCCAGCACGAAGCTCGCCAGGTAGCGCACGCCGCTCTCGGGCCAGGCCTCGACGTACTTGGCTTGGTAGGTGTTGGGGAGCCACTCGCCGTAGGTCGCGCGACGCCAGACGGTGTGGAGGGGCAGGGCGAGCATCGGCCAGGCCTGGCGCAGCAGGGTGGGGCGCCGGCGCCAGGCCTCCAGCGCCACCAGCGCGCCGGCGCCGGCCACCAGCAGCAGGCCGTCGGGACGGGTCAGCGCCGCCAGCGCCGCCGCCGTCGACAGGCGCAGCAGGCGGCGCGCGTCGGCCGGGGGTCCGGACGGCGGCGGCGTCACCGCCTCGAGCACGAACCAGGTGACCCAGGCGTTGAACATGGCCGTCTCGAGACCGGAGGAGAGCCACGTCAGGAAGGTGCGGTTGCTGAGCGTCAGCACCAGCACGCAGGCGAACAGCAGCGCGCGCCTCGTCTGGCCCGCCCACGCCGCCGGCCAGGCGAGCCGCGCGAAGATCCGCCACACGAGCCACAGGGTCAGCGCGCCGAAGCCCAGCGACAGCCAGTTGGCGATCGCCGGCGGCTCGAAGCCGAACTTGCCCCACACGCCCCACAAGAGCGCCACCCACAGGAAGCTGGTGTAGCCCTCGACCGGCTGGAAGGGCGCCGGGTTCCACACCAGCCCGTGACCCGCCATGGCGTTCGAGACGTAGCGGAAGGCGATGTAGGCGTCGTCGGTGGAGAACAGGAAGAGCTTCCAGCCCGCCACCAGGCCCGCCGCCGCGAAGACGAGCAGCGCCAGCGCCGGACCGCGGCCCATCTCGTGTGTGTCGCTGGCGCTCAGGCCCGGTCCTCCGCTGGCGGCGCCCGCTGCGCCGGCCCCGCCCATGATGGCGAAAGCGCCGGGCCGCGTCCCGGCTATCTTCGCCGCGTGCAGGGCCACGGCGAGGAAGCCCGGTTCCGCCTGGATGCGCTGTCCATCGCCGGCGGGTGCGCGGTGCTGGGCCTGGTGGCCTGGTTCTCGGTGCAGAACCGCGAGTACGAGCTCGACGACGCGCTCATCTACTTCCGCTACCTGCGCAACGCGCTGGACGGCCACGGCCTGGTCTACAACCCGGGCGAGTGGCACAACGGCCTGACGTCGCCGCTCTACACCCACCTGGCGTGGCTCGTCTCCTGGCTGGCCGGCGGCATCCGCGGGCCGCTGTGGGTGCTGGCTTCGCTGCTGACGGTCGGCGCGCTGGCGGCCCTCTTCGCCCTGTTCGCGCGGGGCGAGAAGCGGCCGGTGTTCGCGGTGCTGGGCTGCGGCTACCTGGCGTCGTCGCTCTACACCTACTCGGTGTACGGGCTCGAGACGCCGCTCTTCGTCGGCCTCTCGGCGCTGTGCCTCCTGCTCTGGGAGCGCGAGCGCATCTTCGGGCTCGGGGTAGCCGGTGCGCTGCTGGTGCTCTGCCGCGGCGAAGGCGCGCTGCTGCTGCTGGCGATGGCGGCGGTGCACCTGTGGCGCGGCCGACCGCTCCCGCGCCCGCGCGACTTCGCGCTGCCGGCTCTCCTGCTTCTGGCGAACGCCGCGCACAACCAGGCGACCTACGGCGCGCCGCTCCCCGAGACGCTGATGGCGAAGATCCACCAGGGGCGCTCGGGCCTGTGGGGATCGTTTCCGTTCGTGCGCCACGCCGGCAGCCAGCTCGCCTACTTCGCCGGCAGCGGGGTGCTGTTCACGGCGTGGCTTCTGCTGGCGGCGGCGGGCGTGCGGCGCCTGGGCCGCCGCGACGCGAGCCTGGCCATCCTGCTCTTCCTCTTCCTGCTGACCGTCTTCTACACCGCGCTCCAGCTTCCCCAGTACCACTGGTACTACGCGCCCTACCACTTCTTCGGGGCCATGTACGCGGGGCTCGGTGCGGCCTGGCTGTACGACCAGGCGCGGCACCCGGCGGGGCGCGTCGCGACGGTGGCGGTAGCCGTCGGCGTGCTCGTCACCCTCGCCTGGAGCACCGCGACGCAGCCCCTCGGCCAGTCGACCCGCGAGCGCGACTACCGGCGCATCGCCGCCTGGCTCGAGCGCAACACGCGCCCCGACGCGCGCGTGGCGATGATCGAGGTGGGGATCGTCGGCTACCACAGCCGGCGGCCCGTGGTGGACATCCTGGGCGTCGTGTCGCCGGGCAACGCGCAGGCCCTGGGCGATCGCCGCTTCGGCGACTGGCGCGACCTGCACCGCCCCGACCTGATCCTGCTCCACGAGCCGCTGGTGCCCCACGAGCGGGCGGCGATGGAGGGCCTGCCGCCGGGCGCCTGGCGACGTCACCCGCGCTTCGACGTGCCGGGCTACGTGCTGCTCACCCGCTGAGCTTCGGCCGCGCCGGGCGGCGGCGGACGCTGCCCGATCGCCCGCGCCGGCACCCCGCCCACGATGCTGTAGGGCTCGGTGTCCTGCGTTACCACGGCGCCGGCGCCCACCCCGGTGCCGGTGCCGATCGTCACCCCGGGCATGACCACCGCGTTCGCACCGATCCACACGTCGTCGCCGATGGTGGTGGCCGCCAGCACGTGGCCCTGCACCACGATCGGCCGCGACGGGTCGGTCCACTGGTGCTGCGACGTCAGCAGCGCCACGTTCGGTCCGATCAGCACGTCGTTGCCGAGGGTCAGCCCGCCGCGTGCGTCGATGAAGGTGCCGCCGTTCAGGTGCAGGTTGCGTCCCACCGACACGCCGCTCGAGTAGTGGATGCGCGCGCCGGGCCAGATGAAGCAGAAGCCGTCCATGCGCGCGAAGGCCAGCCGGTAGTAGCCCCAGCGCAGGAAGGCGCCCAGGAAGCTGGGGATGGGCCGCAGGAGGGTGCCGACCCACTCGTCGAGGTAGAGTCCCAGCGCCTTGCGGAACGACATCGTTCCGGCGAGCCGGCGGATCTGGGCCAACGGAGAGGAACGGTTCGGCATGCTTCCCGCGTCGTCTGGCGGCCCGAGTGTATCGCCTCCGCGCGCCCGGTGGATCGGTCGGATCGGCTGGCTGCTCCTGTGCGCGGTGCTGCTCGCGGCCTCGGCGGGGTGGAGCCAGCGCGCGCCGGTGGGCCACTGGGTGAACCACGTCTCCGGCGAGCCGGCCTGGAACGAGAACGACCCGGGCGCCTTCTACGTGGCGTCGGCCCACGAGCTGGCCTGGGGCGAGGCCCCGCTGTTCGTGGGACACCCGGGCGCGCCGCTGGCGGTGCTGCTGCGCGGCGTGCAGGAGGGTCTCTTCCTGGCGCTGGCCGAGCCCGCCGAGGGCTTCACGCGCTTCACGGCCCGGCACCTGGCCCGCGTGCACGTCACCTCGAAGGTGCTCATGACCGTGCTGCACCTGCTGTCGTTCCTGGCGCTGCACCGGCTGGCGCTGCGGCTCACGGGGGATCGGCGCGCCGCCGCGCTGGCCACGCTCGGCTACGCCACGTCGTTCCCGGTGCTCTACGACCTGTCGCGGGTCTCGGTGGAGCCGCTGATGGTGCTGTTCTTCGCGGGGTCGTTCCTGGCGCTGTGGCGGGCGGCGGACGCGGCGCGGGAGGGGCGCGTCGGAGCGGCGGCGGCGCACGCAGCGGTGGCCGGCGTGGCGGCGGTCTCCGGTGCCATGAGCAAGCTCAGCTTCCTGGGGCCGCTGCCGTTCTTCCTGGTCTTGTACTGGCTGGTGCTGCGGGGAATGGAGGGGCGCGTGCGTGCGATCGGAGGGGCGAGCCTGGTCGGCGCCAGCCTGGTCGCGCTGGCCCTCTGGTCGCAGATCGTCGACTGGAGCGAGTTCGTCTCCGAGTGGCGCATCTACGCCGGCATGCCGGCGGCGGGCAGCCTCACCCTGGCCGACTTCCTGCCCGGCACCGGACCTCGCCGCATCCTGCTGCTCGCCGAGCTGGGCTTCGGCGCCTTCGCGGTGGGGAGCTTCGTCGTGTTCGTGCGTCGCGGCGGCCTGGGCGAGCCCATGCTCGGCTTCCTCGCCTACACGCTCTACGCCTTCGCGTTCTTCGGCTACCGGGTGGTGCTGGAGGGCGACTTCCTGCCGTTCCACTACTTCTTCCTGCCGCTGGCGGCGCTGTGCGTGTTCTTCGGCTGGGGGAGCGTGGCGGCGGCGCGGCGGCTGGGGCTTCCGGTGGCGGGGGCGCCCGGCCTGGCGGTGGCGTTGGTGTGGATCGCGCTGCTGCACGGCTTCGGCGCCTTTGCGGTGGCCGCGTCGCGCGAGCACGACGCCCGCCAGTTTGCGGCGCGCCGTCCCGCCTTCGAGCAGCTCGCCGCCCTCGCGCCCGGCGGGCGCATCGGCGTGCTGTACGAGGGTCCGCACCGCGGGCTCCACGAAGAGCTGCTGACCCTCCACGCCATCGAGCTGCCGACACCGTGGGGCGTGCGCCAGAGCGTCCTGCGCCGGGCGGTCACCGGTCTCTTCGTGGTGGTGCCGCCACGGCGCGCCCCGCGCGACGCCCCGCGCGTGTTCGTGCCGGCCCTCGGTGCAGCGGTCGTGCGTCTGGACGGGGGCTGATGCGCGGCGTTGCCGCTATGTTCGCGCCGATGAGGCGGGCCTGGTGAGCCGGCGCGTTCCCACGTCGGCGCGGATCTTCGTGGCGGGGCATCGCGGCCTGGTGGGCTCGGCCATCGTGCGCCGGCTCCAGGCCGAGGGCTACACCAACCTGCTGCTGGCCGGCCGCGAAGAGCTCGACCTGCGCGACCAGTCGGCGGTCGACGCCTGGTTCCACGCCCACCGCCCCGAGTACTGCTACCTGGTGGCGGGCACCGTGGGCGGCATCCTGCCGAACTCGCAGCGCCCCGCCGAGTTCATCTACGACAACCTGATGATCCACGCCACGGTGGTGCACGCGGCCTACCAGAGCGGCGTCGAGAAGCTCCTCTACCTGGGAAGCTCCTGCATCTACCCGCGCGAGGCCGAGCAGCCCATGGGCGAGGACGCCCTGCTGGCCGGCCCCCTCGAGCCCACCAACGAGGCCTACGCCATCGCCAAGATCGCGGGCATCAAGCTGTGCGCGGCCTACCACCAGCAGTACGGCTGCAACTTCGTCTCGGGCATGCCGACCAACCTCTACGGACCCGGCGACAACTTCGACCTGGAGACCTCCCACGTGCTGCCGGCGCTGATGCGCCGCTTCCACGAGGCGAAGCTGCGCGGCGAAGGGGAGGTCACCATCTGGGGCAGCGGCACGCCGCGCCGCGAGTTCATGCACGTGGAGGACCTGGCCGACTGCTGCCTCTTCCTGATGGAGCGCTACGACGAGGCGCCCCACGTGAACATCGGCACCGGCCAGGACTGCAGCATCCGCGAGCTGGCGGAGATGGTGCGCGCCCGCGTCCACCCGGACGCGGAGCTTCGCTTCGACGCCAGCAAGCCCGACGGCATGCCGCGCAAGCTGCTGGACGTCTCGCGCCTGCACGCGCTGGGCTGGCGCCACCGCATCGACCTGGAAGCGGGCATCGACCGCACCTACGCCTGGTTCGAGGAGCACTACGACCAGGTCGTGGCCGGGGGACGCGCCGTCGCCGCCGGCTCGACGGGCGGCTAGGACCTCCGCTTCGTGGCCGAGGCGCCGTCGCTGAACGATCCGCAGCGGGTCGACGCGATCCGCCGCTGCATCCGCGGCAAGCCGGCCCTGGTGCGCTGGTACCGCGAGGGCTACGCGAAGTGGGCCGAGGGGCTCTCGCGCTGTCCGGCGGACGGTGTGGTGCTGGAGCTCGGGTCCGGCGCTGGCTTCGCGCGCGAGGTCGTGCCCGACCTGGTGACCTCCGACGTGCTCCCCTACGAGGGCGTCGACCGCGTGGTCGATGCCACCGCGCTGCCCTTCGGCGACGGCACCCTGCGCGCCATCCTCGGGCTGAACGTCTTCCACCACATCGAGGACGTGTCGGCCTTCCTGCGCGAGGCCGAGCGCTGCCTGGCGGTCGGCGGGCGCGTCTTCCTGATCGACCAGCACGTGGGCTGGATCAGCCGGCCGATCCTGGCCCACGCCCACCACGAGCCATTCGACGCCGAGACCCGCGACTGGAGCTTCGCGTCCGAGGGGCCGCTGTCGTCGGCCAACGGGGCGCTCGCCTGGATCGTGTTCGAGCGCGACCGCGAGCGCTTCGCCCGCGAGCACCCGGGCCTGCGGCTCGAGCGCTACGCGCCCCACAGCCCGCTCCGCTACTTCTGGTGTGGCGGGCTCCGGCCCTGGTCGCTGCTGCCGGGCTTCGCCTTCCCGCTGGCCACCGCCCTCGACCGGGCGCTGGTCGCGCTGTCGCCGCGCTTCGGGAGCTTCGTCGACGTCGAGCTGGTGCGCGTCTAGCCGACTAGAGCCGCGCCATGCGGATCTTCCACACCGCCACGGCGGTCATCTGGAGGAGCTGCCAGCCGTGGTGGAAGCGGCGGATCTGGGTGGTGCCGAAGGTGCGGTCGCGGTAGCGGATGGGAATGTCGACGATGCCCAGTCCCAGCTCGGCCGCCGGGAAGATCAGCTCGAAGTCGCCGAAGGGGTCGCGGTCGCCGAAGTCGTCGCGCCAGGCGCGGAAGCGGGCCCAGTCGTGGCGGGCGAAGAGCTTGGTGCCGCACAGCGCGTCGGTGAGCGGCGTGCCGGCGATCCAGGAGAGCACCTTCGCGAAGAAGACGTTGCCCAGCAGGTTCAGCGTGCGCATGGCCCGGCCCTCCATCGGGTAGACCAGGCGGCTGCCGTTCACGAAGTCGGCGTCGCCGCGGCACCAGGCGTCGTAGAAGCGGGGCAGGAGCTCCGGCGGCATGGTGAGGTCGGCGTCCAGGATGGTGAGCAGGTCGCCGGTGGCCCGGGCGAAGCCGGCCGCCACCGCGTCGGCCTTGCCCACGCCGGTCTGCTGGAGGGCGTGGCAGGTGAAGGGTCGCGTGTTGGCGCCGACGGCGCGCTGGATCTCCTCCCAGGTGCCGTCGCTCGAGTGGCCCTCGACGAAGATCACCTCGACGCGGGCGTCGCCCAGGTCGGGCAGCCGGTCGAGGGCGGCCTGGACGTTCCCGCGCTCGTTGCGCGCTGGAATGACGATGGAGAGCGACGGCTTCTCCGCGCTGGGCAGCACCGGGCGCCACACGACCACGTCCACCAGGGCGAAGTTGCGCACCAGCGGCAGCAGCGAGATGGCCCGGTCGAGGAGCGTCCCCAGACCCAGCAGGCGGAAGGGGAAGAAGCCGGCCGGACGCTCGCGCACGATCTCGTAGCCGGAGATGCGGGCGATGTTGGTGAGCACCGCCCGCGTGGCGAAGGTGGTGGGAATCTCGGCGCGGTACAGGCCCAGCCAGTGGGCGAACACGAACAGCCAGCGCAGATACGGGTTGTAGCAGACGGCGAACACGCGGCTGGTACGCGCGAGCCGGGGCCGGAGCTCCATCAGCACCCGCTGGATGTCGTACTCGAAGTTGAAGTTCGCGTACAGCAGCACCGCGGTGCGGCGGTCGTGCTCGCCGGAGAGGTCGGGGAAGGGCTCGTCCTTGCCGACGCACTCCTTGCGCGGGCAGTCGATGGCGTCGCGCAGCGCGCCGTCGTCGGTGGGGCGCGGCTGCCACTGCACCAGGCGATCGAAGTGGCGCGTCGCAGACGAGATCTCGGCGGCGATCTGGCGGACGAGGTGGCGTGTCGAGATCTTCCAGCGCATGCGGGGCTCGCGGGTCCGCATCGTAGCAGTCGGCGGCCCCGCCCATGGCCGATGCCGCTACGCTCCCGGCCGTGAGTCCGCGGCACCACGTGCTGGCCGCGCTGCTCTTCGCGGCGGCCACGGCAGCCTTCTTTGCGCCGGTCCTCCGCGCCGGACCTGCCCGGGCCGCGGCGCTCGAGCCGGTGGCCCGCTTCTGGGCCGCCTGGCACGTGGCCGACGCCGAGTTCCAGGCCTTCCTGGTGGCGCGCAACGCCCGCACCCTGGCCACCCGTCCCCACCGCCTGTTCGACACCGAGCACTGCGCCCCGGCCGAGGACACGCTGGCCTACGGCATTCCCATGGTGACGCTGGGCGCCCTGGGCATTCCGGCGGCGCTGCTCAGCGACGAGCCGGTGCTCGTCTACAACGCGGCGATCGTGCTGCTCAACGTGCTGAGCGCCTTCGCCATGTACCTGCTGGTGGCGCGCTGGACCGGCGTGGTCGGCGCCGGCGTGGTGGCCGGCCTGCTGTTCGGCTTCCAGCCGCTGCGCCTGGGCAACGTGGCCCACCCGAGCGTGTGGGACATCAGCTGGACCGTCTTCGCGCTCTTCTTCGCCGAGCGGCTCTTCCGGCTGGGTCGCTGGCGCGACGCGGTGGGGACGGCCGTCGCCATCGCGCTCCAGGTGGGCGCCAGCTTCTACCCGCTGACCGCCGCGGTCTTCCTGGCGCCGCCGCTGCTGGTGTGGCTCTTCGCGCGGCACCGGCTGCGCCACGTGCGACCGGCCCAGCTCGCCTTCGTGGCCGGCGTGGCGCTGCTGGCGGCCGCCGTGGTGCTGCTGCCCTACCTGGGCGCCGAGACCGACGCGGGGGCGCTCGCGCGCAGCGAGTTCTACTACCTGGAGTGGGGGGAGTTCTTCTCTCCAGCGAGCATCTGGTTCCCGGGCTGGACGGTGCTGGCGCTGGCGGCGTGCGCGTTCGCGGGCCGCCGCGGGCTGCCCGGCGCCGACGGCGATCCGCGGCTGGCGCTGTGCGTCGGCGCGCTGCTGGTGCTGCTGGTCGCCGCCGGGCCGAACACGCCGTGGCTGCCCGACCTGCACCGGGCGCTCTCCGCCGTGCTGCCCGGACTCGACGCGGTGCGCGCCATCGGGCGGCTGGCCACCGGCGGGCTGCTGGCGCTGACCGTGCTGGCCGGGCTGGGCGCCGGCGTGCTGATCCGCCGCGCCGGCGAGCGCGGGCGCGTGGTGGCGGTGGCGCTGGCCCTGGTGGCCGCCTTCGACGTGATGCGCCTCCCGGCCCTGGGTCTCGAGCGCCTCTACACCTGGGACGTGGTGGAGATCCGGCCCGACGCCGCGGCCGTCGCCTTCTTCGAAGCGCTGGAGGCGCGCGGCAACCGGGGCGCGCTGCTCGAGCTGCCCGACGCCCCCTTCGAGCAGGCGCCGAAGGACATCCTGCTCGCCGCCTTCCACCGCCGCCGCACCTCGTCCTGTTTCGGCTCCTACACGCCGGCCGGCCGCGACGAGCTGGCGCGCCTGGCGGCGGAGCTTCCCGCCGACGCGGCCGTCGACGCGCTCACCGCCCAGGGCTTCACCACGTTGATCGTGCACCGCCGGCGCGGG
>JBNLVK010000263.1:0-6661 GCA_050618055.1 Myxococcota bacterium
CCCCGATCACGACGGTGAGCGGCTCCTGGTCCAGGTTGCCGTCGGCCGGCAGGTCGAAGTTGCGGACGTGGGACCAGAAGCTCGAGTAGAACATGGCCGTGGTGAAGCCCCAGGCGCCGGCCAGCAGGGCGCGCGCGCCCGGCGCGGACCTCCGCACCCGCCACGCGGCCGCCAGCAGCCGGGCTGCGGCGATGTAGTCGACCAGCCAGAAGGGCCACCACTGCCAGTTGCCCCAGTTGCGGGCCGTCTCCGCCAGCGCGAGGAACAGGCCGAAGACGACGGCCAGACGGGCGGCGGCGGTGGTCACTTGCGGGAGCCTCCCAGCTTCTCCTCCAGGTACTCGCGGAGGACGCTCGCATTGTTGCGCTGCTCCTCCTTCGATCCGAACAGCAGCGTGTTGGCTCCGGACGCCAGCTCCTCCAGCAGCGCCTCGACGCCCGCCGGGTTGGCGTCCAGCTCCGCCCGGTAGCGCCGGCGGAACTCGGGCCACTTCGCCGGCTCGTGCTGGTACCAGCGCCGCAGCGCGTCCGACACGGCCACCTGCTTCGCCCAGACGTCGACCCGCGCGCGTTCCTTCGAGAGCCCGCGCGGCCACAGCCGGTCGATCAGGATGCGCCGGCCGTCGCTGCGGGAAGGGTCCTCGTAGACGCGCCGCGTGCGGATCCGCACCGCGCCGGACTTCAACCGCCCGACGCGAAGAAGACCAGCAGGGTGATGTCCTCCTCGATCTCGAAGAAGGAGTGCTGGGAGGTGGCGTTCACGTAGAGCAGCGATCCAGGCCCGACCCTGCGCTCCTCGCCGCCGACGCGCAGCCGCGCCCGGCCCTTCACCACCAGGTAGACCTCGTCCTCGTCGTGGGGTCCTTGCAGGTCCTTGGCGCCGGCCGGCAGCGAGTAGACGCCGCAGCTCAGGCTGGGAACGCGCAGGAACTCGCTGTACGGACGTCCCGAGGCGAGCTGCTTCTCGATCTCCTCGTCGAGCTCGAAGGCCTTCCATTCCGGGTTGCCCATGCTCGAATCATGCCCGACGACGGTCGGGAGCGCTATTCGGACGCCTCACCGCGCTACAGGTTGTCCTTGTAGTCGGCCGCGATGGCGTCGTCGAAGGCCCTGGCCGCCTGCTCGCCGGCGCCCGTCTTGCGGGCGAACATCTCGCCGAACGACACGCGGTGGCGCTCGGGCCACGCGTCGGGCTTCCACAGGCCGGAGCGGATGAAGGCCTTTCCGCAGTGGAAGAAGCTCTCCTGGACGTGGACGCGGATGGCGAGCACCGCCGGCCTGCCGCGGGCGGCGAGGCGCTCGAGCAGCTCCGGGTTCGCGGTGAGCTCGGCGGTGCCGTTCACGCGCAGCGTCTCGGCCGTGCCCGGGATCAGGAAGATCAGCCCGACGCGCGGATTGGCCAGGATGTTCAGGTGTCCGTAGACGAGCCGGTTGCCGGGGCGGTCGGGAACCACCAGGGTGCGCTCGTCCTCGACCAGCACGAAGCCCGGGCCGTCGCCCTTGGGCGAGGCGTCCAGGTTGCCGTCGGCGTCGCTGGTGGCCAGCACCAGGAAGGGCGAGCGGGCGAGGAAGTCGACGGCGAACTCGTTGAGCACGCCCTCGTTCTTCTGCTCGATGCCGGGAAGCGACTCGCCGACCACCTGGCGCAGCGCCTCGACCGTGCGGATCGCGTGGGGGTCCTCCTGGCTCATCGGGTCTCCTCCGGGCGCCGTGGGGGTGGGGGAGCCATCGTACCGGAACGGGCGAACACGTAGATCGCCCAGCCCAGCTCGTCGCGCCCCCAGCGCAGGTAGAGGTCACGCTCCTGCCGTACCCGTGTCAGCAGCTCGGGCACGTCCGGGTCGTCCGGCTGCTCGGCGGCGTAGCGCTCGACGGCGTTCCACTGCAGGCCCTCGTAACGGTCGAAGTCCTGCCGGGCCGACACGAAGGTGTGGAGCAGGGCGAGACCCTGGGCCAGGCCCGTCTCGACGTTCGCGCGGTGGCTGCCGAAGGCGTCGGGGCCGTAGCCGGAGGCCTGGGCGTACTCGGGCGTCGGGCAGCCGTCGTACCAGTAGGGCTCGCCCGCCACCACCAGGCCGCCCTCGCGGGTCCAGCGGGAGAGGGCGCGCAGGGTGCCCTCGTGGCCGCCGAAGATCCAGCTCGCTCCCATGCAGACGGCGAGGTCGAAGCTGCCCTCGGGCGCCTCGTAGTCGGCCGCGTCCCCGTGCACGATCTCGATGCGGTCGGCCAGGCCCGCCGCCTCGACCTTCGCGCGCGCCTCGCGCAGGAAGCCCTCGGACAGGTCGACGCCCACGCCGCGGCAGCCATGGCGCTGCACGATGCGCAGCAGCGGCTCCGCCTTGCCGCAGCCGACGTCGAGCACGCGCGCGTCCGCGTCGAGGGCCAGGATCTCGACCAGCGCGTCGAGGGCCGCCTCGCTGGTCGGGTTGCAGACGTGGTGGTCGCGGTGCCCGACGTCGAAGAACTTGAAGAAGTCCATGCGGCCCCGCGGACGCCTCAGGCGCCGGCGCCCTCGGTGCATTCCTCCAGCCGCTTCATGAAGGCGGTCAGCGCCGGCCGCTGGTGGATCAGGTCGTGGAGGTCGGGCGTGGCGGTGCTGCAGCCGGTGCGCAGCTGACCGTAGATGGCCAGGTCCGCCACGCTCGGCCGCTTCGCGTAGAAGAACGGGCGCGCGCCGAGCAGGGTCACCAGGTCGTCGAGCCGGCCGCCCGTCTCGCGCAGCAGCACCTCGTAGGGCAGGCGGCCCATGCCCTGGGCCGACGGCTGGCGGCCGACGCTCCGGCGCATCCACAGGTCGAAGAGGAAGCGCGGCAGCGGTCCGCGCAGGCTCGAGAGCTGGGCGCGGGTGGCGTCGGCGTTGGGCGACGACCAGCGGATCGCGAACACGCACCAGTAGAGACTCTCGTCCGACCAGTCCTCCAGGTTGCGCTGCGCGGCCGCCACCACCGGATCGCTCGACAGCAGCGGCGGATCGGGCTGCAGCGCGTCGAAGGCGCGCAGGATGAACGTGGAGTCCTCGTGCCAGGTCTCGCCGATGCGGACCGCCGGCACCTTGCCCGTCCGCCACACGCGACGCGGCGGGCGCTCGGCCAGGCGGAAGGGCAGTCCCTTGAGCGCGGCGCCCCGCACGACCTTCTCCACGAAGGGCGAGATGCGCGATCCGTGGACGACGATCTCCTCGCTCAACGGTTCTCCCCCGGAATGCAGGCAACCTCGAGCTTCGCGCCGTCCGGATCGGCGTAGAAGGCGGCGTAGTAGCCCTCGGAATAGCCCCGTTTGCCAGTGTAGTCCGCCGGAGCGTCGAGCACGTGGGCGCCCGCCGCCAGCATGCGCCGGTGCACCGCGTCGACGTCCGCCGGGCTTTCGGCGTGGAACGCGATGTGGTGGGTGCCGGGAGCGTAGCGATCGACGGCGCGCTCGCGGTCGGCGCCCGACGCGGGGCGCACCTCGATGCCGAACCAGGCTCCGCCGATGCGCGTGCCCCAGCAGGCGCGCCGCGGCCGGTCGCCGCGGAAGTCGTCCTGGGGCACGTCGATCCGCCGGTAGCCCAGGGCCTCGAGCAGGGCTCCGTAGAACGGGATGGCGCGGTCCGGGTCGCTGACCGAGAGGTCGATGTGGGAGGGGGCTCCACGGATCGGCATGGGGGCTCTCGCTTCACGCGGCTCCTGCGGCCGGCGCCGGCTCCGGGTCGGAGAGGGCGATCACCGCGATGGCCGGCTGCACGACGGCGGCCAGGCCGGCCGAGAAGGTCGCCTTCCACCACAGGAAGGGCGTGTTGCCGACGGTCTCCAGGCCGCTCGCCAGCAGCAGCGCGGCCAGCCCGCCGCCGACCACGGCCAGGCACGCCAGACCCAGCGACAGCGCCCGGGGCACCAGCCGGCGGCGGAAGGCCCGCACCCAGAAGGGCAGGCGCACGCCGGCCGGAATGGGCGTCACGCGCCCGCCGCGCACGTGGCGCCGCACGATCGGCGTCACGATCAGACAGGTGAAGAGGGGCAGGAAGAAGCAGGTGCCGATCAGGTCGGGGCCGGCGCTCGACGACGCGCCCCAGACCGGCACCGGATCGACGCCCTCGAAGGCCAGCCATCCGATCCCGCCGTTGATCGCCAGGTTGATGGCGATGGCGAGCAGGCAGTGGCCGACGAACAGGTACCCGATCTGTGCGGCGGTCAGCTTCACTTCCGCTCCTTCGCGGGCCTTCCGCGTGCGGCTTCAGAACTCCGGCGTCGCCGGGCGCAGCTCGAAGGATACGCCCGGAATCGGGTCGGCGTGGAGCGAGATTCCCTGCGGCGCCGCGCGGAAGGTGACGAAGACCTCGATGCTGCCGGCCCGCGCCGCCGGCAGCCCCGCGATCTCGTAGGCGCCCAGCGCGTGCGACTCGAGGGTCGTGCGCGCGTTGCCGCGGAACACGTAGATCAGGATCTCGCGCTGGTCGTCCTCGGCGGTGCCGAAGCTCACGCGCTCCTCGCAGGGGAGCGGGCAGGGGGCCCGGAGGATCGCGGTGACCTCGCCGCCGCCGACTTCGATGCCCACCGACTCGTGGAGCAGTCCGTCGCGGGTGGCCGGCGAGCCCTCCTCGACCCAGGTGCTCGGACCCGTCGCCGCCTCGGCGCAGGCGAGCAGCGCGACCAGCCAGAGCAGGCGTCGCCGCACGGGTCAGGCCGCCGCTTCGCGGCGGGCGTGGGAGACCGTGTTGCGCAGGGCGAGCGCGAGCATCCCCGCGCCGACGGCCAGCATCGGCAGGTTGCCGACCGCCCCGGGCGGCCTGCGCAGGAAGTGCTCCTCGGTCAGCGGGTGGAGCGTGCCCACGACCATGCGCAGCACGACCTCGAGCGCGAAGAGCCCGTACATCAGCGGCACCAGGTTCCGGTAGCGCCACAGCACGACGCACCAGATCAACACGGTGACGACCTGCTGGGTGCCCCACAGCGCGCTGTACATGTAGACGACGACGTTCGGGTCGGGGGTCCCGGCGAAGCGCACGATCGTGGCGATCGAGTGGACGCCGGAGTCGTCCTTCAGGAAGTGGACCAGGCTCCTTCCGGCCATGACGAGCGTCAGCAGCCCGAAGAGGTAGAGGGGGAGCCGGCCGCCCCGGTAGTCGTTGCCGGCCTGGCGCGGAAACAGGGCCTCCAGGACGGTCATGGGTCTCCTTTCCCCTGCGGGCCTCTCGCCCCCTCGGGCGCCCCGAGTATGCCCGAGCCGGTTGCTGTACGCTGTGCGAACCATGACTGCAACCGACGACATGCTCCGCAACAACGTGGCCTACGCCGAGCGGTTCAGCGGGCCCCCGATGCCCGTCACGCCGGCGAAACACCTGGCGGTGGTGGCCTGCATGGACTCGCGCATCGACGTCCACGGCGTGCTGGGCCTCGGCAACGGCGACGCCCACGTCATTCGCAACGCGGGCGGCATCGTCACCGACGACGTCATCCGTTCCCTGGCCCTGTCCCAGAAGCTGCTGGGAACGCGCGAGGTGCTGCTCATCCACCACACCGACTGCGGGATGATGACGTTCGAAGAGACCCAGATGATCGACGACATGGAGCAGGAGACGGGAAGGCGGCCGCCCTTCGCGCTGGGCGCCTTCAAGGACCTCGACGCCGACGTGCGCGAGTCGATCCTGCGCATCCGCGAGAGCCCGTTCCTGCACCGCTCCACGTCGGTGCGCGGCTTCGTCTACGACGTCGACACCGGCCGCCTGCGGGAAGTGGCCTAGCTCCCTCGGACGCCGTGGGCGGGGCGCAGGCCCGACTGGAGCACCATGATCTTCTGCCAGACCTTGCGCGACAGGCCCGTGGTCAGGCTCTCGACCTCGTTCACCGCCGCCACGATCTCCGGGTCGCTCTCGTCCGCCGTGTAGACCGCCGCGAGCTTGCCGATCAGCGAGAACATCTCGGTGCAGTAGTCCAGGTAGCGGGACAGCTCGAAGGCGCTCATCGGGCGTTCGGGCGAGGTGGCGCGGGGGTCGAACCCGGGCTCCAGCGCCTGCGGATCCTTCGCCAGCTGGTGCATGTCGACCACGTGGGCCAGCGAGCGCAGCTCGTGGATGGCCGCCAGGGCGCGCCCGCGCCGCACGCGCCGCTCGGTGGTGGCCAGGAAGAGGATGGCGCCGCCCAGGATCACCAGGATGTTGATGCCCGCCTCGGTCACCTGCACCAGCTCGTCGATCTCGAAGCTGCGCGGTGCGTCGGCTGCGAATGGGACGACCACCAGCAGGAAGCCCAGCACGCCGATGCCCACGCAGACCGCCAGACGCAGCCCGGTCTGGGGGCGCGCGATCTCGGCGGCCTTGTGCTGGACCTCGCGCGACGCGTCGAGCAGCTCCCGCGCCACGCGGCCGAGTCCCGAGCCGGGGAAGCGTTCCTCGATCCGGGCGGCCAGACGCTCGATCGTGGCGACGATCGACTCGGTCTCCAGGTTCCGGTAGCGCCCCGGTGTACCCATCGCGCGGAAATATGCCGAACGCCGGCCGATCCCGCCGCGCCGCGGGAGCCTCCCGCTCAGCCGGCCGGCGGGCCGGCGGCCGCCTGGTGGATGCCCTCGATCAGCATCTGCACGCCGACGACGGCCAGAATGAGCCCCATCAGCCGCGTCACCACCGCGATCGCGCTCTGCCCGAGCTTCTGCGTCAGCGTCTCGCCGCCCCGGAAGGCCAGCCA
>JBNLVK010000264.1:0-2823 GCA_050618055.1 Myxococcota bacterium
AGCAGCAGCAGGGCCAGCGCCGGCGCGCGCAGCCTGCCGCCGTGGTTCACCCAGGCGGCAGCACCGAGCGCCAGCATGACCGGCACCAGCGGCACGAAGTAGCGTCCGAGGGCCAGCGCCAGTGCCACGACGCCGAGCGTGGCCACCGCCACCACCGCGAAGCCCAGGCAAAGCCGGTCGCGACGCCAGCAGCCCCAGGCCACGCCGGCGAAGGCCGCCAGGTTGGCCGAGGCGAAGGGCAGCCGGCCGAGCAGCAGCGGCAGCTGCGCCAGCGCCTTGCGCAGGGGATCCGCCGCCACGCCGGAGGCGAGGTCGGGCTCCAGCTGGAAGAACAGGCTGCCGCCCACCCGCGTCATCAGCGGCGCGATGTAGAGGTTCAGGTTGAGCAGCGAGTAGAAGGGATCGCCGACCACCCACAGGTTGCGCACCCACCAGGGCAGGACGCAGGCGAGGAAGCCGGCCGCGCAGAGCGCCAGCGCGCGCGGCGAGCGCGCCCTCCACCAGAGGAGCGCCAGCGCCACCGGCAGCAGCACCGCACCGTTGTAGCGGGCCAGGTAGGCCAGGCCACAGGCGACACCGATCCAGAGCGGCGCCGCCCGCAGCGCCAGCGCCAGGAAGCCGGCGGCCCCGGTCAGGGCGAAGAGCGGCTCCGACACGGCGTCGACCGCGAGCCACAGGCTCCAGGGCTGGGTGGCGACGGCCAGCGCGGCGACGGCGCCGGCGCCGCGTCCGGCCAGCACGGTGGCCAGCGCCGAGCACACCGCGACCAGCGTCGCGAACACCACCCCGGTGGTCGCGTGGGCCACCGCGTCGCCGGCCCCGAACAGCGCGAAGGGTCCCGCCAGCAGCAGGGGCCAGAGCGGCGGGAACTTCACCGCCGGGTGGTCGGCGCCGGCGCCCAGCCACAGCTCGGCGGGATACACGACGCCGGTGGTGAAGCCCTCGCCGCGGGCCAGGCGGCGCGCCATCTCGGCGTACTCCCAGGCGTCGCCGCTTCCCAGCAGCCACGGTACGCCCTGGTGCTGGACGAGCCAGGCGACGCCGCCCAGCCCGAGGGTCGCCAGGACCCACGGGGCCGAGACACGACGCGACCCGGCCGCGCGCGCGACCTCGTCCCACTCGAGCCCGATGTATCGTCGCACGCGATAAGATCCGCTCTGCGATGCCCGGCGCGATTCTATCAGGCGAACCCGGCGCCGACGCGGACCCCTCGTGAGCGAGGCGCGCGAGCGCCGCCGGGTCGTCGCCCTCGTCGCGCTCGCCTTCCTGCTGCGCGCGGGCTTCGCCATCGTCGTCCCGCCGCTCCAGGCGCCGGACGAGAAGGCCCACTTCGACTACGTGCGCTTCCTGGTCGACGAGCGGAAGCTGCCCGTGCAGCCGCCGCCCACCAGCTTCGAGGCCTTCAACGACCACCAGTCCTACCAGCCGCCGCTGGCCTACCTGGCGATGGCCCCCACGTACGCCGTGGCCCGCGCGCTGGGCGCGGGACGCGTCGGCGCGCTGCGGGCGCTGCGCCTGCAGAACGCCCTGCTCGGCGCGCTGCTGGTGTGGATCGCCTGGGGGGTCGCGGCGCGGCTGTCCGCGCCGGGCGATCCGCTGCGCCTGCTGGCGCCGGGCCTGCTGGCGTTGCTGCCGGGTCTGGCGGCCAACGCAGGCAGCGTGAACAACGACACCACGGCGCACCTGGCGACGGCCGCGCTGTGGTGGGTGTGGCTGCGCGATCCGCCGGGGCGCCGACGCGGTGTCCGGCTCGGCCTGGTCCTCGGAGCCGCCTGCCTCTCGAAGCTGACGGCGGGGGCGCTGGCGCCGCTGCTCCTGCTGGTGCCGTGGCTGCGCGATCGGGCGCTGCGTCCGGCGCTGACCGAGGCGCTGTGGGCCGGCGGGGTCGCGCTGCTCGTGCTCGCCCCCTGGATGGCCCGCAACGTGGCCGTGTACGGATCGCCGCTGGCGCTCGACGCGGGCTCGGTCGCCTTCGCCGACCTGGCGGGCGTGCTGCCGCCCGACGTGCTGCGCGAGGCGTCGACCCCGGCGCCCGGCAAGGCGCTGCTCCAGGTGTTCGGACGCTTCGGCATCACCAACAACCTGTCGTCCTGGATCGTGCCGGCGGCCTGGCTGCCGCTCGCCGCACTGGCGGTCGCCGGCGGCCTGCGACGCACGACGTTCGCGCAGCGCGCGGGTCTCGACGGCTACGCGCCCTGCCGGGCGCTGGCCCTGCTGCTGGCGACGATCGGTCTGGTGTCGTTCTCGCTGCGCTACTACGGCGCCTGGCAGGGTCGCTACCTCTACACCGCCGCGCGGCCGATCGGCCTGCTGCTGGCGGCCGGTGCGGCGCGCTGGTTCCACGGCGGACGCGAACGGCTCGGTCCGGCGCTCCTGCTCGGCGTGCTCGCGGCCGCCGACGCGCTGCTGCTGCTGCGCCTCCAGGCGTTCTTCGCGAACGTGCCGCGCGGCGAGTGGGGACTGCGAACCCTTCTCTAGAGGGGTAGTCTCGCCCACCGTGCGCTCCTTTCCCGCGCGGCCGGGCCTGTGGATCGTGGCCCTGGCGATCGCCGCCCAGTACGCCTGGAACGCGTGGACGGTGACGCCCCTCACCGGCTACGACGCGCCGGGCCACGCCGACTACATGTTCACGCTGCGCGCCGAAGGACGACTGCCCCACCCCTACCAGGGCTGGTCGACCTTCCACCCGCCGGTCTACTACGTGCTGGGCGCCGGCGTCTGGAGCCTGCTCGAGCCGCTGGGTCCCCGGGCGGTGGTGGCCGGCATCCGCGGCATCGGGGGCGTCGCGCTGTTCGGCATGGGGGCCGTGGCCTTCCTTCTCGC
>JBNLVK010000265.1:0-26239 GCA_050618055.1 Myxococcota bacterium
ATCGCCGAGCTCTGGGGCGCCCTCGACGCGGCGCTCTCGCCCCGGGCCTAGCGGCTCGGCCCGCCCGCGCGTCGCGGGCGAGCCGGGCGCGCCAGAGCGAGCCCGCCGAAGAAGCCGCACAGGCCGAGGAGCGTCACGGCCGGCTCGGGGACGTTCACGAAGCTCTCGCTGCCGCCGGATGCGAAGGCGATCATGTGGATGCCGATCCGAAGGGCGCCCGTGTCGAGGTCGTCGAGCACGTCCGCGAAGGTCTGGCCCCCCTGGAGCGTGAAGTCGATCATCACCCACTCCGAGGGTCCTACGCCGTTCATCACCGGGGACGGGACCGACTGGGCGAGGAAGCCCTCGGTCACCTGGAAGGGCGGCACCGCGTTCTGGCCGCCGGGCAGGTTGGGCGGGTTGGCGTCGGGCTCGAAGTCGACCCCCGGCCCGTCGATGACGGTGGACAGCGCCAGCAGCGAGCCGTCGTCGAAGTAGACCTCCGAGATCGCCGACGCCGCCGGTCCGGAGTTGCGGAAGTGGAATCGGACCAGTCCTCCGCCGGCGTCCTTGATCTCGACGCTCAGCTGGCTCTCGCCGATGGCGCAGTCGGCGGCCAGCGAGTTGGTGAGGCAGTCGAAGCCCAGCGTGACGGCGCCCGCCGGCGCGGCGACCAGCGCCAGCGCCAGACCGGTGAGGGTGACCCAGGATCGTGCACGGATCGGCATGGAAATCCCCTCCCAAGGGACGCCGTGGAGGGTGCAAATTACGGACCAAGCGATCCAGAACGCCCCAACCGGCCGGAATTCCTGCCCCGGCACCGGCGGGGGCAGGGGCAGATCGACCCGGGTCTGGGAAAGCGGGTTCCACGGGCGGGGAACGCGGCTTCCGTTCGAGGGGGGCGGCCCGGCTCAGTCGAGCAGGCGCAGGGTGCCCTCGTGGATCTCGTCGAGGACCTCGGGGCCACGCTCGAGCTTCCCGCTCACCGCCAGTCCCAGCATGGCGTTGGTGAGGGCCTGGGAGAGGGTCCGCGGCGACCGGCCCGGCGGGAGATCCCCGCGCTGCCGGGCCTGGTCGAGTGCCGACTCGATGCGCTGCTGGAGGAGCTCCAGCGTGTCGGACAGCACGAGCGCGATCTCCGGATCGTGGGGAGCCACCTCGACCAGCGCGTTGGCGACCAGACAGCCGCGGCAGCGCGCGTCGCCGGCCAGCTGGTGGAAGAAGCCGATCACGGCCCTCACGTTGTCGAGGGGCGGACCCTCCCGCGCCAGCAGCTTCAGCGCGGCGCTGAGCTGGGTCTCGCGGTAGTGATCGATCGTGCGCAGGAACAGCGCCCGCTTGTTGCCGAACGTCGAGTACAGGCTCTGCCGGGAGATCCCCATCTCGGCCAGCAGGTCGGTCAGGCGGGTGGACTCGTAGCCCCGGCTCCAGAACAGCTGCATCGCCCGCTCGAGCGCCTCGCCCTCGTCGAACTCCCGGGGTCGCCCCGGTCCCGCCCGCGCCTGCTTCGCTCCGCTCACGGCAGGGCGCTCCCTCCGACGATCTCCCGGAGCTTCGGCGGCACCACCGTCTCGCGGCCGTGCTTGAAGCGCAACGCGCACTGCGCACAGCCGAGACCGATCGTCTCGTGGGCGTCGACGCCCATGCCCATCAGCCGGCTGTAGGTGACGTCGGCGAAGTTGCAGTAGGGCTTCAGCTCGGCGAGGCCCTCGGCGTCGTACCACTTGTTGACGGCGCACTCGTCGAAGACGAAGGACATCTCGCCGTCGTCCCCGTGCTCGAGCTTCCAGACGAAGTCCTGTGCGAAGCGGCGCTCCTGGGAGCGGCGCGCCTGGCGCTCGAAGTAGCGGCGCGATGGGGCGGAAAGCGCCAGCCGGCCGATGGCCCGGAGCAGGAGGGAGGGCAGCCTGCGCAGCGCGGCGTCGAAGACCGCCTGGGTCACGGCGATCGTGTCGGCGGCCTGCCGGCCGCGCGCCGCCAGTGCGCGGTGCAGTGCGACCATCCAGCCGTTCACCGTCATCACCGGCTGGAAGACGTTGCGCCGGCCGCCGATGTCGGGCACCCGGGGCAGCACGCGCGCGTACTCGTCCCGCGCCGCGCGGGTCACCTCGAGGGCGAACGTCTCGCCCTCGCGGACCGCCAGCTCGCGCCGGGCCGCACGCAGGAACACCTCGAAGCCGCGGTGGGTCCCGGCCATCCGGCGAATCTACCACGCGCGTGACCTATCCTGGGTCCGGGTCGATCGCCGACGGAGAAGCGCCACATGCCCGCACTCGACGGAATCCGCATCCTCGACATGACCCAGTACGAGGCGGGTCCCTCCTGCACCCAGCTGCTCGCCTGGCTGGGCGCCGACGTGGTGAAGATCGAGCCGCCGTCCGGCGGCGATCCGGGGCGCGCGCTGGCCGTCGGCGGCGACTACTCGCCCTACTTCTGCAACTGGAATGCGAACAAGCGCAGCGTGGCCCTGGATCTCCAGCGACCCGAGGGACGCGATCTGCTGCTGCGCATGCTGCCGCGCTACGACGTGTTCATCGAGAACTACGGCCCGGGCGTGGTCGAGCGCCTGGATCTGACCTGGGAGACGCTGCGCCAGGTCCACCCCGGCGTCATCTACGTGCAGCTGAAGGGCTTCGGCGCGAGCGGACCCTACGCCGCCTACAAGTCCTACGACATGGTGGCGCAGGCGGCGGCCGGCGCGTTCTCGGTGACCGGCGAGCTGGGCGGAGGCCCGCTGCTGCCCGGACCGACCATGGGCGACTCGGGCACCGGCGTGCAGGCCGGCATGGCCATCCTGGCGGCCTACGTCCAGCGGCTGCGCACCGGGCGGGGCCAGCACGTCGAGCTGTCCATGCAGGAGGCGATGACCTACTTCATGCGCACGCGCATCGCCTTCGGCGCCGAATGGGGCGAGCAGGCCTGTCCGCGCCTGGGCAACTTCATGGGCGGCGCGCCCACCGGCCTCTACCGCTGTGCCGGCGGCGGTCCCAACGACCATGCCTACCTGATCACCGTGACGCACCGGCACTGGGACGCGCTGTGCCTGGCGATCGGGCGGCCGGAGCTGGTGGTGGATCCGCGCTTCGAGACCGGCGAGCTGCGCGCCGCCAACGGCGAGGCGCTGATGCGGGAGGTCGAGAGCTGGACGCTCCAGCACGACAAGTACGAGGTGATGCGCCGGCTGGGCGAGGCGGGCGTCCCCTGCTCGGCGGTGCTCGACACCAGCGACCTGTACCGCGATCCGCACCTGCTGGCGCGCGACTTCGTGAAGCACGTGGAGCACCCGGAGCGCGGCGAGGCGCCGCTGCTCGGCTTCGCAGCCCGCATGAGCGAGAGCCGGGTCGAGATGACCCGCGCCCCCTACCTGGGGGAGCACGGCGACGAGGTGCTGCGCCAGGACCTGGCGCTCGGCGACGACGAGCTGGCCTCCCTGCGCGAGAAGGGCGTGGTGGGTGGGGCCCCCGACGAAGGAGGAACGCGATGATCTTCCGGCAGCTCTTCGACCCCGAGACGTCGACGTACAGCTACCTGCTGGCCGACGAGTCCTCGCGCGAGGCGGTGCTGATCGATCCGGTGCTCGAGCAGCTCGACCGGGACGCGACGCTGGTCCGCGAGCTCGAGCTCACGCTCACCCACACGCTCGAGACCCACGTGCACGCCGACCACGTCACCGCCTCGGGCCGGCTGCGCGAGCGGCTCGGATCGAAGGTGGCCGTCGGCGCCCACAGCGAGGTGACGAACGCCGACGTGGAGCTCGACGACGGCGAGCGGCTGCGCTTCGGCGCGCTCGCACTCGAGGTGCGCACGACCCCCGGCCACACCCGCGGCTGCGTGAGCTACGTGCTGCACGAGGCCCGCCTGGTCTTCACCGGCGACGCCCTGCTGATCCGCGGCTGCGGCCGCACCGACTTCCAGGGCGGCGACGCCCGCCGGCTCTTCCACTCGGTGCGCGAGAGGATCTTCACCCTCCCCGACGACACCCAGGTCCACCCGGGACACGACTACAAGGGACGCACCATGTCGACCGTCGCCGAGGAGAAGCGCTTCAACGCGCGCCTCGCCCTGGACAAGAGCGAGAGCGACTTCGTGGACATCATGCAGGCGCTCGACCTGGCGTACCCGAAGCGCATGGACGTGGCGGTTCCCGCCAACCTGACGTCGGGCCTGGTGCTCCCGGAGGTGATCGAGGAGCCGGGCCCGGTGGCCCACGCCATGGAGCAGCAGGGCCGACAGGACAGCGAGCTGCACCTGGGACTCGGGATCTAGGGTGGTCGCGCCCAACCCGCAGCTCCGCGCCGACCCCTACCAGAACCCGGAGCTGTTCCGCTGGGCGGGCAGCCTGGAGGGCGTTCCGGACTGGGTCGACCCGGCGGAGACGCCCGAGGAGCAGCGGGCGCGGGTGGGCTGGCGAGCCCGGGCCCACGAGCTGCTGGAGCTGTCCGGTGCGCTGCTTCCCGGCGTGGCGCTCGCGGCGGCGTGCGCGTTCCTCGGGAGCGGGGTCGCCACCTGGCTCGGCGTGTCGCTGCTGGGCTTCGCGAAGACGCCGATCAGCCCGATCCTGGCCGCCATCCTGCTGGGCCTGCTGCTGCGCAACACCGCGGGCCTGCCGGCGATCTACGAGCCCGGCGTGAACCTGTGTCTCAAGCGCGTGCTGCGCGTCGGCGTGGCGCTGCTGGGGCTGCGGCTCAGCCTGGTGGCGGTCGGGGCGATCGGGCTCGCGGCGGTGCCGATCGTGCTGGCCTCGATCGCCACGGCGCTGCTGCTGGTCCGCTGGATCAGCCGCCTGCTGGGACTGCCGCCGCGCCTGGGCGTGCTGATCGCCGCGGGCACCGCCATCTGCGGCAACACGGCCATCGTCGCCACCGGACCGGCCATCGACGCCAGCGAGGACGAGGTGTCCTACGCGGTGGGCACGATCACGGTGTTCGGGCTGCTGGCGCTGGTCACGTACCCGTTCCTCTCCCACGCGGTCTTCGGCGGCGACGCCCACCTGGCCGGCCTGTTCCTGGGCACGGCGATCCACGACACGGCGCAGGTCGCCGGCGCCGGCCTGCTCTACGCACTCCAGTTCGGCGCGCCCGAGACGCTCGACACGGCGACGGTGACCAAGCTGGTGCGCAACCTGTTCATGGTCGCGGTGATCCCGCTGGTCGCGTTCCTGCACCGCCGCGGCGACGGCGCCGCCGCGGCCAGCACCCGACCGCCGCTGGCGCAGGTCGTGCCGCTGTTCGTGTTCGGCTTCCTCGCGTTGGTCGTGGTCCGCACCGTCGGTGACCTGGGCGCGGCCCCGTTCGGCGGGCTGCTCTCGGCCGAACGCTGGGCGGGCGTGATCGACGGCGCGTCGACGGCGTCGACCGCCTGCCTCGGGGTGGCGATGGCCGGCGTCGGGCTGGGCACCAACCTGCGGCGCCTGCGCACGCTGGGCCTGCGGCCGCTGGGCGTAGGCCTGGCCGCCGCGCTCGTCGTCGGGATCGTCAGCGCCGGGCTGATCCACCTGCTGGCCGACCGGCTGCGCTGAGCCCCCGGACTGCGGTCCGCCTCACACGCTCCAGATGCGCTCGAGCGCCACCACCCCGTCGGCGGGGGCGGGATCGATCTCGACGCACTCGATCCGGCCGAGCGTCTCCGAGAACTGGGCGGACTGCTCGACCTGGCGCTTGAAGAGCTCGGCCAGGTCGCGGGTCAGCTCGGCCAGCGCCACCCACTCCTCGTCGTCCGAGGGCTCGGTGACCCCGATGTGCAGGTCGAAGCGCACGTCCTCGGTGACGGGTCCCTGGATCAGCTCGCGCTCGAGCTGCACCACGCGGAAGGGCGGCGACAGCTCGGCGAAGCAGTTGAGCGCCCGCAGCAGCAGCACGTAGGGCGTCTCCTCCTTCGCGCCCTGCGAGACCCCCAGCACGATGCGCGGCGGCTCGCCGGCGCGCAGACCGACGTAGTCGAGGCCGCTCCGGGTGAGCGCCGGGTGCAGGTCCTCGGGGACCGGACTCATCGAGCCGGACACGCAGACCAGGCGCTCCGGGGCGTCGGTGCCGCCCTGGAGCTCGAGCTGGAGCGAGGCGTAGAAGGGCTCGAGCACCAGCTCCTCGCCGGCGGCGCCGGGCGCGAGTGCGTGCTCCGGCGAGAAGCCGCGCTCGACCAGGTGGTAGGACTCGAAGAACTCCATCAGCAGGACGTCCGGGTGTTGCAGGTGATCTGCACACTCGTGGAGCTGCCGGCGCAGGTCGAGCCCGCGGCAGTGCTCGTAGTGGTCCCGGAACGGGGTGCGGAGGACGTCGTCCACACCTCTCCATCGGCCGGACGGCGGGCCGGCCGGAGCGGACCCGGGCCGGACCCGCGAGGCGGACTGCCCCAGGCGCCGGCCCGCGCGGCCTTCCGGCGCCCTCCCGGGCGAGGCACGGATCTTGCGGAAGAGACGGGCGGAGGTGACCCATGGACTTCGAACACTCGGAACGCGCGCGCATGGTGCTGGAGCAGGTCGAGCGCTTCGTCCGCGAGCGCGTCGTGCCCAGCGAAGCCGTCTACCAGGAGCAGCTCGTCCACACCGACGACTGGACGCAGTGGCGCGTTCCGCCGGTGCTCGAGGAGCTGAAGGCCGAGGCGCGCGAGCTGGGCCTGTGGAACCTCTTCCTGCCCGACGAGGAGTACGGCGCCGGTCTCGACAACCGCGACTACGCGCCGATCGCCGAGGCGACCGGCCGCAGCTTCCTGGCGCCGGAGGTCTTCAACTGCAGCGCGCCGGACACCGGCAACGCCGAGGTGCTGGTGAAGTACGGCTCGGAGGAGCAGAAGGAGCGCTGGCTGCGTCCGCTGCTGGCGGGCGAGACGCGCTCCGGCTTCTCGATGACCGAGCCCGCCGTGGCGTCGAGCGACGCCACCAACATGAGTGCGACCTGCACGGTCGAGGGCGACGAGATCGTGCTGAACGGCGTGAAGTGGTGGACCAGCGGGGCCGGCGATCCGCGCTGCGCCTTCCTGATCTTCATGGGCGTCACCGACCCGGAGGCGGCGCGCCACGAGCGCCACTCGATGGTGATCGTGCCGATCGACACGCCCGGCGTCAGCATCCGGCGCATGCTGCCGGTGCTGGGCCACCTGGGCGAGCCCCACGGCCACGCCGAGATCGCCTACGACGACGTCCGCGTGCCCCTCGACCACGTGATCGCCGGTCCGGGGCGCGGCTTCGAGATCGCGCAGGGGCGGCTCGGACCCGGGCGCATCCACCACTGCATGCGCGCCATCGGCGCCGCCGAGCGCGCCCTCGAGCGGCTGTGCGAGCGCGCGGTCGGTCGCGTGGCGTTCGGCAAGCCGCTGGTGAACCTGGGCGGCAACCGCGACGTCATCGCCGACAGCCGCATGGCCATCGACCAGGCGCGCCTGCTCACGCTGAAGGCGGCCTGGGCCCTCGACACCCGCGGCACCTTCGGTGCACTGGTGGACATCTCGGCCATCAAGGTGGTGGCGCCCAACGTGCTGCAGAAGGTGGTGGACGCGGCCATCCAGATCCACGGCGGCGAGGGCGTCGCGGACCCGGAGCTCACCTACCTGCTCGGCATGGCGCGGGCGCTGCGCCTGGCCGACGGACCGGACGAGGTGCACCGCAGCATGGTGGCCCGCCTCGAGCTGAAGAAGTACCTGGCCGGCAGCGGCTGAGGCAGCCGGCTCCGATCCGTCGGAGAGGGGACGGCTACTTCGTGATCTCCAGGCTCGACAGGAAGCGCTTCGACTCGTCGTTCGACTCGCCCTCGCGGACCACGGCGTCGACGACGTAGAGTCGCGTGCCGACGAGCACCAGGACCGCGTCGCCCCGCATCTCCGGGTGCCCCTCCTTGGGCGGCGTGTCGTAGACCAGCTGCTTGCCCGCGTGGCCGCCCACGGTGGCGTCGTCGTAGGAGACCGCCTTGCCGAAGGTCTTCTTCAGCAGCGCACCCTTGGCGTGCTCGTAGATGGTGTCGGGGCCGGCGAAGTGCAGCGCGAAGTGGGGGATGTCGGAGTAGTCGACGGTGTAGCGGTCCTTGCCGCTCTCGGAGGTGAGGATGTAGCTGGTGACCGTTCCGATGAACGACTTCTGCTCCAGCTGGCTCTTCACCGGAGGACTCGGCACCTCGACCGAGAAGCGGCCCTCCTCGGAAGCGAACTTCGACCAGGCGTCTTCCGCCTGGGCGCCCCCCGCTGCAACCAACACCATGATCCCGATCAGCGTTCCGATCCTCGACATGTCGCTCCCTCCTGGCTGGCGCGCCGTTCGGCCCGAAGCCTACCCGACCGGACGCCGTCGTCGCAGCGCCCAGAGCGCGATGCCCAGCAGCGGGAGCACCCCGATCGCGAGGCTGGCGGCGGCGTGCAGGACGCGCAGCGGCAGGCTGCGGTAGTGGCCGTAGTGGAGGGCATGCAGCGCCTGGTTCGTGCGCTCGAACGGTCCCAGCGACTCGACGTTCTTCTCGAGCAGGACCTCGCCGGTGGTGGCGCGCAGGTTGAGGAGCAGGCTGCTGGGCGCCAGGTCGCCGTCGCGCTCGCCCGCGATGCTCACGACCGCCGCCGCGTCGCCGTAGCCGAGGATGCGCACCCGCACGGGCCGGCTGCCCGGCAGGGTGTGCTGGAGTGTGCCCACGAAGTCGGCGATCGGCGGCGTCGGCGCCGGCGTGCCGCGCTCGACCGACGGCGGCGCGCCCGCCGCCCGGTACATGGCCCACAGATCGCCGTCGAAGCGCGCGGCTTGCGGCCCATGGCCCACCACGTGGCCCCACTCGTAGGCCACCCCGGTGAAGGCGTACAGCGCCAGCAGGGGCAGGGTCCACAGGCCGATGCGCTTGTGCAGGTCCGAGAGCAGCATCGCGCCGCCCCGACGCGTCCGCAGGCGGAAGGCGTCGCGGAACACGCGGCCTCCCATGCCGAGCCCGCCGAGCAGCAGCCAGGCCGCCGCCAGCGACACGCCGCCGCCGAGCCAGCGTCCCGGGTCGCCCAGCAGGAGGTGGGTGTGGAGGTCGCGCACCGTCCCCATGAACCGGGACGCTTCGCCTTCCACGATCGCCGCCCGGTAGGGATCGACGTCGAAGCGCGCGTAGCTGCCCGCACCGTGCACCCAGACGACGGCGGTGTCGGTCCGTGCGTGGGGCCAGACGATCTGGATCTCGCGCGACGCGGCCAGGTCGGCGCGGTCCGCCACGGCGGCGAGCCAGGCGTCGGGCGGCGCGCGCTCGGCCAGCGGCTCCACCCGCCGCCAGGCGTTCGCCGCCAGCTCGATCTCGGGACGGAACATCAGCAGCACGCCCGAGAGCACGAAGACCGTCCAGACCAGACCCGTCGTGAGCCCCAGCAGCGAGTGCAGCGCGAAGGCCCGGCGCCGCGCGTTCGCCGGGTCGCCGCGACGCAGGACGAAGTAGACCGCGTAGTAGGTCAGGATCAGCAGCGCGGTGCCGATCGTCGTCCCCGCCAGGTACCCCTCGAAGGGCGCCTCCGGAAGCCGCGACACCAACGCGCCCACCCCCAGCGAGAGCACACCGCCGACCGCTGCCGCGAGGGTCGGCCGAAGGAGATGGAGGGGACGCTTCATGCGGGGGGCGGTCCAGCCTAGCGTCGTGCCGACGGGTCGGCCGGCCAGAGGCGGTCTTCCCGGAGCAGCTTCTGGTTCAGGAAGACGGCTTCCTGGAGGCGCCGCATGCGTTCGAGGGTCCCGCCGAACGCGGGATCGCCGGCCAGGTCGGCCGACTCGCCCGGGTCGCGCTGGAGGTCGAACAGGTAGCGGCGATCCGTGCCCAGGTGGCGCACGTACTTGAAGGGCGGGAGCAGCGTGGCCAGGTAGGTTCCGCTGTAGGGCTGGATCAGGTGGACGGGTCGCTCGACCGGCGGCCCGGGCGCGAAGACGTCCCGGCCCGTGAAGTGGTGGCGGGTCTCGATGCCGAGCAGGCCGAGGACGGTGGGTGCCACGTCGACCTGGGAGAACGGTCCGCCCGCGATCCGCCGCGGCGCCAGGCGCCCGTTCCAGAGCAGGAGCAGCGGCGTCCGGAAGAACTCCTGGTAGAACGCGACCTCGTTGTGGTGGAGCCCGTGCTCGCCGACCGGAAAGCCGTGGTCCCCGACCAGGACCACCAGGCTGTTCTCCAGGTAGGGGCGCCGTTCCAGCTCGTCGAAGAAGGTGCGCAGGTAGCGGTCCAGGAGGTGCAGCGAGTTGACGCACTCCTCGCGCCGCCCGTCCGGCTCGGGATGCAGGAGCCGCAGCTCCTCCGGCATCTGGTCGAACGGATCGTGGTGCGAGGTCCCCGCCAGCAGGCTGAAGAACCGCGGTGCGTCGCCGGCCCGCTCGGCGTGCCGGCGATCCAGGTCCTCGAAGAAGCGCCGGTAGAACACGTCGTCCTGGAGGCCCCAGCCCCAGTAGAACGGGAGGTCCTCCTCCCGCGCCGACGCGCGCTCCATGGCGCGGACCGACTGCATGCCGAGCACCGTCATCAGGCGCCCGACGTCGTCGAAGTCGAGGTCCGTGTATCCGCTCCAGTAGCCGGTCCGGTAGCCCGCCTCCGAAAGGATCTCGGGCAGGCCGCGCATCCGGAGCTGCGCGTAGTCGGTGACCAGCCGCCCCCGGAAGCTCGGCAGCACCGACGTCAGCAGGGTGAAGTAGCCCTGGATGCTCTGGACCGAGTTGCCGTAGAAGTCCTCGACGTAGACGCCCTCGTCGATCTTCGCGTCGAAGAACGGCGTCACCTCCCGTCCATCCGCGGTGGTGGACCCGACGAACCCCGCGTTGAACGACTCGAGCAGCACGACGAAGACGTGCGGGCGGTCCTCGGTCGCACCCGCCGCGTCGGCGGCCGCGGTGGGCCCTGCCACCACGTACGGGTAGCGGTCGGTTCCGTGGGGCTCCATCCAGTCGGCGCGACCGAAGTGGAACTCGAACGATCCCCGGAGCAGGGCGGAGTACTCGTCCTGCGGTGGAAACGGCACGGCGAACACCAGCACCAGGTAGGCGCTCGCGCTCGATGCGATGCCCAGCAGCCTGCGCCGTGCGCGCACGGTGACCGAGAGCTGCCGGGTCGCCAGCTCCAGCGCCACGACCCCGGCGGCCAGGGCGAAGGTGCCGACCGGAACCGACGCGAGCACGAACTCGCGGGTTCCGGAGCGCAGGAACTGTCCCGCGTACTGCGCCACCACCGCGTAGTCGAGGGACACCTTGTGCTCGATGTGGATGTGGGCCAGCACCGAGTAGAGGGTGATGAAGAAGGCGTTCACCGCGAAGGCGACCGCGCGCTGGGCCGGGACCAGGTGCTGGACCAGCACGCAGAGCGCGACGAGCGCGGGCAGGGTCGTGGCGACGTGGAGGTGCTGGTCCGCGTCGCTCAGGAAGAAGAGCGTCGTCGTGTCCTCGAGCCGCGAGACCGACCGCACGGCCACGACCAGCACGATCCAGCTGGTGAGCGAGAGGCCCGTCGCGCGGAAGGCGAGGGTCAGCCGTCGGACCAGGCGCTCGCGCTCCATGCGACGGAAGGTAGCCGCGGCACCCGTGCCGCGAGGGTGTAGAATCGCGAGCCCATCGGAGGAGCGGCATGCGGACCAAGGGCATCGGGCTGGGGCTTTCACTGGCGCTGGCGATCGGCGCGGCGGGCTGCGCGGGTCTCGACACGGGGAGTCTCACCGAGGCCGCCGGCGGCGCCTACCAGGCCTACGCCCTGAGCGACGACCAGGTGAAGGAGCTGGCGTCCCAGGCGCGCGCCGAGATGGACGGGCAGAACACCGTGGCCGGCGCGAGCGATCCGTACAGCCAGCGTCTGCGCAAGCTGGTGGGTGCGCACCCGGAGGTGAACGGAACGCCCCTCGACTTCCAGGTCTACCTGACCGACGACGTGAACGCCTTCGCCATGGCCGACGGAACCGTGCGGGTGTACCGCGGGCTGATGGACCTGATGAGTGACGACGAGCTGCGCTTCGTGATCGGTCACGAGATCGGACACGTGGCCCTGGGCCACTCGCGCGAGTCGATGCAGGTGGCCTACGGCACCTTCGCGCTGCGCAAGGGCGTGTCGGCGGCGGGCGGCACCGTCGGCATGCTGGCCCAGTCGCAGGTGGGCGACTTCGCCGAGAAGCTCGTCCACGCCCGCTTCTCCCAGAGCGACGAGCTCGAGGCCGACGGCTGGAGCCTCGGCTTCCTGAAGGAGCACGGCTACCCGCAGGAGCCGGCGGTCACCGCCCTGCGCAAGCTCGGCGGCGGGGGCGGCAGCTTCCTCTCCAGCCACCCGGACTCGGAGACCCGCGCGGAGAAGATCGAGGCTCGGCTCGCCGGCGGGAGCTAGCCGCGCGCGGCCTGGGGAACACCACGGGTGACCGCCCTCTGGATCGACCTGCAGCTCCAGGCAGGCGGTCACGCGGCGCAGATCTCCTTCTTCCTGCGCGCCGCCCAGGCGTCGGGCTTCCTCGGCTGCCTGCTGCTGGTCCTGGCCCTGCTCGGCTGGCCCTTCCAGCCAGGCCCGACGCCCTACGGGATCGCCGTGACCGGCGTGTCCATCTCGGCCCTGATCGGCGTGGTGGCCTCGTTCTGGCTGGCCCTGCGCACGGCGATGGAGCCGGGCGAAGAGGCCGAGTGATCCCCCGGATCAGGGGTGACCGCCGTTCTCCAGCCAGGCGCGGCAGTCGGGTGTGAGCGTCCGTTCGCAGGCGGCGTCGTAGAGCGCCAGCTCCTCGTCGGACAAGACGTCCCGCCAGCGGCCGTTGGTGCCCTTGTTCATGAAGGTTCCGGCGCCGCCCTTCCACATCTCGCCGCCCCGGGGCGCGTAGCGCTCCCCCTGCTTCTTCATCTCGCCGAAGGACACGCGCTCGACGATGCCGGGCCAGGCGGCGTCGGGCACATCGATCTCCAGGAAGGCGGCAATGCGGCGGATCTCGCCCTCCGGGTCGGCCAGCATGTCGCCGAAGTGGACGAGCAGCACGTTCGGGCGGTGACGCTCGTTCCACCAGGACTGGACGTTCGTGAAGTGGGACCAGTACGGGTAGCCGTCGGTCTCGTCGTCGAACCAGCCGCGCGTGATCCAGTCCCGCCAGAACCCGTGGATGTCGACCTCGCAGCGCGGGAACTCGTCGCCCACCCGCTCGAGCAGGTTGTTCGTGACCGCGTAGAAGCGGTCGTTGTGTCCCGAGTAGTGGTTCCACAGCGACATGAAGACGTCGCGGGCGTCGCGGGAGACGTAGACGTACTTGAGCCGCTCCTCGTGGGGCATGCAGTCGAAGGGCAGGTGGGTCTTGATGAAGCGCCGGTGGGTCTGGGCCTCCAGGGTGCCGAGCACCGTCTCGAGCGGCGCCAGGCGCAGGTCGAGCCAGGGCGACATGCGCCCGATCTCGTCGGGGAACTCGCCGTCCGGGAACAGCAGGTTCGCGACGATCGCCTGGGTCCAGGTCGTGCCGGCCTTGTACGACGTGGCGATCACGATGTCGTCGGGCCGGCTCTCGAACCAGCGCCAGCGCGTGCTGTCGAAGTGGTGGTTCTGGTAGAGGCGCGGTGCAGGGGATCCGGTCATGGCGCGCGGCATTGTATCAGCCCGGGGTCTCGCCGCAGGCGGCGGTCAGCGCCCTGCGCAAGCTAGGGCGCGGCCCCGCGCCGCGCTTCCGCGGCGTCGCGAACGGAAGCCAGCTCCGCTTCCGACAGCACCGTCTCGGCCCGGGGAAACAGGACCCGCTCCTCGAAGCGCACGTGCTTCTCGAGCAGCGCACCCAGCTCCCGGGCCGTGCTCCGCGGCCAGGCACCGCGAACCAGGGCGCGCAGGCGCGTGTGGTCGTCGCGGGTCTGCGCCACGAGCGCCCTCTCCCCGCGACCCTCCAGGGCCGGAAGCAGCAGGCCCTCCTCCACCCGGAAGTGGGGCTCCATCTGCGCCTCGAACTCCTCGCGGACCTCGCACGCGAGCCCGGCCAGCGCCGCCGCGTCCATCTGCGCCGTGTCGCGCTGGAGGCGCCGCGCGAGCACGAGGGCGCGGTGGTGGTCGTCGGAGAGCTGGCGCAGCGAGGGATGGCGCTTCACGGCTAGCCCGGCCGGCCGTCGGGGCGCGGTCGCACCAGGATCGGGCCGTAGTGGACGACGAACAGGACGAAGGCGGCCGCCCAGGCCACGCCGCTCGCCGCCAGCAACGCACGCTGGCCCTCGGAGGAGAAGAAGGGCGCCGCAACCCGCGCGACGGCGGCGGCGTGCACGAGCACGAGGCCCGGAACCATGCCGCGCGGCAACACGAGGGGGCGTCCCGTGTGACCGAGGCCGACCCGCGTGATGACGGCCAGGATCGTGGAGCCCATGGCCCCGGCGGTCAGGGCGTGGAGGCCCGCCGTCGCCGGAACGCCCGCTCCCAGGTCGCTGGCGGCGACCAGCAGCAGGCCCGCCGCCACCCAGGCCGAGCCCGCGTGGAGCGACCACAGCAGGGGATCCGAACGGACCTGCCAGCTCTGCCAGCCGGACAGGCGAACCGCCGCCGCGAGCCCCGCGACCGCCGCGAGCACGCCGGTGAGCGGCGATCGCCCGAGGACCGCGGTCGCGACGGCCAGCGCGCCCGCCGAGCCGATGGTCAGCGCGCCCACAGAGCGCCAGGATCGGACGCTGCGCTCCACCCCCCGCAGGCGCAGGGCGTTGCGCGTGAACGCGGGCGTGATGCGTCCCGCGATGACGAGGATCAGCACGATCACCAGGTCGACGGCGAAGCGCAGGGCGGGAGCTGCCACGCCCGAGGCGAGGCCGAGGGCCTCGGCGTGGACGAAGCCGTTGGCAACCGCCAACGCCAGGACGATGCCCGCGATGCCGAAGTTCCGGAGCTGGCCCGAACCCCAGAGCGTTCGCAGCACCGCCAGCGCCACCCCGGGCAGGAACGCCAGGTCGACGGCCGCGACCAGACCGGCGGGAAGGGAGCCGGCGGCGGCGAGCCCCGCCCGCCCCAGCACCCAGACCGCGAAGAGAGCGGCCAGCGGCCGTCCGACCAGCGCCGGACCGCCGCTCCACACCGGTGAGGCGGTCAGCAGGAAGCCGGCGATCGCCGCTCCCACGAAGCCGAACACCATCTCGTGTCCGTGCCACAGCATGGGCGTGACCCAGCTCGGCGCCGGCCACGCCCCCAGCCAGGCCAGGGCCCACCACGGCACCGCCACCGCCGCGAACAGCGACAGACCCAGGAAGAAGGGACGGAAGGCCCGCCCCCAGAGGCCGGACGGCTCCGCCCGGGACGGCGCGGCCGCGTCGATCTCCAACGCCGGCAGCGCGCGGTCCGCGGTCATGACGAGCCCGCGGCTCGGCGGGGTGCGACTTCCGACCCGGTTCCCTTGGCTCCGCTGAGCACGTCGCGTCGCCCCGCGCCCCGAAGGCAGCGGTCGTAGAAGTCGCCCAGGCCCTCCTTCGGCAGGCGCCGCTCCGCCCAGTCCCGGAGAAGCGGCTCGAGCCGCGTGACGAGCTGCTCCAGGGGAATGCTCTCCGCGAAGAGCTCGACGAGGCGCGTTCCCTCGAGACAACCACCCACGAAGACGTCGTAGTGGCCGGGCTTGCGGCCCACGATCCCGAGGTCCGCGCTGTAGGGACGCGCGCAGCCGTTCGGACAACCCGTCATGCGCAGCGTGATCGGCGTGTCGTCGAGCCCCATGCGGACCAGGGCCCGTTCGAACTCCGACGTCACCCGGGCAGCCACCCGCTCGGACTCGGTCAGCGCCAGGCCGCAGGTCGGAAGCGCGGGGCACGCCAGGGCATGCCGGCGCACGAAGCTCAGGCCCTGGGGAAGGGGGAGCCCGTAGGTCTCGAGGATCAGGTCGACCTTGCGGAGATCCTCTTCCTGGAGATCCGCGAGCAACAGGTTCTGCTGCGCCGTGAGGGCCACGCTCGGTCGCAGCGTTTCGACGATCGTCCGCAGTGCGGTCTTCCAGCGGCGCCGGGGCTCGTCGACGATCCGGCCGTTCTCCACGTAGATGCCGTAGAGCCAGCGGCCGTCGCCCTGCTCGTGGGGGCCCAGCCAGTCGCGGTGCCGCAGCGGCGCCGTCTCCACCCACGCGTGCAAGGGGAAGTCCGCCCGCTGCTCGAACTCGGCGCGGAACGCGGCGATTCCCCACTCCTCCACCACGTACTTGAGCCGCGCGTGGTTTCGATCCGTGCGGTCACCGAAGTCGCGGAAGATGCCGGCGACGGTCTGTACGGTCGCGACGAGGTGCTCCCGCTCGACGAAGCCCAGCGGCGTGGCCAGGCGCGCGTACGTCTCCGCCTTGCGATGCGTCAGCCCGGACCCGCCTCCCACGAGCACGTTCGCGCCGACGAGCTCGCCCGCCTCGACGATCCCGATCAGGCCGACGTCCTGGTCGTGCACGCCGACCGAGTCGTCGTCGGGGAGCGCCAGACCCGTCTTGAACTTGCGGGGCAGGTAGCGCTCTCCGTAGAGCGGCTCGGTTTCGCGGCTCGAATCGACGCGGTCCCCATCGAGCCAGATCTCGTGGTAGGCATGGGTGGCCGGCGTCATCGCCCGGGTCAGCTCCACGGCCAGCGCGTGGAGGGCTCGCTGGCCACCGTGGGCGACGGGGGCCGGCGGGGCGACGATGTTCCGTTCCACGTCGCCGCACCCGCAGAGCGTCGACAGCAGGACGTCGTTGACGCGCCGGATGGCCCGCTTCAGGTCGCCCTTCAGCACCCCGTGGAGCTGGAAGTTCTGCCGCGTCGTGATGCGGAGCGAGCGGTTGTAGACCACCTCGTCCGCCAGCTCGTCCATCGCCAGGTACTGCTCGGCGGTCAGCTGGCCGGCGGGGATCTTGACCCGCACCATGAAGTTCGCCCGGCGCCCGGCGCCGGTGACCCGGGCGAGGGCGCGGGCGTCGCGATCCTCCTGCTGGTAGATGCCGTGGAACTTGGCGACGCGCCGATCCGCCTCGGAGAGCCCGGGCTCGGCGTCGGTCAGGGCCTCGCGGAGCCCGCCGCGCAGGTGCCGGCTGTCGCGCTTCGCCACCTCGACGCCCGTGGGCTTGTCCTTCCGGGCCAGCGGTGTGCGAACCGCCCGTTTCGCTTCGTCGTCGACCACTCTTTCCTTCCATCCCACACGTTCGGACACCGAGCTGGAACCCGTTCCCGATAAGATATATTCGGGTAGTATCTTTCGCAACGGACGCGAGGCGTTGCAGCAGGAGTCGGCCATGGATGCGGACGGTGACGCGATCGACCCCCGGCGGCTCGCCGAAGCCGTGCGGCGGGCCTGCCTCGAGGCCGCCGCCGCGGCGTACGAGGACGCATCGCTCAGCGGGCTGTGCCGGGAAGGGGCCTGGGACGTGGCGGTGGACGCCATCCGCAGCCTCGACGTGGCCGCCCTCGCCGCGGACCCGGCGGGGAAGGCGCCGCCGGCGGGTGCGGGCCTGCCCCGGGGAGGGTCTGCTGCGGCGGCCGGCGGAGCCCTCGCCGCCGAGTCCGTCGAGGCGGCCGCCGGCCTGTCGGAGCAGCGCGGCCCGAAGGAGTTCACCGGCCGCGCCCACGCGATCGCCCGTCGAGCGGCCGTGCTCCGCGCCTCGCTCGCGGACGCTGCACGGACCAGGCCGGGCGCCGCCCACGACGCGGCCGGCGCGGAGCGGAGCCGCGCCACCCACTCCCTGCTGGAGATCGCGATGCGCTGCGCACAGACGACCGCTCTCGCAGCCGAGCTCGCGGCCCGCGGTCACGCGGAGATCCGCTCGGAAGCCCGCGTGGCCCTCCAGCTGGCACGCGCCGCCACCGACGGCGCGCTCGCCCTGGTCGAGGAGACGCTGCGGCCCGAAGAGGAGGAACGCTGGGCCATCGACGCGAAGCGGCAGGCCTGGCGGGTCCGCCTGCTGCTCCAGCGCGCGGCGCCCTTCCTGCAGGACGTCGAACCCGAACGGGCCTCCGGCGGCTAGGGAATGTCTGCACAGTGCTCCCGCAGGCGCTGCACCAGCTCGGCGAGCGTTCCCGCTTCGCCCGCGAGCCGGTCCGTCATGGGGTAGAGGATGCGCTCCTCCTTGCCGTTGTGCGCGTAGATGCGCGCCGTGAGCGCCGCGAGGGGAGTCGTGAGCCCGTCCGGTGCTCCATCCTCCAGGGCGCCGGCCACGTCGGCCATGAGCTTCCGGAGCTCCGAGTGCTCCGCGCGCATGACGCTCGTCGGCCCCCCGGCAGTGCTTCCGGCCAGGTCTTCGAAGGCCGGAAACAGCACCTGCTCCTCCGCCTCGATGTGCCTCTCGAGCTGCTGGCGGAACACCTCGAAGCGCTGCCGCGCGGCGGCCGGCTCTCCGGCCACGAGCAGCCGCTTGGCATCGGCGAGGATGGCGTCCAGGCGCTCGTGATCGGCACCCAGGAGCCCGGTCACATGATCTTCCGTCGGGGTGTCCACCACGACCCTTCACCTCACGCAGGCTCGTCGCCCGCTGGCTATGGCTTCCGATCGCCCTCTTGGTTGCACGGTGCGCGACGGCCGGCGTCCTCCAGATAGACCAGGAGCCGGCTCCGCTCGTCCGGGTCGGGAATCCCGGCGTAGCCCATGAACGTGCCCGGGACGGTTCCCAGCGGATCCTCGAGGAAGCGGTCGAGCGTTTCCCGGGTCCACACGATCCCCGACTCGCGCATGGCGTCGGAGTAGGCGAACCCGGGAACGCTCCCGGCGCGTCGTCCGAACAGGCCGCAGTGTCGCGGCCCCACCCGGTCGCGCTCGAGGGAGTGGCAGGCGGCGCAGCGCGCGTAGATCTCCCGGCCCTGCTCGATGCGCAGGGCCGAACCGGACCCGGCCGCGCCGGCCAGACCCGCCGCGAGCAGGCCGACCGACGCGACGAGCAGGAGCGCCGCCGCCACCCTCACGACACGAACGCGTGCGGAACCGGGTTCTCGCCCAGTACGTAGCGGAGCACGGCCCAGTGCATGGCCTCGTCGCCGAGGATGCTGGCCGCCGCCCGGGCCAGGTCGCCGCTGCCCAGGATGGGAACCGCTCCCAGGTAGGCGCTCACCGCCCCCTTCTCGAGACCGGCGGCGAAGCGCAGCACGTCTTCCTGGCTGGCGAGCTTCTCGACGGGGAAGGCGTAGCTCTCCTTCGGGGCCACCGGTGCGCCGCCGAGCTTTGCCACGGTCGCGGCGAGCAGATCCACGTGCTCCTTGTGCTGGCCCTGGAACTGCACGGCCAGGTCGAGCGCCGGCTTCTTCAGGAGCCCGCTCTCCGCACCCACCTGGTAGGCGGCCACGGCCTCGTGCTCGGCGCCCAGCGCCGTGTTCAGGATGCGGACGTCCTGCTCTCCCGCCTCGCCGCGGGCGCGTCGCGGGATCAGCGCGGGCGCCCCCGCCAGCAGCCCGATCGCGGCCGCGGACAGCGTCGCCGACGTCGCCCCTCCCAGGAAGCTGCGGCGGGAAAGCGATTGCTGGTTGCTCATGAGAATCCCTCCTCCGATCCCTGGCGGATCGGCGTTTAACCTATACGCTGTATAGATGTTTATGGAACGATCGCAGGAGGTGGTCCCGCGAAGGCCGCTACAGCGGCGCGGTCGCGCATTCGCCGTCGTCGCAGACGACGGCGTAGTCCCGTCCGTCGCACCCGAACTCGAACCGGTCGTCCACGCGCACGACGTGGGTGTCTGGACAGATCTCGTGGGCGACGTGGTTGGCCGCACGCGTGTCGGCCATGCAGACGTAGACGATCACCATGATGATGGCGAGCGGAACGGTCAGCATCGGGGGTTCCTCCTGAACCGTCGGGAACCGCGGGCGCGAGCGGTGCCCGATGCCCAAAGGACGTGCGGGTCCGGAAAAGGTTCCCGGGAACCCCGGGCCGCCCGGTGCGTCGAATGAAGGAGGGGACCCGACCCATGCAGCGATCCGCCACGACGGAACGTCACACCGAGCCCCAGGGCCGGGCGCTCGAGCCCTCCGACGAGGAGGTCGTCGAGCGCATCCGGGCCGGGGAGCGCGGCCTCTACGACGTCCTCATGCGCCGCCACAACCAGCGCCTGTATCGCGCCGTCCGGGCGATCCTGCGGGACGAGGGCGAGGTGGAGGACGTGCTCCAGGACGCCTACCTGGCCGCCTACCGGAAGCTCTCCGAGTTCGAGGGAAGGGCGCGCTTCTCGACCTGGCTGACGCGCATCGCGGTCAACCGGGCGCTCGACCGGCGACGGCGTCGGGCCCGGGTGGTGGTGCTGAACCCGCAGGAGGGAGACGACGGGGTGGATCACGGCGACACACCGAGCTGGGGAGGGCCCGCAGAGGATCCGGAGCGCCAGAGCGCGCGCCGCGAGCTCGCCCGTCTGCTCCAGGATGCCATCGACGAGCTGCCGGCCACGTTCCGCCCCGTCTACGTGCTGCGGGAGGTGGAGGGGCTGAGCGTCCAGGAGACCGCCGCGAGCCTGGGCATCGAGCCGGGCACCGTGAAGACGCGCCTGCACCGGGCGCGGGGGCTCCTGCGGGAACGCCTGCTCGGCGACTTCGGCGGCGCGACGGCCGACGCCTTTCCCTTCGGCAACCAGCGCTGCGACCGCCTGGTCGCGGCGGTGCTGACCCGTTTGAACCAGGAGACCCGATGAGCGCGAACGTGCAGGCGGCCGAAAACATTCTGCGGAGGCGCGGCCCGGTCCGCGACCTCCCGGACGTCGTGAGCGAGCGACGGCCGCGCGACGACGGGCGACTCGACCGCGTCGGAATGACGGGCATCGAGACGCTCGTGCGCCTTCCCGGCGCGGAGGGCGCGCTGCACCTGCCCGCGCGCGTCGACGCGTTCGTCAGCCTCGACGACCCGAGCGCCAAGGGCATCCACATGTCGCGCATCGTCCTGGCGATCGAAGAGGCCGTCTCGTCCCGGGATCTCACGCCGGCGCTCCTGGGAGATCTCCTCGCGCGGATGCGCAACGAGCAGGGCGGCCTCAGCCGTTCCGCCGAGCTCCGCTTCGAGACCTCCCTTCCCGTCGCGCGACGATCGCTCGTCAGCGGGCTCGTCGGCCGCAGGATCTATCCGCTCGGCTGGGTCGGCACGCTCGACCGGGAGGGCCGGGTACGCATCCGCCTGGAGACCCGCGTCTCGTACTCCTCGACCTGCCCCTGCTCCCTGGCGCTGGCGCGGGAGCTGCTGCTGGATCGCTTCCGGACCCGATTCGGCGGCGCCGATGCGATCCGCTTCGACGACGCGATCGAGTGGCTCGGCGCCGAGCACGGTCTCCTGCCGGTTCCCCACAGCCAGCGCAGCTCCGCCGCGGTGGGCATCGAGGTGGATCCGGAGGCCGAGCCGCTCTCGCCCCTCGCGCTGATCGACCGGATCGAAGGGGCCCTGGGAACCCCGGTGCAGGCCGCCGTCAAGCGCGTCGACGAGCAGGAGTTCGCCCGGCGCAACGGTGAGAACCCGCTCTTCTGCGAGGATGCCGCGAGAAGCGTGTCGGCGGTCCTCGCCGCGGAGCCGTGCATCCTCGCCCACCACGTGCGGGTCGAGCACCAGGAGAGCCTCCATCCCCACGACGCCGTCGCGCAGGCATCGAGTGCGAACTGGATGGGGGCGTGAGTTCGCGGTCGGCGCCGGCGGCGGGTCCACCCGCCCGCCGGCTCACGGCACCGGCAGCGCGGCTCCGCACTTCGCACAGACCGAGGGCTCGGACTCGTTCCAGCCCGGAAGCGTCTGCGTCCAGCGCCCGCAGTCGGGACAGCGGCGCGCGCGCTTGTGGTCCGTCTCGAGCCGGTACTCGCCGAAGCATCCCTCGCTGCACCACTTGCGGAAGCCGGGCATCAGGACCTTCCGGTGGAAGTCGTTCTCCACCCAGCGCGCCACGGACTCGCCATCGGTCCACAGGGTCATGAACTGGTAGCGGCGCCCCGGGCGGGTCCAGACCAGCGCCTGGAGGCAGCCGTCGATCTCGCGCACCTCCGCCAGCGTGCGGTCGAGGTGCGGGCGGAATTCGGCCTCGCCCTCTTCCGTGAAGACGAACTCCGCGGTCACCAGCAGCGGGGTCATGGCCGACCCGGCCTTCACGGCTCGGGCTGCCGCACCACCCGCAGGTACGGCTTGAGCGTCTTCCAGCCCTCCGGATGCTCGGACCGGGCCTCCGCGTCGCTGACCGAGGGGGCGATGATGACGTCCTCGCCGGGCTCCCAGTTGACCGGGGTCGCGACGCGATGCCGCGCCGTCAGCTGGAGCGAGTCGAGCAGGCGGAGGATCTCGGCGAAGTTGCGGCCGGTGCTCGGGGGGTAGGTGAGGCTCGCCTTCACCCGCTTGTCCGGACCGATGAGGAAGACGGCCCGCACGGTGAGGTTCGGGTCCGACGCCGGGTGCACCATGCCGTAGAGCTCGGCGACCTTGCGGTCCGGATCGCCCACGAGCGGGTAGTCGGGGATCGCTCCCTGCGTCTCCTCGATGTCCGCCGCCCAGCGTTCGTGGTCGTCGACCGGATCGACGCTCAGGCCGATCACCTTCGCACCGCGCCGGTCGAACTCGGGCTTGATCCGGGCGACTTCGCCGAGCTCGGTGGTGCACACCGGCGTGAAGTCCTTCGGGTGCGAGAAGAAGACTCCCCAGTCGCTCCCGAGCCATTCGTGGAAGCGGATCCGTCCCTGCGTGCTGTCTGCTTCGAAGTCGGGTGCGAGATCGCCGAGCTGGATGCCCATGCCAGTCCTCCTGTCGTTTAAAGATGGACCGATTCTATATCTTAAAGGCCGGGCGTCCGCCAGCGCGTGACGGTGTCAGGAGACGACGCGGAGCAGGCGATCCAGCGGCTTGCGGCGCCGCGCCACCAGGTCGGCCAGGCTGTAGCGGTCGAGCGTCTCCAGGAAGGCGTCGAGCGCCTCCTCGAGCACGCCGCGCAGACCGCAGGCCGGCTCGATGCGGCAGCGGCTCGTGTCCGGGTCGAAGCACTCGACCAGGTCCAGCTTGTCCTCCGTGTGGCGGATGACGTCGCCCACCAGGATCTCCTCGGGCGCCCGGGCCAGCCGGAAGCCCCCGCCGCGCCCCCGCACGGTCTCGAGGAACCCGGCCCGCCCCATCTGGTGGACCACCTTCATGAGGTGGGCCTTGGAGATGTCGTAGGCCTGCGCGATCTCCTCGATCGTCACCAGCCGATCCGACCGCACCGCCAGGTAGATCAGGACGCGAAGGCTGTAGTCGCTGTAGCGCGTGAGCTGCATGGGACCCCTCCACCCGAATCGTAAAGATATACTGGAAATATGCCTTCCAGGCTACGCGGCCGGCTGGTGTCGCCCGGCCGACACCCGGGGGTGACAAGCCCGATTGCGTGCGGACACTTGTGGGATGGCGCAGAAACCCTGGGATGCCGTCGGTCCCCCGCCCCTGGCGCTGTTCGCGCAGGAGCAGGTGCGGGCCATGCGGGAGCTGGCGAGCTGGCGCGCCCGCCGGCGACTGCTCCGGCAGTCGCCGCGCGGCGACGGTCACCCGGTGCTGGTGATGCCCGGCTTCCTGGCGCCCGAGTTCTCGACCATGCCGCTGCGCGGCTTCCTGCGCGACCTCTGCTACGACGCGCGCGGCTCGCACCTGGGCGTGAACCTGGGTCCGACGCCGAAGGTGCTCGAGACGTTGAACCAGCGGCTGCTCCACCTGGCCGATCGCCACCGGCGCAAGGTGAGCCTGGTGGGCTGGAGCCTCGGCGGCATCTACGCCCGCGAGCTGGCGCGCACCCACCCGGAGCGGGTGCGCATGGTCATCACCATGGGCTCGCCCTTCGCCGACATCTCCGCCACCCACGCGGTGCGCTTCATCCCGCTGCGGCCGGAGGGCCGGCCGCTGCACGAGTCGGAAGAGATCCGCGAGGCCCTGCGGCGACCGCTCGAAGTTCCCACCACCTCGATCTACAGCCGCACCGACGGCATCGTGCACTGGCAGAGCTGCCTCGAGAAGCCGGGACCCGGCCGCGAGAACGTGGAGGTGACGTGCAGCCACACCGGCATGGGCTTCCACCCGGAGGTGCTGGCCGTGGTCGCCGACCGGCTGGCGCTGCCCGAGGCCGACTGGCGCCCCTACTCCGCGGCCGCCTAGCCCCGCCATGGCCCACCTGGACGACGTCGCCGGAAGGCTGGTCCGCGCGACGCGCTGGCTGCGCCCGCGCCCCCGGAACACGCTCGACGCCCTGGTCGCCTACGAGGGCGTCCCCCTCGAAGAGCTGTTCCCCGAGCCGGAGGTTCCCCTCGAGGTGCGCCGCAGCCGGCGCTGGCAGCTGCCGGGACTGGTGAGCGAGGACCTGCGCTTCCCCTCCCAGCACGAGCCGATCGAGCCCGGTTTCCGGCGCCATTACCACGCCCGCCGCCGGCGCATCCAGACGGTGACGGCGCGGCGCATCCGCCCGGCCAGCGGTCGCGATCGCCCGCGGCTGCTCTACATCCACGGCTACATGCAGCCCGAGACGCCCATCGAGGAGCTGGGACTGCTGACCACCATGGCATGGGCGCTGGACATGGAGGTGGTGCAGATCCAGCCTCCCTACCACGGGCAGCGCAAGCCGCGGCGCTCGCGCCTGGACGGCGACCTCTACTGGACCGCCGACCTGGTGCGCAGCATGGAGGCGCTGCGCCAGACGCTGCTCGACGCGCGCACGCTGCTCGCCTGGATGCAGGCCGAGGCGCCGACGCCGGTCGGTGTCGCGGGCCTGTCGCTCGGCGGCGCCATCACCGCCACGCTCGCCTGCCTGGAGCCGCGCTTCGCCTTCGCCTCGCCCTTCATCGCCCACATGGACATGGGCGAGCTGCTGGCCGACGCGCCGGTGCTCGAGGTGATGCGCGGCGACCTGGCGCGCTTCGGCTGGCAGCCCCACGACTTCGCGGCCTTCCTGGGGCGCACCGCCTGGAGCGGGCTGCGCCAGCCGGTCGTCCCGCCCGAGCGCATCTTCCTGTTCGCCTCCGACGACGACCGCTTCTTCCGCCCCGAGCTGGTCAAGGAGATGTGGGAACGCTGGGCCCGGCCCGAGATCCACTGGTACCCGGGCAGCCACATGGGCTTCATGGCGAACCTGCCGGACGCCATGCGCAGACTGCGCGCGTTCGTGGACGAGAGGGTCGTGGGCGGCAACGCTGCGAGCCAGAAGAGGGCCTGACTGGCACACTTGCCTGTCCACGTGATCGCGGAGTGCCTTGCCGACACCTCGGATTCGACGCTAGAGGTCGGTGCGGGGAACGAGCATCTGTGCACCGACCCGGCGCAGGTAGAGGTCTAGTCGCCGCCTCATATCACTTGCTAGCGCGTCGTTCGAATGGGAGAGGTCCTGGGTCTCCCCGATATCGGTTGCTACGTCGAAGAGACCGGAGACGCCGCTCTCATAGTCCACCCACAGCTTGTGATTCCCGATACGAATCGCGGCCTGTGGTGCAGAGCCACCAAGGAAGTGGTAGTAGTGCGGGTAGTACCAGACCAGCTCCTCGCGATGCCGCTCCACGCGAGCGAACGGCGACTCCTTCATGACGGAGACCAGGCTTCCCCCTTCGACATCGACCGGCACATCCGCCCCGACGAGTTCCAGGATCGTCGGCAGCAGATCCCAAGATATGATCGGCGTCGGCGACACCGCGCTCGACGGTATGCCCGGCCCCCTTGCGAGGAATGGCACACGAATTCCGCCTTCGAGCGTCGAGAACTTGCCGCCTGACAACGGGGTGTTGTTCGTCAGATCCGTGTAGGCGCCGTTGTCGGATAGGTAGAAGACGTAGGTGTCGTCTTCGACACCGAGCTCCTTCAAGAGGTCGAGCAGCCGGCCGAAATCGGTATCCAGGTCTAGCGTCATAGCCGCCACGTGCGGGTTTCGGTGCCGGCTCCCCTTCTTCAGGAACCGCACCGCGTTCTCTGCCTGCTGCGATGGCGGGAAACCCTTGTGGACGGCCCAGTGGGAGATCTGCACGACGTAGGGAGTTCCGGCTTCGGTCTGTTCCCGGATGAAGTCGAGCGCGCGATCCGTGGCCTCTTGCCCGTGTGAATTGCCGGGATGGGCGTGTGTGTACCCGTGCTCCTGTGGGCTCTGAGCGCCGAGGTGCCACTTCCCGAAATGTCCTACCGCATACTCCGGGCGGTACTCGCGAACCGCCTCGGCCAGGGTGACCTCAGAAAGCGGCAGCCCAGTGGAAAGAGGCGGCTCGATGAATCGCCGTGTGGGATCGTCGGGTGGATGAAAGGGACTCGCGAGGACGCCCGTCATATGGAGCGTCGCCGGACTCCTGCCCGTCTGGATGCTCGCCCGGTTCGGTGAGCAGATGGACGCGGCCGCGTAGGCGTTGGAGAACCGCATACCCTCCAGAGCGAACCTCTCCAGGGATGGGGTCAGGTAGTAGTCCGAACGCGAATCGGGCACGTAGGGATCCATCCGAACCGATGTCCCGGTCCAGCCCTGG
>JBNLVK010000266.1:0-11369 GCA_050618055.1 Myxococcota bacterium
ATCGAGGCCCACCGGGTCGACTCAGCCGGCATCTTCCACATGGGAAAGAGCCCCGACGGCTACGAGGGCGTGAAGAGCTTCCTCGAGAAGCGTCCCGCCGCGTTCCCCATGAAGGTCTCGAACGACATGCCGCCCTGGTTCCCCTGGTGGAAGGAGCGCAAGTTCGAGGGCATTCCCTAGCGGGCGGCGGCGCGCTCCCGCGCCCGGCCCGCCAGCGCGATGCCGGCCAGAACCGCGACGCCGCCCAGCGCCTGGACGGCGCCGACCGGCTCGTCGAGGATCGCCCAGGCGAGCACGGCCGCCCCCAGCGGCTGGCCGAGCAGTCCGACGCTCGCCAGCGTGGCCGGCAGGAAGCGCAGCGCCCAGACGATGCCGAACACGCCGACGAGCTGGCTCACCACCGCGGCCGTCAGCATCACCGCCCAGGAGTGGGCGGGAAAGCCGCGGAACGGATCGCCGTTCGCGAGCGCCGCCAGTCCGAGCACCGCGGCGGCCCCGAAGGTCATGGCATAGAGGCCGGAGAAGACGTCGATCTCGCGGCGCGCCTCGCCCATCACCAGCAGGTAGGCGGCGTAGAAGAGGGACGCGGCGATGGCGAGCAGCATGCCGCGCAGGTCGTCGGCGCCGCCGCCGGGCTCGCCCAGCAGCACCACCGTGCCGAGCAGCGCCAGCGCCGCGCCGGCCACGAAGGCCCGGTGCAGCCGCTCGCCGCGCACGAAGCGCGCGAACAGGCCCACGTGCACGGGGGTCAGGTTCACCAGCAGCGTGGCCGTGGCGACCGTGGTGAGCATGATCGAGGTCTGCCACAGCGCGATGTCGCTGCCGAAGCAGGCGCCCGACGCGAACGCCAGCCAGGCCGCACGACCGCGCAGGCGCAGCGCCGGCCGGCGCAGGGCCACCCACGCCGTCAGCAGCACCGCCGCGAACGACATGCGGTAGAAGCCGACCACCACCGGCGGCGCCGGCTGGGCGAGCCGGACGAAGATGCCCGCGAACGCGATGGCCAGGATCGCGACCGGGAAGATCAGCCAGGCGATGCGAGGCAGAGGCGCTCCGGGCTAGGAGCCGGAAGCTTCGTGGCTTCCTCCGGCCGCGGCAAGCGCCGCGCGGGCAAAGCCGGCGATTCCCGTGTCGGGCCAGTCGGTGGCGATGCCCAGCAGCTCGGCCAGCGCCCGGGGAACGCCGCGCAGGTGGGGCGTGCCGTCGATCCGACCCGGCGGGATGCCCGGGCCCACCGCCACGAAGAAGGCGTCCTCCGAGTGCTCCATCGCCGTTCGGATGCCGTGGTCCGACATGACGATCAGCACGTCGTCGGCGTCGAGCGCCGCGTCGACCTCGCCGAGGCGCGCGTCGATGTAGCGGTAGACGTCGTAGAGCAGGCGCCCGCCGTCGTCGCGACCGTCCGTCGCGGTCTCGGCGTAGTTCGCGTGGGTGAGGATGTCGAGGGGCTCGATGCGCACCACCACCAGGTCGTGCTCGGCCTGGTGGGCCAGGTCGCGGGTGGCGTCGAGCTCGGCGGCGATGGTGCGGACGTAGAGCGCGTCGCGCGGGCTCGACTGCTCGGCCCGGGCCAGCAGCGGGTAGAGCCGGCGCTCCCCGGCGTCGAGCGGTCGGCTGGCCCGGCCGATGGGTACGCGGCCGTGGGCGCCGTGGGGTCCCGACACCTCGCCGTGACGCCCGGCGCGGATGCCGCCGTGGGAGAGCAGCAGGTTCGCCGCGCTGCGATCGCCGGTGCCGACGCGCGAGAACAGGTCGTCGCTCTCGGGGAGCACGTAGCGCAGCGCCTCGAACGGGTTGTCGCCGACCGAGGCCAGCCCCGCCAGCTCGACGCCCATGCGGTGCACGAGCCCCAGCACCGACGCGTCGCCGCGCCGGCCGGGCCACACCAGCGCCTCGAGCGCGGCGGCGGTGAGCGGCGGATCGCTGGTGAGTACCGCGCGCGTCCCGCTGGCGCGCAGCGCGTCCAGCACCGGCAGCTCGCCGCGGGCGCGCAGGTGGTTCACGATCGGCCAGTCGCCGCAGTCGAGCAGCACCAGGGCGACGCGCCTGCGTCCGTCGGCGTCGCGGCGCGTGCGGACGTGGGGCGGCGCCGGCGGCTTCGCCTCGCTGCCGGCTGCGACCTCGACGCTGCGCTCGGCGCCGGCGCGCGGCTGGATCGTGCCCGACGCGAGCACCCCGTCGCCCCTGCGCAGCACCCAGCGCTGCGGGATCTCGCCCTCGCTGCGCGTCACCGCCACCTCGCCGCCGGCCGGAACCGGGATGCGCTGGTAGGCGGCGTCGGCCGGCGCGTCCGCGTCCGGCGACAGCCACAGCTCGCTGCCGGCGGCGGCGCCGTCGATGCGGAAGCGCAGCCGACCCCGCCGCGCCTCGGCCGGGGCGCGGGCCAGGTGTTCGCGCCGCTCCGCGCGCAGCAGCTCGTCGCGCGAGAGCCCGTCGAGCCCCAGCTCCGGCTGGTGGCGGTCGAAGGCGGACAGCGCCTCGTCGAAGCGTCCGGCGTTCGTCAGCGTGAGGATGAAGCGGACGGCCAGCCCCTCGCGCAGCTTCTTCTCCGCGAGTCCCTCGGTCTCGGCGAGCGAGCGCGCGAGCAGCGCCAGGATCGGCGTGTCCGGATCGGCCAGACCGGCGATGGAGAGCGCCAGGGCGTAGCGCGCGCGCACCACCGCGGGCTCGCCGCCGGCCCGCTGCCAGGCGTCGCGCGCCTGACGGGCCGCCGCCACGTCGTCGTCCAGGGCGTGGGCCGTGAGCTTCGTGTCGTACCAGTGGGCCAGCGCCTCGCCGCCGGCGTCGGCCGGGGGCGTCGCCAGCGTGCGCAGTGCACCGGGCGCGTCGCCGCGTCGCAGCTGGCGCCGGGCCAGCAGGGCGCGGCCGAAGGCGGCGGCGTCACCGGTGGCCGGCAGCTCGCGGGCCAGGCTCTCGATCACCCGCTCCTCGGGCTCCACCGCGGCGCGCAGGTCCAGCTCGAGCGCCAGCAGCCCCGGATCCCGCGCGTTCTCCCGGCGCACGCTGCGCACCAGCGCCGCGGCGTGCTCCGCGTGTCCCCGGGCCGCCAGGTCGCGCGCCGCCAGCGCGACCAGGTCGGGCGAGGGCCGGTAGTCCGGATCTCCGGCGGCGAGGGCGCCGAGCAGGCTCGCGCACTCCGCGTCGCGTCCCGCCGCGTTCAGGGCGCGGCAGCGGCACTCGGCGGCGGCGCGGGCGGTCTCGCCCGAGCCGGCGAGCCCTTCGGTCAGGCGCAGCGTCCGGGCGAAGTCGCCGGACGCCGCCGCGTCGCAGGCCTGCATGGCGGTGAGCTGCGCGCGTGTCTCGCGGATCGAGACGGTGCCGATGCCGGCCAGGGCCAGCAGCGCGGCCAGCGCCAGCGTGCGCCGGGCGACGGGGCTCACGAGTCGCCCCCGGCGTCGTGCAGCAGCTCGACGTCCACCAGGACGGCGTCGTCCCCCTCGGCCCGCGCGGCCCGCGCCACCCAGCGTCGCCAGGGCCAGTCGGCCGCGTGAGACGCACCCGCCTGCTGGAGCGCCGTCAGCTCGCGGTCCGCTTCGGCGAGGCGCGCGAAGTCGATCTCGACGCGCCCGGCCGCGTTCGTCACCACGGGCGTGGCGAGGGGGCCGGGCGCGAGGGCGTGGGCCAGGCTCTCGCCGTTCCAGCCCAGCACCAGCGCGCGTTCGCCGACCACCAGGCACGGCGCCAGCTCCGGCAGCAGGTTCAGGTCGGGCAGGCACACGCCGGGCTGGCCGTGGAAGGAGGCCTCCTGCCGGTGCACCGGCCAGCGGCTCTCCACGTCGTCGAGGAAGCGCTCCGACGCGGAGCGCGCGGCGAAGGCCATGCGCACGCCCAGCGCGGCGGCCACCCGCGGCATCTCGCGGCCCGGCGCCGGCGGATAGAGGGCGAACTCCCAACTGCCGTCGAGCAGGGTCGACGACAGCAGCTCGCCGCGCAGGCGGAAGAGCTCGTCGGCCTGGCCCCCCTCGGCCACCAGCGCGGCCAGGTCGAGGCCCTCGCTGCGGATGCGCGCGTGCAGCACCGGGTCGCGGCCCACGAGCACCGGCGCGCCGGCCTCGGCGTCGCCGGGCAGCAGGCTCGCCAGCTTCGGGCTCGTGGCGGCGTCGGGCCAGCGGACGTGCAGGCGCGTGCGATCGCCCTGCTCGCGGGCGGTGACCAGCACGCGTGGTCCGTCGCCCGCCCGTCCGTCGCCCACCCGTCGGTCGCCCACCGGAAGGGCCAGGGCCAGGTCCGCGTCGCCGCGGTAGCGGCGCAGTCCGGCGACGGCTTCCGTGTCCCCGGCGCAGCCGATCGCTCCGGCCAGGCCGCGGGCGTCCGCCGCGTGGGCCGCGAGCTCGGGGCAGTCGGGCAGCTCGGCCAGCAGCCGCGTCGCGCCGTGCGCCAGCGGGGTTCCCTCCAGCCGGGCCAGCCGCGCGAGGGTGTCCGTGGCGGCCTCGCGACGGGCCGACAGCAGGGCGCCCGGCGGCCAGCCCGCGTCCGGGGCGTCCGGCGCACGCCCGCACGCCACGAGCCAGGAGCCCGCGAGAAGGGCCAGCATTCCCGCGGTCGCCAGCGCGACCCGGGCGAGCATTCGTCGGGCGGTCAACGCGTTCTCCCCAGGAACCCATCGGCGAAGGCCGGGCGGGGCTTTAGGCGGTCCGGCTGCGCATCCGTGCTCACGCCCGGGGCGCTGCCTGCCGATGGATCCGGCATGGCGATGGAGCAGGCGGCGGGGCCGCCGGTCGAACGCAAGCGCGACCCCCGCCAGGGCGAGGTGGCCTCGCGCCGCGTGGTCGGACTGCGCGTGGACGCCACCGACTACGTGCACGCGACCGAGACCATCCTGTCCCAGGCGGAGAGCGGCGGGGGCGTGACCTGCATTGCGACGGTGCACATGGTCATGGAGGCCTGCGACGATCCCGGCTTCCAGCGCCTGGTGAACGCCGCCGACCTGGTCACGCCCGACGGCATGCCGCTGGTGTGGATGCTGCGCGCCCTGGGCGTGGGCGACGCGAAGCGCGTCTACGGACCGGACCTCACGCCGCTGGTCTGCGAGGCGGCGGCGCGGCGCGGCGTGCCCGTCGGCTTCTACGGCGGCGACGCAGCGACCCTCGAGGCGCTGGTCGACCGGCTGCGCGCGCGCTTCCCCGGGCTGCGCATCGACTTCGCCCACAGCCCGCCCTTCCGCGCCCTCACCGTCGAAGAGGACGCCGCGCTCACCGAGGCGATCATCGACTCGGGCGTGCGCGTGCTGTTCGTGGGACTCGGCTGTCCCAAGCAGGAGCGCTGGATGGCCGCACACCGCGACGCGCTGGACTGCGCGCTGGTCGGCGTGGGCGCCGCCTTCGACTTCCTGGCCGGCCGCAAGGCGCAGGCGCCGGCCTGGATCCAGCGCGCCGGCCTCGAGTGGCTGTTCCGCCTGCTCCACGAGCCGCGCCGCCTGTGGCGGCGCTACGCCCGGCACAACCCGCGCTTCGCCTGGCGCGCGCTGCGCCAGCTGGCCGCCGGGAGCGGGGCATGAGCCGGGCCCACGTCTCGATCTGCATTCCCAGCTACCGGCGGCCCGAGGGCCTGTTCGCCCTGCTGGGCGCGCTCGACGGACTGGTCTTCGACGGCGAGACGCCCGAGATCCAGCTGGTCGTGGTCGACAACGACGCCGAGGGGTCGGCCTGGCCGGTGTGCGAGAACGCGCGCAGCTGGCTGCGCCATCCGCTGCGCTACGTGGTCGAGAAGCGCAAGGGCATTCCGATCGCGCGCAACGCCGCGGTGGCGGCGGGCAGCGACGCCCAGTGGATCGCCTTCGTCGACGACGACGAGACGCCGGAGCCGCGCTGGCTCGAGGCGCTGCTGCGCACCCAGCGCGAGTGCGCCGCCGACGTCGTGACCGGACCGGTCGTGCCGCGCTTCGCCGCGGAGCCGCCGCGCTGGGTGCTGGAGGGCGGCTTCTTCGCGTCGCTCGAGCACGCCACCGGCGAGGTGCTCCACAGCGCGTACACCAACAACGTGCTGGTACGCACCGCCTGCCTGGACGCGCTGCCGTCGCTGTTCGACGAGCGCTTCCAGCTGGGCGTCGGTGAGGACCGCGAGCTCTTCGAGCGCATTGCCGCGCGCGGCGGTCGCATCGTCTGGTGCCGGGAGGCACGGGTGTACGAACGGGTGCCGGCCGAGCGCGCCCGGCTGCGCTGGCTGCTGCGCCGCGGCTTCCGCGTGGGCGCCTCGAACACCCACATCACCCGCCTGCGCGCCGACGGACCGGTGGCGGGCCGGGTCGCCGCCCACGGCGCCTGGTGCGTGGCCAGGGGGACGGCCCGGGCCGTCGGCGGGGTCGCCCGCGGCCCGGTCGCCGCGGTGCGCGGCCTCCAGCTGGCCGCCTTCGGCCTGGGGCGCGTCGCCGGGCTCCTCGGCCTGCGCTGACTTCCCCTGCAAGTCCGCGCCATTCCAGGGGTTCTTGCCTCAAGGCGAGGGGCCGATCGGCCGATGCACGGAGGCGGAGGGGAGACCGTGCGCCTGGGACTCGACGGACTGCGGCGACTGCACGTGGCCACCGACGCCTGCCTGGTGTCGCTCGGCTGGGTCGCGGCGTACTGGGTCCGCTACGCGCTGAACGACGTGCTGGGGCGGCCCATCAACCCCTTCGACTGGTACGTGAAGGCGCTGCCGATGGTGGTGCTGCCGTGGATCGCCATCGGCTGGCTGTTCGGCATCTACCGCACGCAGCGCATGAAGACCACGATCGACGAGCTGCAGCAGGTGTTCCGCGGCGCGGCGCTGGGCCTGCTGGTGCTGTCGGCCATCGGCTTCTTCTTCCGCGAGTTCTACTTCGGCCGCACCGTGGTGCTGCTCTCGGCCGCCTTCAACCTGGCGCTCCAGGGCGCGTCGCGCGTCGCCTTCCTGCGCATGGCGACGCGGCTGCGCCGCGCCGGCAGCCACGACGTGCGCGCGCTGATCGTCGGCACCGGCGTGCCGGCGATCCGGCTGCTCCAGAAGCTCCAGGACCACCCGGAGACCGGCTACGACGTGGTGGGCTTCGTCGACGACGCCGAGGACCTGCCCGAGAAGGACGTGGCCGGGCGGCCGGTGCTGGGCCACGTCGACGAGCTGCGCGCGGTCGCGACGGAGCACGGCGTGCGCGAGATCTTCGTGGCGCTGCCGGGATTGGGACACACGCGCATGCTGTCGCTGGTGCTCGACTGCGAGGACCTGGGCATCACCTTCCGCGTCGTGACCAACCTGTTCGAGGTGCTGACCGCCGGCACCCAGATCGATCTGGTCGACGACCTGCCGCTGGTGCGCCTGGGCCGCGACGGCGTGCACCCGCTCTACGCCCCGACCAAGCGGGCGATGGACGTGCTGGGCGCCGTCGTCGCCGGCGTCGTGGCCGCTCCGCTGATCGCCTGGGTGGCGCTGCGGCTGCGGCTCCAGGGGACGAGCCCCTTCTTCGTGCAGGAGCGGGTGGGGCTCCACGGCCGGCGCTTCCGCATGGTGAAGTTCCGCACGCTGCGCGACGACGTCGACCCGAACGCGGTGGCGCCGCGCGACCGCCACGACGACCGCATCACGTCCTACGGGCGCTGGCTGCGCACCACCAGCATCGACGAGCTGCCGCAGATCTGGAACGTGATGAGGGGCGACATGTCCTGGGTGGGGCCGCGTCCGGAGATGCCCTTCATCGTCGACGGGTACGACGACTGGCAGCGGCGGCGCCTGTCGGTGAAGCCGGGCATCACCGGCCTGTGGCAGATCCTGGGCCGCAAGGACCTGCCCATGCACGAGAACCTCCAGTACGACTTCTACTACATCCGCAACCGCTCGCTGATGCTCGACGTGTCGATCCTGGTGCGCACCGTGGGCGCCGTGCTGTCGCGCCGCGGGGCCTTCTAGTGGCGGTCGACGTCTCGATCTGTGCGGTGACCTTCCGCCGGCCGCGGGGGCTTTCGCGCCTGCTGGAGAGCCTGGCGCGGCTGAAGCTGCCGCCGGGCGTGTCGGCCGAGGTGGTGCTGGTCGACAACGATCCCGACGGCTCCGCGTTCCGCGCGGCGGGTCGCCCCGAGCGGGCCGGCACGCTGCCGATCCGCTGGGAGCTGGCAGCGGCATCGAACATCGCCGTCGGTCGCAACCGCTGCATCGACGCGGCCCGCGGCCACTGGATCGCGTTCCTCGACGACGACGAGACGGCACACGAGGGCTGGCTCGCGGCCTACCTGTGGCTGGCCGAGCAGGTCGAGGTGGACGGCTTCTTCGGGCCGGTCGTCCCGCGTCTCGAGGTGGAACGAGAGCACTGGCTCTCGCTCGACCGGTTCTACGCGCGGCCGCGTCGTCCGACCGGTGCGGAGGTCGACGCGGGCGGCGCCTGCACCGCCAACGCCTTCGTGCGGCGCGCGCTGCTGCGCGAGGTCCGCTTCGACCCGGCCTACGGTGTGACGGGCGGCGAGGACACCGACTGCTTCCTGCGGGCCAGCGAACGCGGCGCCCGCTTCGTCTGGTGCGACGAGGCCTGCGTGACCGAGTTCATCCCGCCCGGTCGCCATCGTCCCGGCTTCCTGCTCCACCGCGCGTTGGAGAGCGCGTCGGCCTGGTCGCGCATCGAGAGCCCGCGCAATCCGCATCCGCCGGCGGTGCAGATCGGCCTGGCGCTGCTGCGAACGGCGGCGACCGGGGCGTGGGTTCCGCTGGCCGCCCTGGGCGGACGCCGCCGCGGCTTCTCCGCCCTGCTGCGCGCCTGCGTGCAGGCAGGGCGCCTGTACGGACTGCTGGGCGGCCGCGTGCACAGGACGGGGCGCTGATGCGCGTCACCTTCTTCCACAACCGCTATCGCGAGCGCGGCGGCGAGGACAGCGCCGTCGAGTCGCTGATCGACCTGGTGGCCAAGGCCGGCCACGAGGTGCGGCTCTACTGCGTCGACAACCGCGAGGCGATCCGCGGACCGCTGGGGGCGCTGCAGGCCGCCGGGTCGGCGCGCTGGAACCCGCGGGTGCCGGCCCGGGTGAACGCCTTCCTGGACGAGCACCCCTGCGACGTGGCCCACGTCCACAACTTCTTCCCGCTGCTGTCGCCGGCGCTGCACGCGACGCTGGCGAAGCGCGGCGTCGCGGTGGTGCAGACGCTCCACAACTACCGCCTGCTGTGCGGCAACGCGCTGCTGCTGCGCGACGGCGCGGCCTGCGAGGAGTGCGTGTCGCGCGGACCCTGGAACGCGGTGCGCCACGGCTGCTACCGCGGCTCGCGCCTCCAGACGGCGGTGTGGGCCGACATGGTGAGCCACCACCGCCGCCGCGGGACCTGGCGCGACGCGGTGGACGTCTTCACCACGCCGAGCCCCTTCGCCAAGCGCAAGCTGCTGGCGGCGGGCCTTCCCGAGGAGCGCACGCTGCTGCTGCCCAACCCGGTGGCCGACCCGGGCGCGCCGGCGCTGCCCGGCGAGGGCGCCGTCTACGTGGGAAGGCTCTCGCCCGAGAAGGGCGTCGACCTGCTGATCGAGGCCTGGCGCGAGCAGCGCGGGGCGCCGCTCACGCTGGTGGGGGGCGGACCCGACGAGGCGGCCCTGCGCGCGCGCGCGGCGGGCGTGCCCGGCGTCCGCTTCCTCGGGGCCGTGCCGCGCGACCGCGCGCTGGCTGCCATTCGCGAGGCTGCCTTCGTGGTGGTGCCGTCGCGGGCCTACGAGGTGTTCCCGATGGTGGCGCTCGAGGCCTTCGCCTCGGGCCGCGCGGTGGTGGCGCCGTCGCCGGGAGCGCTGGCCGAGGTGGTGGAGCCCGGCGCCACCGGGCTGCACTTCGCCTCGGGCGACGCGGCCGGCCTGGCCGACGCCTGCCGCACGCTGCTGGCGGACCCCGGTCGGGTGCGCGAGATGGGCGACGAGGCGCGCGCCGTCTACGAGGAGCAGTACGCGCCGGACCGCACGCTGCTGCGGGTCGAGAAGGTCTACCGGACCGCGCTGCGCCGCCGCGCCGCGGCGTGAGCCACGGCCCGGCGCAGGCCGGCGGCCATCGCCTCGGGCGAGCAGCGCTTGGCCACGTCGCGTCCCAGCGCGCCCATGCGCGGCAGCGCGTCGCTGCGCAGCGCGGCCTCGAGGGCCACCGGGGCCGTCTCCGCGTCGGTCGGATCGAAGCGCCAGCCGGTGCGCCCCGGCTCGATCAGGTCGTCGGCGCAGCCCGCCAGGCTCGAGCAGAGCACCGGCACGCCGCAGACCAGCGCCTCGTTCACCACCAGCCCCCAGGCGTCGCCCAGGCTCGGGAAGACCAGCAGGTCGGCGCCGCTGTAGAGGTCGGGCATGCCGGACGGCGGCAACGCCGGCACGTGGGCGAACTCGCCGGGCCGCGTCGCTGCGGCGCGCTGCACCCGCCCGGCCTCCGGACCGTCGCCCACGAACACCAGCGACCAGTCGGCGCGCGCGTCGGCGGGCACCGCGTCCCAGGCGGCCAGCAGACGGTCGATGCCCTTCTGCGCGACTAGCCGTCCGGCCACCAGGGCGACGTTCTCGCGCAGGCCGAGCCGCGCCCGCAGCGCCAGCCGCGCCGCGTCCCGGTCGACCCTGGCCAGCGCGCGCTCGAAGCGCTCGGCGTCGTGGGCGTTCGGCGCGTCGAAGATGCGATCGTCGGGAACGCCCAGGTCGAGCAGCCCCTCGCGGGCCTGGCGGCCCATGCCGACCACCGCGTCGGCGCGTCGCAGCAGCAGCCGGCGCCGCGCGCGCTGGAGGGGAGTCGACGCGTCGTGGAAGGCCCGGGACGCGTAGGTCCAGACCACCAGCGGTACGCCGAACAGCGCGGCCCAGGCCGCGGCCAGCAGCGTGCGCAGTCCCAGCTCCGAGCTGACGATCACGTCGGGACGCGCCCGGCGCAGTGCGCCGAACACGCCGAGCGGCAGGTGCAGCGCCACCCGGTGGTGCGTGTCCGACGCCCGGTGCACCTTCACGCGGCGCTGCACGGTCAGTCCGCGCACGCGCTCGACCGCCAGGTCCTGGCGCCCCTCGGCGAAGGCGTCGACGAACATCTCCCGCCAGTGGAGCTCGGTGTCCGCCGTGACCAGCAGCCTGAGGTCGAGGCCCGGCGTGGCGGCCAGGTCGCGGTAGACCGGCAGGCGATAGGGCGTGAGCACGTTGGTGAGCAGGGCGACGCGCATCAGGACGGCTCGTAGAAGTGGAGCGGCGCCAGGCCGGGCGGATCGGAGACGGCGAGTACCAGCAGGCCCGCGCCGCCCTCGCTCACCTGCGCCGCGTGGCGACCGGCCGGAAGCTCCATCACCTGGCCCGGCTCCAGCGTCGTGTCGTCGATGTGCAGCGCGTGGGGTCCGCCCAGCGGGATCCAGCGGTAGGGTCCGTCGATCAGCAGCTCGAAGTCGCCCGAGTCGCCGGCCTCGAGGCGGCGCCCGGCCACGAACACCGAGTCGGCGTAGGGCTG
>JBNLVK010000267.1:0-5662 GCA_050618055.1 Myxococcota bacterium
TGTGCTCTTCCGATCTCGCGGCGGCGGCGGCGAGCAGGCGCACGCCGCCCTGCGCGAAGCCCAGCCCGCCCAGGCGCGGACCGTCGGTCGCGTCGTCGTCGAGCAGGGCGCGGACGCCGGCCTCGATGGCCGCGCGCCCCGCGCCGGCGCCGCCCGCGTCCGGGGCCAGCGCCGCGAAGCCGGCGCGGGCCAGCCGATCGCACACGTCGCGGGCGAAGTCGTCGAGGGCGCCGGTCTCGCCGAGCACCAGCACGCCCCGGCCGCGGCCCGCCGCCGGAACGGCGTGATAGGCGGGCAGCTTCGACGCGGACGCGCCGGCGTCGAGATCGATGTCGCTGCCCGCCCGCCCCCGTGCCATCGTCCATCCCCTCCGCTCGGGGGCAGGATAACAGAGCCCCCGGATCCGCCTTACACTGGACCCGATGTCCCCGCTTCCGCTTCCCGACCCGCTGCGCGTTCCGCTCGACGCCCTGGAGAGCGACGGCCGCGCCAGCTGGCTGGTCGGCCGCTGCGTGCGCGAGGCGCTGGCCGGCGAGGAGCCCCGCGACTTCGAGTGCCTGTGCGCAGCGCCCCTCGAGGCGGTGCTCGCGGCGCTGCCCAACGCCGTCGTCACCGGAACCGGCGGAAGCCGCGCGACCGTTCCCACGGCGGCGGGACCGCTGGACGTGGTGCCGATCGGCGCGCGCGACGTCGGCGACGTCCTGCTGGGCCGCGACTTCACGCTCCACGCCATCGCCCTCCGGCCTCGCACCGGCGACTGGCTCGATCCCCACGGCGGTCGCGCCGACCTGGCGGCGGGCCGGCTGCGCACGCCGGGCGTGTCCAAGGAGCGGCTGTCCGAGGATCCGCTGCGCGCGCTGCGGGCCCTGCGGCTGGTGTCGGAGCACGGCTTCGAGCTCGACCCGGAGCTCGAGGGCGCGCTGCCGGAGCAGGCCGCGGCGCTGGCGGCGATCGGGGGGCGGCGCGTGCGCGTGGAGCTCGAGCGGCTGCTGCTGGGTCCGCACGCGGGCCGGGCGCTGGCGCTGCTGCGCAGCAGCGGACTCGAGCGCGCGCTGGCGCCGGACACGCGGCCCGACGCCGCACGCATCGTTCCCGCGCTTCCCGCCGACCTCGAGCTGCGCCTGGCCGCCTGGCTGCGCGGCGGCCGCGTGCGCGCGGCGCTGCGCGACCTGCGCTGCCCGCGCGACCGCTCGGTGCGCATCGAGCGCCTGCTCCAGCTGCACCCGGTGGACGTGGGGGCGGCGTCCACCCGCGAGGCCCGGGCCCGGCGCCTGGCGCGCCGCGACGAGCTGCTGCGGACGCGGCTGCTGGCACTGCGCGAGGCCGAGATCGCGGCGTCGGACGACGAGGCCGAGCGGCGCTCCTTCGAGCGCTTCACGAAGAGCCTGGGCGCCATGCTGCACTCGCGCGAGGTCGCCGAGCAGCGGGCGGCGCTCCAGATCGGCGGGCGCGAGGTGATGGAGGCGCTGGGCTGCGGTCCGGGCGCGACGGTGGGCCGCGCGCTGCGCCACCTGGCCGAATGCATCGCAGAGGATCCGAGCCGCAACGAGCCCGCGACCCTGCGCCGCCTGCTCGTGGAGTGGGCCGGGAACCCGGAGGAGAGGAAGTGACGGAGCTGCGGATCGGGGTGATCGGAGCCGGCGTGATGGGAAGCGGCATCGCGCAGACGCTGGCCCAGGCCGGCTATTCGGCGGTGTGCTGCGACATCTCGGAGGAGGTGCTCGCCAAGGCCCGCGAGGGCGTGGTGAAGGGTCGCTACGGACTGGACCGCGCGGTGGAGCGCGGCAAGCTGGATCGGGACGAGGCCGACGCGGCGCTGGCGCGCATGCGCTTCACCCCCTCGTTGGCCGAGGCCGCCGCCACCGACCTGGTGATCGAGTGCGTGCCCGAGCGCCTGGACCTGAAGATCCGCGTCTTCCGCGACCTGGACGAGCTGGCGCCGCCGGAGACGATCCTGGCGTCGAACACCTCCGGCTTCCCGATCACGGCGCTGGCCGCCGCCACCGAGCGTCCCGAGCGCGTGATCGGCTGGCACTGGGCGTCGCCGCCGCCGGTCATGCGCCTGGCCGAGATCGTGGTCACGCCGGCCACCAGCGACCAGACCACCGACACGGTGGTGAAGGTGGCCGCCGACTGCGGCAAGAACCCGGTGGTGGTGAAGGACCTGCCCACCCAGTGGGGCTTCGTGGCCAACCGCATCTACTTCGCCATGGTCCGCGAGGCCCAGCACGTGGTCGACTCGGGCATCGCCTCGACCGACGAGGTCAACCAGATCATGGTCGACACCTTCAACTGGCCGGTCGGGCCCTTCGCCATGGTGAAAGGCGCCACGTCCGGCTGGGACGAGTAGCCCCCGCGCGCTTCGCGCCCCTCCCCCGGCGACCCGGCCGCCCACTTGGCAAAACCCTTCCGGTGCCTAGGTTTGCCCGCATTCCTTCGGGGAGACCATGAGCGACCTCTACGCCCTGCTGGGCGTCGCCCGCGACGCCGACGAAGCCACCCTGCGCAGCGCCTACCGCAAGCTGGCGAAGGAGAGCCACCCGGACCGGCACCCGGACGATCCGGCGGCCGAGGAGCGCTTCAAGCAGATCTCCCAGGCCTGGGCCGTGCTGTCCGATCCGGAGCGGCGCGCCCTCTACGACGAGTTCGGCGAGGCCTCGCTCCAGGCCGGCTTCGACGCCGAGGCGGCGCGCCGCACGCGCAGCGCCTTCGGCGAGGGCTTCGGCCGCTTCCAGGGCGACGCGGGCGGCGGCTTCGCCTTCGACGACCTGCTGGGCAGCCTGTTCGGGCGCATGGAGGGCATGCGCCCGATGCCGCGGCCGGGTCCCGACCTGTCGGCCCGGCTGACCCTCGACTTCGTGGAGGCCGCGCTCGGCGGCGAGCACCGCATCCAGGTGGCCCGGCCCACGGCGTCCGGCGAGCTCAAGCACGAGGACCTGCGCGTGCGCATTCCGCCGGGTGCAAGCGACGGCGGCCGCATCCGTCTGGCCGGCAAGGGCGGCGAGTCGCCGAACGGCCCGGCCGGCGACCTGTGGCTGACGGTGGGCGTGCGCCCCCATCCGGTGTTCCGCCGCGAGGGACGCGACGTCCACCTGGATCTCCCGGTCAGCGTGCGCGAGGCCGCGCTCGGCGCCGAGGTGGTGGTCCCGACCCTCGACGGCCGCGCCACCGTCCAGGTGCCGGCGGGCAGCCAGGGCGGCGACAAGCTTCGCCTGCGCGGCAAGGGCGTGCCGGCCCACGGCGGCCGCGACGCCGGCCACCTGATCGCCACGCTGCGCATCCGCGTACCGCGCGCGCTCGACGACCAGGCCCGACGCGCGCTCGACCGGCTGGCCGACTGCGACCCGGAGGATCCGCGGGCGGAGCTGTTCGGCGGCTGATCCGCCGGGTCCGCGGACGGGTCAGGAGCGCGGCTCGACCCCCAGCGCGCGCATCAACGACGCGCGCAGCCGGTCCACCTCGGCCAGCGCGTCGGTCCGCCCGGCCTCGCGCAGCTTCGCAGCGGACGCCCGGTAGCTGCGCTCGCCGAGCAGCAGCATGGCCCGGGCCTCCGCCACCCGACCGGCCTCCAGGTAGGCCAGGCCCCGGCGGTAGGCCTGCTCCAGCGAGAAGCGCGTGCCCAGCACCGACAGCCGGGCGAAGGCCTCGCGCTCGAGCGCGATGGCCGGTCCCCGCGCGGCCAGGAAGTGGTTGCTGGGGACGCAGCGCTCCCGGAAGTCGTAGTGGTCGTAGGCCACCACCCGGTTGCCCGGCAGCAGGTGGAAGCCGAAGCGCTCGACCCCGGGAGCCTCGGCCAGGCCCCGCTCGAAGCGACAGGTCCAGCCCACCAGAACGACGTAGTCGTCGGCGTCGCTGGCGGTGAAGGCGCCGGAGCGGACGTCCGCGTACTCCACGGACTGCCAGTCCCGGCCCTCCTCTCCCACGCGATAGATGGCCGGCTCGCTCACGACCACGTCGATGGTCTCGACCGGGTGCGGCGCCTCGAGGGCCGCCAGCAGCTCGGGCAGCGTGACGCCGACGCGCGGAAGCGTCGGGTCGAAGCCGGGGTGCGCGGCCCGGTACTCGTCGTAGTAGGTGGTGCTGCAGCCGAGCGCCGCGATCCCGCACAGGATCGCGAGGCCGATCGACCGGACGAGCGTGGGCATCCGGGCTCCTCGTCGGGGGCAGCGAACGTAGCGGATCCCGCGCATACTCCCCGCGCAGGGGGGAAGCATGGGACGCAAGCAGAAGCAGAAGCAGAAGCGCCGCAAGGCCCGGGCCTCCGGACCCAGCCAGGCCAGGCAGGCCGATCTCTACGCGCTCTACGAAGAGTCGGTGCAGGATCCCGAGGCGGACATCGACCTGGTCGACCGCGTCTACAAGGGCCTGTTCGGCCGTCCGCCCAGGACCTTCCGCGAGGACTTCTGCGGCACCGCCGCCACCGCGGTCGAGTTCGTGCGGCGCCGCAAGGACAACCGCGCCTGGGGCGTCGACCTGGATCCGGAGCCGCTGGCGTACGGCACCGAGCACCACCTGGGCAAGCTCGACGAGGACCCCCGCTCGCGCATCACCCTGATCCAGGGCGACGTGCTCGACGTGGAGCACGGTCCGGTGGAGAGCATCGTCGCCTTCAACTTCTCCTACTTCATCTTCAAGGAGCGCTCCCAGCTGCTCGGCTACTTCGAGAAGTCGCGCGCGCGGCTCGAGGACGAGGGCATCTTCGTCATCGACCTCTACGGCGGCGCCGACGCCCAGCGCACCCTCACCGAGACCCGCGAGCACGACGACTTCGACTACGTCTGGGACCAGGACGTGTTCGACCCGATCCAGGGGCGCGCCGTCAACTACATCCACTTCGAGTTCCCGGACGGGTCGCGGCTCGACAAGGCCTTCACCTACGACTGGCGGCTTTGGTCGATCCCGGAGCTGATGGACCTGCTGCGGGAGGCCGGCTTCTCCCAGGTGGACGCCTACTGGGAGCAGACCGACAAGAAGACCGGCGAGGGCAACGGGGTCTACTACAAGGCGACCCAGGCCCTCGACGATCCGGCCTACGTCTCCTACATCGTGGCCGTGCGCTGAACGCCCGCTCGGGTAGCCTCTCCGCGCCATGCTGCGCCTGCACAACAGCCTGACCGGCCGGGTCGAGGACTTCGTCCCGCTCGAGGACCGCCGGGTGCGCATGTACAACTGCGGCCCCACCGTCTACCGCCGCAACCACATCGGCAACTACCGGGCCTACATGCTGGCCGACCTGCTGCGCCGGACCCTGGAGTACCTGGGGTACGAGGTGCACCAGATCATGAACATCACCGACGTCGGCCACCTGACCGAGGACGACGCGGCGGACGCCTCGGGCGAGGACAAGCTGCTGGCCGAGGCGCGCCGCCAGGGCGTGCTCGACCCCTACGAGATCGCGCGCCGGGTGGAGGACTGGTTCCACGAGGACCGCCGGGCCCTGCGCATCGCCGACGCCGAACAGTACCCGCGCGCCACCGACCACGTGCCCGAGATGATCGAGATGATCGAGGCGCTGGTGGAGAGCGGCCATGCCTACGAGGCGGACGGCAACGTCTACTTCGACGTCGAGAGCTTCGACCGCTACGGGGCGCTGTCGGGCAACACCGTGGCCGCCCTCGCCGCCGGCGCCGGCGGCCGGGTCGAGGAGCGGGGCGAGAAGAAG
>JBNLVK010000268.1:0-8361 GCA_050618055.1 Myxococcota bacterium
GGCGGTTCATGGGAAGCCCTTCGGCAGCGCTACGCGTTGAACGACTCTCCGCAGCCACACGTCGTGGTGGCATTGGGGTTGCTCATCTTGAAGCCGGACTCCTGGAGGGTGTCGACGAAATCGAGGGTGGTGCCGGTCAGGTAGAGGGCGCTCTTCTCGTCGATGATGAGCCGCACGCCGCTGGCGTCGATCTGGGTGTCGTGGTCGCCTACCTGGTCGTCGAAGGCCAGCTCGTAGCGCAGGCCGGAGCAGCCGCCGCCCACGACCTTCATGCGCAGGCCGTGGCTCTGGGCCTTGCCCTCCTTCTCGAGCAGCTCGCGGATGCGCTCCGCGGCGGTCTCGGTGACCTCGATCAGCGCCATACTGTACTCCTGGGTCCGAATTGACCCGGGGAAGATAAGCGGACCCGGGCCCGAGTCAAGAATCGGCCGGAAGCGGGCGCAGATCCAGGAAGATCTCCACGTTCCCCTTGGGGCCCGCGAGCCGGCTGTCCGCCCGGCCGACCTCCCGGAAGCCGTGCTCCCGGGCCGCCTCGGCCACCCGGTCGGCGGCCCCGGCCCGCAGGCCGTCGTCGCGCACCACCCCGCCCTTGCCCACCTGGCCGCGCCCCACCTCGAACTGGGGCTTCACCATCACCAGCCAGTCGGCCCGGGGCGCCACCTCCGCCAGCCGCGGCAGCAGCAGCCGCACCGAGACGAAGGACACGTCGACCGTCACCAGGCCGGGCTCGTGGGGAAGCTGATCGCGGCGCAGCTCGCGGGCGTTGGTGCGCTCGAGCACCGTGACCCGCGGGTCCTGGCGCAGGCTCTCGGCCAGCTGGCCGTAGCCCACGTCGACCGCCGTCACCGACCGCGCGCCCGCCTTCAGCAGCGCGTCGCTGAAGCCGCCGGTCGACGCCCCCACGTCCAGGCAGTGCCGCCCGGCCACCTCGATGCCCAGGTCGGCCAGTGCGCCGGCCAGCTTCTCGCCGCCGCGCGACACGAAGCGCGGCCGCTCGCCGCGCACCCGCACCGACGCCTCGTCGCGCACCCGGGTGCCCGGCTTGTCCACCGGCGTGTCGTCCACCAGCACGTCGCCGGTGCGGACCAGGGCCGCCGCCTTCGTGCGCGTCTCGGCCAGGCCGTCGCGCACCAGGCGCTCGTCGAGACGCGTCCCCTTCAGGACGCCTCGCCGAGCAGGTCCGCCACCGCGGCCTCGATGCCCGCCGCGTCGAGACCGAACGCGGACTGGTAGGCGGCCGGATCGCCGTGCTCGACCACGTCGTCGGGCACCGCCAGCACGCGGGTGGGAAGCCGGACGCCCGCCGCGGCCAGGCACTCGAGCACCGCGGCGCCGAAGCCGGCCGGCGCCACGTGCTCCTCGACGGTGACCAGCACCTTCGCGCGGCGCGCCAGCAGGGCGATCGCCTCCGCGTCGAGCGGCGCCGCGAAGCGCGCGTTCAGCACCGACGCCGAGATGCCCCGCGACGCCAGCGCCGCGGCCGCCTCGAGCGCCGGGTGCACCCGGGTGCCCAGCGCCACGATCGCCGCGTCGTCGCCGTCGCGCAGCAGCTCGGCGCGGCCGATCGGCAGGCTCTTGATCTCCGGGTCGAGGGGCACGCCCAGGCCCGCGCCGCGCGGGTAGCGGATCGCCGCCGGGCCCGGGTGCTCCACCGCAGTGCGCAGCATGTGGCGCAGCTCGTTCTCGTCCTTCGGCGCCATCACCACGATGTTCGGCAGCGCGCGCAGGTAGGCCAGGTCGTAGAGGCCCTGGTGGGTGGCGCCGTCGGCGCCCACGATGCCCGCCCGGTCGAGCGCGAAGGTGACGTCCAGGTCCTGGAGGCAGACGTCGTGGACCACCTGGTCGAAGGCGCGCTGGAGGAAGGTCGAGTAGATGGCCGGCACCGGCTTCATGCCCTCGCTGGCCAGGCCGGCGGCGAAGGTGACCGCGTGCTGCTCGGCGATGCCCACGTCGTAGAAGCGCTCGGGGAAGACGCGCTGGAAGCGGTCGAGGCCGGTGCCGTCGGCCATGGCGGCGGTGATCCCGACGATGCGCTCGTCCTCGCGGGCCAGCTCCACCAGCGCGTCGCCGAACACGTCCTGGTACTTGGGCGGACCCGGCTTCGAGGGCGGGAACTCGCCGGTCTCGACCTCGAAGCGGCCGACGCCGTGGTAGCGGAACGGATCCTGCTCGGCCGGCTCGTAGCCGTAGCCCTTCGACGTGACCGCGTGCACCAGCACCGGACCCTCGCCGCCGGCCAGCATCTGCTTCACGTTCTCGAAGGTCTCGAGCAGCACGTCGACGCGGTGGCCCTGCACCGGACCCACGTAGCGGAACGACAGCGCCTCGAACAGCATGGCCGGCAGGAAGAAGGCCTTGACGCTCTCCTCGGCGCGCTGGGCCCACTGGAGCGCGTCGGCCGGCATGCTGCGCAGCAGCTCGCGGGCCCAGCCCTTCACGCGCCGCACCACCGGCGCCGACATCTTGGCCGACAGGAACGACGAGAGCGCGCCCACGTTGGGCGAGATCGACATCTCGTTGTCGTTGAGCACCACCACCAGGTTCTTCTGCGAGAGGTCGCCGGCGTGGTTCAGCGCCTCGAAGGCCATGCCGGCGGTCATGCCGCCGTCGCCGATCAGCGCGATCGCCGTGCCGTCGCGGCCCTGGTGCTGGAGCGCCCGGGCGATGCCCAGCGCCGCCGAGATCGACGTGCCCGCGTGGCCCGCGCCGAAGTGGTCGTAGGGCGACTCGGCCCGGCGCAGGAACTTGGCCATGCCCCCCTGCTTGCCGATCGTGGCGAAGTCGGCGCGCCGCCCGGTCAGCAGCTTGTGCGGATAGCCCTGGTGGCCGACGTCCAGCACCAGACGGTCGCGGGGCGTGTCGAACACGTAGTGGATGGCCGTGATCAGCTCGACGGCGCCCAGGCTCGAGGCCAGGTGGCCGCCGGTCTGGGAGACCGCGTCGACGATCTCGTCGCGCAGCTCCCGCGTCACGGCGTCGACCTCGTCGCGGCGCAGCCGGCGCAGGTCCTCGGGCGATCGGATGCCGTCGAGCAGCGGTCTCGTCTTCATTCGCGCCTCCGTACCGCGTAGCGCGCCAGCAGGCGCAGCGGGTTGGCGGCCTCGCCCAGGTCGGGCAGCGACGCCAGGGCCTCGCCCAGCAGCGCGTCGGCGCGCTCGCGGGCGCCCTGCTCGCCCAGCAGCGGCAGCACCGAGCAGGCGTCGTCCTCGCCGGCGTCGAGCAGGTCGTCGGCGATCTGGAAGGCCACGCCCACCTGGAGACCGAAGGCGCGCAGCGCGTCGACCGTGTCGCTCGTCGCGCCGCCCAGGCGGGCGCCGCCGGCGATGGCCGCGGCGATCAACGCCGCCGACTTGCGCCGGTGCACCGACTCCACCGCCGCCAGGTCGCGCTCGGCCGGCGTCAGGTCGTCGACCTGCCCGCCCACCAGTCCGCGCGCGCCGGACGCCCGGGCCAGCTCGCGCAACGCGGCCAGGTGGGCCGACGCGTCGCCGTCGGCATGGGCCAGCACGTCGAAGGCGCGGGTCAGCAGCGCGTCGCCGGCCAGCACCGCGTTCGCCTCGCCGTGGGCCACGTGCACCGTCGGCCGACCGCGGCGCAGGTCGTCGTCGTCCATGCACGGCAGGTCGTCGTGGATCAGCGAGTAGGTGTGCACCAGCTCCACCGCCACCGCCATCGGGTGGGCGGCCGCGGCCGGGGCGCCCACCGCCTCGGCGCCGGCCATCGCCAGCGCGGGGCGGAAGCGCTTGCCGCCGGGAAACAGCAGGTGCGCCATGGCGGCGCACAGGGCCTGGGGCGCCTCTTCGGGTGTGGGGAGCGACGCGCGCAGCGCCGACTCGAAGGGTGCGAGCCGCTCGGCCAGCCAGCCCTGGAGATCCATCAGCCTCCCTCGCCGGGGGGCGCGTCGTCTTCGAAGGGCTTCGCCACCAGGCCGCCGCCCTCGCGCACCAGCACCTCGATGCGCCGCTCGGCGGCTTCGAGCTGCTCGTTGCACTGGCGGGTCAGCGCGACGCCCGCCTCGAAGGTGGCGAGTGCCTCCTCGAGCGGCAGGTCGCCGCTCTCCAGCTGCTCGGCCAGGTCCTCCAGGCGCTCCAGGGCGGCCTCGAAGCCGAGCTCGCCGGGGTCGGGCGTGGCGTCTTCTCGCGGCATGGCGTGCTCCTACCTTAGCCCCGCTCGCGCTTCTGTACCGTCAGGACGCGAGCCGTCAGGCGGGCGCGGGAGAGCTCGACGTCGAGCGATTCGTCCGGCGCGACGTCCTCGGGGCCCCGCACGATCGCGCCGTCGCGCGCACGGCGCACCAGGCCGTAGCCGCGTCCCAGCACGGCCAGCGGCGAGAGCGCCTCGAGACGCGCCGCCGCCGCGCCGAGCCGGCCGCGACCCCGGGCCGGCAGCGCGCGCGCGGCCGAGAGCAGCGCCCGCGAGGCGGCGCCGAGCCGCTGGCGCTGGAGGCGCAGGCGGGCGTCCGGGGCGTGGGCGCGCAGCGCATCGCCGGCGCGCGCCACCCGCGCCCGACCCTCGTCCACCCGACCGCGGGCCGCGTCCGCCAGCGCGGCGAAGGCGCGCGCCAGCTCGCGGCGGAGCGCCCGCCGGTCGGGCACCGCCAGCTCGGCGGCGGCCGAGGGCGTGGGCGCGCGCAGGTCGGCCACCTGGTCGGCGATGGTCGCGTCGACCTCGTGCCCCACGCCCGCCACCACCGGAATGGGACAGGCGTCGATGGCGCGGGCGACCGCCTCGCTGTTGAAGGCCTGGAGGTCCTCGAGCGATCCGCCGCCGCGCACCAGCAGCACCACCGACACGTCGTGCTTCTCCAGGGCGCGCAGGGCGGCCACGATCTCCTGCTCCGCGCCCGGACCCTGCACCCGCGTCGGCGAGATCAGGATGGGGACGGTGGGCCAGCGCCGGCCGGTCACCTGGAGCACGTCGCGCAGGGCGGCGCCCGTCGCCGACGTCACCACGCCGATCCGCTCGGGCAGCGAGGGGATCTCCTGCTTGCGGTCGGCGTCGAACAGGCCCTCGACCTGGAGGCGGCGCCGCAGCTGCTCCAGGGCGATCTGGAGCGCGCCCACGCCGCGGGGCTCGAGCTGGCGGACCACCAGCTGGAGGTCGCCGCGCTGCTCGTAGACGGTCAGGTCGCCGTAGGCCAGCACCTCCATTCCCTCCTCGGGATCGAAGGCGAGCCTGCGGGCGTCGGCGCGGAACAGCGCGCTCTTCAGCTGGCCGGCGTCGTCCACCAGGTCGAAGTAGACGTGGCCGGAGCGCGGCCGCGACAGGCCGCGCACCTCGCCCACCACCCAGATGCGGCCCACCCGGTCCTCGAGCAGGCGGCGCACGCCCGCCACCACCTCGCCGACGGCGTAGACGCGCGGACCGGCCTGGGCTCCCTGCGCCATCCGGGGAGGCTAGGCGTCCGGCCGGGGGAATGCCGCTAGTTGGCCGTGGCCTCGACCGGCTCGTCGGCGCGGGCCTGCATGGAGCCGGTGGCGTCGTGCGGCGGCCGCAGCCGCTCGAAGTAGGTCCAGCTCTTCAGCACTTCGACGGCGCGGGCCAGCTGGAGGTCGTCGCCCTCTTCGGCCGCGGCGGAGGGCTCCTCGTCCTCCTCGCCGGCCGCGTCGCCGTGGGTGAAGTGGCCCTCGAGGTCGCGCTCGCGCAGGCGCCGGGGGGTGGCCTGGGCCGCCGCGACCCGCGCCGCGACCTCGATGTCCGGCTGGATGCCCACCTCCTGGATGGAGCGACCGCCGGGCGTGTAGTAGAGCGCCGTGGTGAGCCGCAGGCCCGAGCCGTCCTCCAGCGGGTAGACGGTCTGCACCGATCCCTTGCCGAAGGTGCGCGTGCCGATCAGCAGGGCGCGCTTCTGGTCCTGGAGCGCACCGGCCACGATCTCCGACGCGCTGGCCGAGCCGCCGTTGACCAGCACCGCCAGCGGATAGCCGGGCTCGGTGCGGGCCTCGTGGGCGCGGAAGTCCTGGCGCTGCGACTCCTCGCGGCCCTTGGTGTAGACGACCAGTCCGTCGCTGAGCCAGGTGTTGGTCACCTTCACGGCCTGGTCGAGCAGGCCGCCCGGGTTGTCGCGCATGTCGAGCACCAGCCCGTCGAACTGCTCGTGCTCGTCGTGCAGGCGCTCGAGCACCTTGGCCAGGTCGCGGGCGGTGCGCTCCTGGAAGGTACGGATGCGCACGTAGGCGTAGCCGGGCTCGATCATGCGGCCCTCGACCGACACGATCTTCACGACGTCGCGCACGATGGTGATGGTGCGCGGCGCGTCGAAGCCCTCGCGCAGGATGTCGATCTGGATCTCGGTGCCCTTCTTGCCGCGCATCAGGCCCACCGCCTCGAACAGCGTCATGCTCTTGCTGCTGCGGCAGTCCTCGGTCCAGTCGTCCGGCTTCTCGGTCGGGCAGATGGCCACGATCTGGTCGCGCGGCTCGATGCCGGCGCGGTCGGCCGGCGTGCCCTCGATGGGGGACACGACCTCGATGTAGCCGTCCTTGCGCTTGGTGATCTCGATGCCGAGGCCGTGGAACTCGCCGCGCGTGTCCACCTGCATCTCGGAGTAGGCGTCGATGTCGAGGAACGACGAGTGGGGGTCGAGCTCCTCGAGCATGCCGCGCACCGCGCCGCGCACCAGGGTGCGCTCGTCGACCGGCTCCACGTAGTTGCGCCGCACGATGTTGATGACGTTCGTGAACAGCGACAGGTCTTCGTAGCGGGTCGCGGCGAAGCTGCTGACGCTCCCCGAGACGGCCGTCATGACGCCCGCGGCGATCACGCCGGCCAGGAAGGTGAGCAGGAAACGGACGCGCTGAGGACGCATGGAACTCCCCGTCATGAGGGTGCCTTCGGCCGATCCGGAGGCGTGCTTGATGAGTCTACCGAGCGATCCTAGGGACCGCCGCGCAGCCATTCGCGGGGGTCGAGCGCGCCTGCTCCGCGGCGCACTTCGAAGTAGAGCTGCGGGCCGGTGAGCGACCCCGACTCGCCGGACCGCCCGATCACGTCGCCCGCCTCCACCCAGTCGCCCACGTCGACGCCCGGCTCGCGCAGGTGGGCCGAGACGGTGAAGTAGCGGTCGCCGTGGTCGAGGATCACCGTGTTGCCGTAGCCGCGGAAGCGGCCGGCGAAGCGCACGCGCCCGTCGGCCACGGCGCGCACGGCGGTGCCTTCCTCGACGTCGTACTCCACGCCCTTGCGGAAGGTGGCGGTGCGGAACTCGCGGTCGACGACGCGGCCGAAGCCCTTCGCCACCGAGGCGTCCACCGGCGGCGCGAGGCTCCCGCGCAGCGACGCGAACGGCACCGCGGGCGCACCGGCCGGCGCGGCCAGGTCCTCCTCCGGAAGCGCCGCCACCGCCTCTTCCAGGGCGCGGGCGGCGGTCTCCAGCTCGGCCAGGGCGTGGCGCTCGCGCGCCCGGCTGCGGCCCAGCTCGCGGGCCAGGCGGCGCTTCTGGGCGCGCTCGGCGCGCAGCTGGCCGGAGCGCTCGTCGAGGGTCTCCCGGGCGAGCCGGCTCTCCTCGGCGGCGCGCTTCGCCGCGTCGCGGGCGCGCTCCAGGGCCGACTTCGTCTCGCGGTGCACCGCCAGCAGCGCCGAGTCGTGGCGCAGCAGCCGCCGCAGGGTCTGCACCCGCGACAGGAACTCGCGCAGGTCGCCTGACGAGAAGAGCAGCGGCACGGCGCCCAGCTCGCCGGCCCGGTAGAGGGCGACCGCGCGCTTCGACATGGCCCGCTCCAGGGTGGCCAGCGCCTCGGCCACGCCCTCGGCCTCGGCCTCGGTGGCGCGCAGGGTGTCGCGGGCCTCGCGGGCGTGACGTCGGGCGCGCACCACGTCGCGCTCCAGCAGCTCGGCGCTGCGCTCGATCGCCTCCAGCGCGTCGAGCAGACCGCGCTCCTCCCGCTCGTAGGCGGCCACCCGGGAGCGGCTCTCCTCGATGGCCTCGCGCAGCCGCTCGAGATCCTGGGAGGGCGAGACGGTCTGCGCCCCCGCCGCGAAGGCGAGCGCGAGGAGCGCCAGGCTCGCCACCGCCGCCCTCACGGCCGGGGTTCGCTGACCAGCGCGGCGCCCGCTCCGAACAGGCCCAGGGCGGCGCCCGCCGTCACCAGGGCGGCGGCCTCGCCGCCCGTGAAGAAGCGCGGCGACACGCCGCCCAGCAGCATCTCCAGACCGAACTCGAAGCCCGGCAGCACCAGCCGGAACAGCGCGTACAGGAGCAGCAGCGCGGCCATGCCGCCCACGCTGCCCTGCACCACGCCCTCCAGCAGGAAGGGCGTGTTCACGAAGGCGCGGCTGGCCCCCACCAGCGACAGGATCTCCAGCTCGTCGCGCCGCGAGAGCACCGCCAGGCGGATCGTGTTGGCGACGATCAGCAGCGTG
>JBNLVK010000269.1:0-15327 GCA_050618055.1 Myxococcota bacterium
TGGGTGTGGATGTCGACCCAGCCCGGCGCGACCAGCCGGCCCTTGGCGTCGATCTCGCGGCGCCCGGCGCCCACCCCGCTGCCCACCTCGGTGATGCGGTCGCCGTCGATGGCCAGGTCGCCCTCGCGGGCCGCCTCGCCGCTTCCGTCCACGATCGTTCCGCCGCGAATCACCAGGTCGTGCATGGGTCCTCCAGGGTGCGTGGGGCTTGGTAGTGGCAGATTGTATGCCGATTCCCGGCCCGCGACTAGAGGAATGGGCAGGGCAGGGGCGGAGCGCTAAGCTGCGCCGGTCCCGCGGGGCGGCTGCGCGTGCAGGCGCTCCGACGGTCACGAGGAGAGCCTTTGGCGCGCGACGACCTGATCCAGGCGACCGGAACCGTGGAGCGGATCCTCGGCGGCGGTCGCTACCAGATCACGCTGGAGAACGGCCAGACCGTCACCGCCCAGCTCTCCGGCCGCATGCGCCGCTTCCGCATCCGGGTCATTCCCGGCGACCGGGTGCAGGTCGGCCTCTCGCCCTACGACCCCACCCACGGCTTCATCACCTTCCGCCTGCGCGAAGGCCAGCCGCCCCCGGGCTGATGAAGATCGCGTTCTTCGGGCAGGCGCCGTTCGGCAAGGACTGCCTGGTGCGCATTCTCGAGGCCGGGCACGAGGTGGTGGGCGTGTACGCGCCGCCGGAGGGTGCGCGTCCCGACCCGCTGGCCGAGGAGGCGAAGGAGCGCGGGCTTCCGCTGTTCCGCCACAAGCGCTTCCGCAGGAAGGGCGAGGCGATTCCCGAGCTCGTGGACGAGCACGCCGCCCTGGGTGCCGACCTGAACCTGCTGGCCTTCGTCACGGTGATCCTACCGCCGGAGATCGTGGACGCGCCGCCCCACGGCTCGCTGTGCTTCCACCCCTCGCTGCTGCCCGAGTACCGGGGCGGCAACGCGCTGGCCTGGCAGATCATGCTGGGGGCGAAGGAGGCGGGCGTCACCGTGTTCCGCCCGGACGCCGGCGTCGACACCGGACCCATCGTCGTGCAGAAGGGGCCCGTTCCCATCGAGCCGCACCACACCTCGGCGAGCCTCTACTTCGAGGCGCTCTACGACCTGGGCGTCGAGGCGGTGGTCGAGGCGGTGAACGCGGTGGCCGACGGCAGCGCCCACTACGCGCCCCAGGACGAGTCGCGGGCCAGCCACCAGGGCCTCGTCACCGACGAGGACGCGCGCATCGACTGGCGTCGCGACGCGGCGACCCTCGACCGCCAGGTGCGCGGCTGCGATCCGAACCCGGGGGCCTGGGCCCTGCGCGACGGCGAGACGATCCGGCTCTACGGTGGTCGGCTCGAGGCCGACGCCTCGGGCACGCCGGGCGAGGTGCTCGAGGTGGGCGAGGACGGCGCGCTCGTGGCCGCGGTGGGCGGCGGCCTGCGCATCGCCCGCGTGAAGATCGGCGACGGCCGGAAGCTGCCGGCCGCCGAGGCGGGTCTGGCGCGTGGGGACCGGCTCGCCTGATCCGGCGCCGGGCCTGGACGCCCTGCTGGCGTCGGCGGGCTGGAACCTGCGGGCGGCGCTGCCGGTCGGGCGCTACGACCGGATCGTTCCGCCGGCCTTCGGGAGCGCGGCGCTGCTGCCCGGCGCACGCAGCGTGCTGGTGCTCGGCAGCGGCGGCCGCGCCCTGTGGCAGGCCTTCCGCGCCGCGCCCGAGTTCGGCCGCGGGAGCGATCCCCTGGACGCCATGACCGAGCGGGTGGCCGCCCGGGCCGCGGCGCTGCTGGGCGGGCGGGAGATCCTGGCGCACCGGCCGCTCGGGGGATCCTTCGCCGACTTCGTGGCCCTGGGCCGCGAGGCCGGGCTGGGCGCCCCGGGGCGCCTGGGCCTGCTGCTCCACCCCGAGTACGGCCCCTGGCTCTCGCTGCGGGCGGCGGTGCTGACGGCCCTCGACCTGCCGGTGGGGACCCCGCTGGCCGGCTTCGACCCCTGCACCGGCTGCCCGGCCCCCTGCCAGGCGGCCTGCCACGGCGACGCGCTGCCGCCCGAGGGCTTCCGGGTGGACCGCTGCGCCGCGGCGCGGAGCCGGGAGCCCTGCCGCGATCGCTGTGACGCCCGCCGGGCCTGCGTCCTGGGGCCAAATCACCGCTACGCGCCCGAGGCGGAGGCCCACCACATGACCCGCGCCGGGGTGCCCCCCGGGCCCGGGTGACACGTAGGTGGCATCCCGGGCCACCTGTTGATAAAGCCGTTTTCGCGCCTAAACTTCCGCCTCCTTCCCGCCGAGGGACAGGCCCACGTTTCGGCGAAGGCTCGTGGCTCCCCGGCCCCCACCCAACAACCGAACGTTCGCGACCCGCTGCCCCCGGTAAGCAGAGGCAAGGCCCATGCTCGACCTGTCGAAGATCCGAAACATCGGCATCAGTGCCCACATCGACTCCGGCAAGACCACCTTGACGGAGCGCATCCTGTTCTACACCCAGCGGATCCACCGGATCCACGAGGTGCGGGGCAAGGACGAGGTGGGCGCCACCATGGACTTCATGGAGCTCGAGAAGGAGCGGGGCATCACCATCGCCTCGGCGGCGACCCACTGCGCCTGGAACGACCACCACGTCAACATCATCGACACGCCCGGCCACGTCGACTTCACCATCGAGGTGGAGCGATCGCTGCGCGTGCTCGACGGCGCGGTGCTCGTGCTGTGCGGTGTGGCGGGCGTGCAGTCCCAGTCGATGACCGTCGACCGCCAGATGCGCCGCTACAAGGTCCCGCGCGTCGCGTTCATCAACAAGCTCGACCGCTCCGGCGCGAACCCGCAGCGCGTGACCCAGCAGCTCTGCGAGAAGCTGCGGCACAACGCCGTGATGATGCAGCTGCCGATCGGCCTCGAGAACGAGCACGAGGGCGTCGTCGACCTGATCACCATGAAGGCCGTCTACTTCGACGGCGACTCCGGCGAGAAGATCCGCACCGAGGAGATTCCGGAGGCCATGCAGGCCGAGGCCGAGACCGCCCGCGAGACCATGCTCGACGCGGTCAGCATGTTCTCGGACGAGCTGATGGAGGCCATCCTCGAGGAACAGGTCACCGAGGAGCTGATCCACGAGGCGGTGCGCAACGGCACCCTCTCCCAGGAGCTCACCCCGGTGTTCCTGGGCAGCGCCTACAAGAACAAGGGCGTGCAGCCGCTGCTCGACGCGGTGACGCGCTACCTGCCGAGCCCGCTCGACATCGAGAACACCGGCGTCGACCTGTCGAACGACGAGGCGCCGATCACGCTGTCGACCGATCCGAACAAGCCCCTGGTGGCCCTGGCCTTCAAGCTCGAGGACGGGCGCTACGGTCAGCTCACCTACCTGCGCGTCTACCAGGGAACGCTCAAGCGCGGCGGCACGCTGATCAACAGCCGCACGAAGAAGAAGCACAAGATCGGGCGGCTGGGCCGCATGCACGCCGCCGACATGGAGGAGCTGGACGAGGCCTACGCCGGCGACATCGTCGCCATGTTCGGCATCGACTGCGCCTCCGGCGACACCTTCACCGACGAGTCGGTGGACGTGGCCATGAGCTCGATGCACGTGCCGGCGCCGGTCATCTCGCTGTCGATCAAGCCCGCCGACAACAAGGCCCAGGACAACATGGGCAAGGCCCTCGGCCGCTTCGTGCGCGAGGACCCGACCTTCCACGCCGGCGTCGACCACGAGAGCGGCGAGACGGTGATCCGCGGCATGGGCGAGCTGCACCTCGAGGTGTACGTCGAGCGCATGAAGCGCGAGTACAACGTCGAGGTCGAGACCGGCGCGCCCCAGGTGGCGTATCGCGAGGCCATCTCGCAGCGCGCCGAGTTCAACACCACCCACAAGAAGCAGACCGGCGGCTCGGGCCAGTTCGGTCGGGTGCAGGGCTACGTGGAGCCGCTCGAGGAGGGCGACTTCGAGTTCGTGAACGAGGTGCGGGGCGGCAACATCCCCACCGAGTACATCCCGTCGGTCGAGAAGGGCATGCGGCTCGCCATGGAGAAGGGGCGCCTCATCGGCTACCCGATCACCGGCGTGCGGGTGGTCCTCCAGGACGGCGCCTCCCACAGCGTCGACTCGTCGGACAACGCCTTCCAGATCGCCGGCCGCAAGGCCTTCCGCGAGGTGTACGGCAAGGCCAAGCCGATCGTGCTCGAGCCGGTGATGAAGCTCGAGGTGGAGAGCCCCACCGAGTTCCAGGGGGCGATCCTGAAGACGGTGATGCAGCGCCGCGGCACGGTGGTGGGCACCACCGAGGAGGACGGCTTCTGCCGTCTCGAGAGCGAGGTGCCGCTGGCCGAGATGTTCGGCTACGCCACCGACCTGCGCTCTTGCACCCAGGGCAAGGCCGAGTTCACGATGGAGTTCTCGCGCTACCTGCGTGTCCCCGGCGACGTCCAGAAGGAGCTGGTGAAGGAGCACGGAGGCAAGGTCGCTGCGGATGACGACGACGATTGATCGGGAGGGTTCCCCCTTGTATCGCAAGTTCCTGAACGCCCGGAGTCCGCTCCGCCTGCTCGAGAAGGGCCTCCACGGGGGCCTCGGCAACGGCAACCTGGGGGTGATCGTCGCCGGCCACGGCGTCGGCAAGACCTCCTTCCTGGTGGGCGTCGCCGTCGACGAGCTGCTGCGGTCCGGCACGGTGCTGCACGTGTCGCTCTCCCACAACGTCTCCCACGTGCGCGCCCACTACGACACGGTGTTCGATGAGCTGGCCCACTCCACGCACCTGGAGGACGGTCCGAAGATCCACGCCGAGATCGACCGGCAGCGCAGCATCCGCGTCTACCCGCCCAACGGCCTGACCACCGCCAAGCTGCGCGACGCCGTGAAGCTCGAGACCGAGGCCGGCAAGAAGCCGTCGCTGATCATCATCGAGGGCATCGACCTGGCCGAGCTGGCGCCGACCGACGTGCAGGACCTGAAGGCGCTGGCCGGCGAGCTGGACGCCGAGGTCTGGCTCGAGTCGACCGACGACGGTCGCACGATCCGGGTGCCGAAGGGCGTCGAGGCGCTGGGCGACCTGGTGAGCGTGATCCTGGCGCTGGAGCCCGCCGAGGACACGGTGGGCCTGCGGGCGCTGAAGGACCACGACAACCCGGATCTCTCCGAGCTGCACGTGGCGCTCGATCCGCGCACGCTGCTGCTGGTCCGGAGCTAGCCGCTGAAGCAGCCGCGCTGGCTGGCCGTCCGGTGGGGACGGCGGCCGGCGATCGTCGTGCGCCCCGTGATGGGGCTCGCGAACCGGCTGCGCGCGATCACCTCGTGCCAGGCGCTGGCGCGCCACCTGGGGCTCGACTTCGCCATGCGCTGGGAGCCAGGCGAGGGCTTCTCCGACGAGCGCTGGCAGGACCTGTTCGCGAACCCGGTAGCGCGGCTCGACGCCGACGCCTGGGCGGCGGCGCGCGAGGGCGACGCCGTCGACCTGGGACCCTGGCTCGGCTGGGGCGACGATCGCCCGCCGGCCCCCGACTTCGAGCCCGCGCGCGCCCTCGACGAGATCCGGGCGCGGGGCCTGGTCTGGCAGCGCGGGTTCCACAACGTCGACAAGCTGCTGGCGCGCCGCGACGTCCCCGGGCTCGGCCGGGTGCGGCGCCTGCGGCACCGGGCGTGCCGCGCGCTGCGGCCCGCGGCGCCGCTGGCCCGCCGGGTGGACGCCTTCTGCGACGCCCACTTCCGCGACCGCCGCGTGCTGGGCGTGCACGTCCGGCGGGGCGACGCCCTCGACAGCCCCCGGGCCGAGAGCCACCTGCGCTCGTCGGACGAGGCCTTCGCCGCCGAGATGGAGCGCGCCGCCGGCGCCGATCCCGCGCTCCACTTCTTCCTCGCCACCGACTGCGAGAAGACCCTGGCCGGCTTCCGGGAGCGCTTCGGGGAGCGGGTGCTCGCCCTCGACAAGCCCTTCGTGCCCAGCGTCCTCGGGGCGCCCAAGCCGGGGCAGGCCGACGCGGCGGTCGACCTGTTCCTGCTCTCGCGCACCGAAGCGGTGCTCGGTACCTACGCCAGCACGTTCGGGCGGATGGGCGCCCACATGGGCGGCCTGCGTTTCCGGACGGCGGGCGACTAGCCCTGGAACTCGGCGAGCTTGTCCCGGTAGGCGCTGCGCAGCGAGTTGATCTCGGGCCGGGTGAAGCCCAGCTCCTCGCCGATCGACGCGATCTCGCGGCTCTCCTCGGTCGAGATGGTGCCGTCGGCGGCCGCCACCGCGTACAGGCACTGGAGCAGGCGCCCGCGCTGATCCGGCGTCGCCACGGCGCGGAACTCGCGCGTCACCATGTAGTTCTCGGTGCCGCCCAGGATGCGCGTCTGCGACTTGGCGATCTCGACCACCAGCGCCGCCTCCGACTCGGACAGGCTCGCCAGCTCGCGCACGATGCGCTCCATGGCGTCGGTCTCGGAGGCGTCGATGTCGAGGTCGGCGTTGGCGATGCGCGCCAGCACGTAGGCGAAGCACGCCAGGTACTTGGAGGTCTCCGGCGGCAGCCGGTCGAGCTGGCCTGCGATGCGGCGGACCGTCTCGGTCTCGCCGGCGTCGTCGCGCTCCTTTCCGATCCCCAGGAATCGCAGCAGTGACACTGAGCCCGCCCTCCGCAGGTTTCCTTCCATAGCACGTTCCGTTACGGTCACGAACCGTGGCGCCGCCCGACGTCGACGAGAAGGCCCTGATCGATCGCCTGCGCGCCGGCGACGACGCGGCCTACGACGAGCTGGTCCGGGCCTACGGCGCGCGCCTGCTGGCGGTGGCGCGGCGCTTCCTGCGCACCGAGGACGACGCCCGCGACGCGGTGCAGGACGCCTTCCTGGCCGCCTTCCGCTCGATCGACCGCTTCGAGGGCAACGCCCGGGTCTCGACCTGGCTCCACCGCATCGTGGTGAACGCGTCGCTCATGAAGCTGCGCACCCGACGCCGCAAGCCGGAGCAGTCGATCGAGGAGCTGCTGCCGGGCTTCCTGGAGAACGGCCACCTGGAGGCGCCGGCCTCGCCCTGGCGCCAGGTGGAGCTGGACGGCGCCGAGCGCGAGGAGCTGCGCGATCTGCTGCACCGCTGCATCGACGAGCTGCCCGAGGGCTACCGTAACGTCCTGATGCTCCGCGACATCGAAGAGCTCGATACCGAGGAGACCGCCGAGATCATGGGCCTGAGTACCGGAGCCGTGAAGACGCGCCTGCACCGCGCGCGCCAGGCGCTGCGCGAGCTGCTGGCTCCCCACCTGGAGGGCGCGAGCTCGTGACCTGTCAGGAGTTCGTCGAGTTCGTGATGCGCTACCTGGACGGCGATCTCGATCCGGAGGTGCGCCAGGCCTTCGACGGCCACATGGGCGACTGCCCGTCGTGCATCACCTACCTGGACACGTACCGCGAGACGGTGCGGCTGGGGAAGGAGGTGCTGTGCGACGATCCGCAGGCCCCGGTGCCCGACGAGGTGCCGGAAGAGCTGGTGCAGGCGATCCTGGCCGCGCGCCGCTCCTGACCGGCGGGAGCTAGTCCCCCGAGAAGTAGTCGCGGGTTCCCTCGGCGGCGAGGGCCTCGCCGATGCGGCGCAGGGCCACGGTGTAGGCGGCGTCGCGCAGGGAGCCTCCCTCCTCCCGGTGGATCTCCCACATCTCGCCGAAGGCGTCGGTCAGCGTCTCCTCCAGGCGCGTCCGCACCTGGTCGAGCTTCCAGGGATAGCCCTGGCGGTTCTGCACCCACTCGAAGTAGGAGACGATCACGCCTCCAGCGTTGGTGAGCACGTCGGGCAGGACGGTGACGCCGGCGTCGTCGAGGATCTCGTCGGCCGACCCGACGATCGGGCCATTGGCCACCTCGGCGATCAGGCCGGCGCGGATCTTCCCGGCGTTCGACGCGTCGATCACGCCCTCCAGGGCCGCCGGGATCAGCAGGTCGACGTCCAGCTCGAGCAGCTCCTCGTTCGAGATGTGCTCGTGGTCCACCAGCTCGCACACCGACCCCTCGCAGTACACGCCCTCCAGCTTGCGCGTCTCGTGCTTGTGCTGGTAGAGGCTCTCCACGTCGAAGCCGTCGTCGGAATGGATGCCGCCCTGGGAGTCGCTCACCGCCACGATCTTGTAGCCCTCCTGCTGGAGCAGGCGCGCCACGTGGTAGCCGGCATTGCCCAGGCCCTGGAGCGCCACGCGCGTCTCCGCCGGCTCGAGCCCGGTGCGTCGCGCGTACTCGTGGATCACGATGAACGCGCCGCGTCCGGTGGCCTCGTCGCGTCCGCGGCTCCCGCCCATCAGGATGGGCTTTCCGGTGATCACGCCCGGGGCCTTCACCCGCTTGATGGCCTCGTACTCGTCGGCCATCCAGCCCATGATGCGGGCGTTCGTGTAGACGTCCGGGGCCGGGATGTCGGTCTCCGGTCCGACGAAGTCGGCCATCGCGCGCATGTAGGAGCGCGACAGGCGCTCCAGCTCGAGCCGGGAGAGCTGCTTCGGGTCGACGACCACGCCGCCCTTGCCGCCGCCGTAGGGAATGCCGACGACCGCGCACTTGATCGTCATCCACAGCGCCAGGGCCTGGACCTCGGCGCGGGTGACGTTCGGGTGGTAGCGGATGCCGCCCTTGGTGGGTCCCAGCGCGTCGTTGTAGCGGCAGCGGTAGGCCAGGAAGTGACGGGTGCTGCCGTCGTCCATGCGCACGCGCAGGTCGCTGGCCAGCACAGCCTTGGGCTGGCGCAGCGCGTCCAGCACCTCGGATCGCACCTTCGCCGCCTCGCCGATGCGCTCGACGCGGGCCACTGCATCCTCGAAGACGTCCGGTTCTGCCATCTCTCTCCCTTCGATCGTCAGCGTCGGATCCTCATCCAGCGCTCGAACCACTTCGCCAGGCCGGGCGTGAGGCGCGTGCGCGTGTAGAGGCCCGCCGCGCGCTTGATGCCCTCGGCCTGGACCGGGTAGGGGTGGATCACGTTGCCGATGCCCGCCAGCCCGACCTCGTGCACGATGGCCAGGGTCAGCTCGCTGATCATCTCGCCGGCGTGCGACGCCACGATCGTGCCGCCCACGATCTCGTCCTTGCCCTTCTTCACGTGCACCTTGACGAAGCCCTCGGCCTCGCCGTCGGTCACCGCGCGGTTCACCTGGTCGAGCGGCACCTGGAAGGTGTCGATCTCGATGCCGGCCGCCTCGGCGTCGGCCGCGTACATGCCGACGTGGGCGATCTCCGGGTCGGTGTAGGTGCACCAGGGCATCACCAGGGACGAGAGCTTCTGGGTGCGGAAGAACAGCGCGTTCTGCACCACGATCTTCGCGGCCGCGTCGGCGGCGTGGGTGAACTTCCAGCCCATGCAGACGTCGCCGGCGGCGAAGATCCGCGGGTTGCTGGTCTGGAGGTAGTCGTTCACGTGGACGCCGCGGCGCGCGTCGTACTCGACGCCCACGTTCTCGAGGCCGAGGCCCTCGACGTTCGGCGCGCGACCCACGCCCAGCAGGATCTCGTCCACCACCAGGTCCTCGGTCCCGCCGCCCGGGTGCCAGACGCTCAGCACCTTCTCGTCGCCGCGCCGGCTCACCTTCTCGATCTTGCAGGCGTCGATCGTGCGGATGCCCTCTTCGGCGAAGCGCCGCTCGACGATCGCCGCGGCGTCGGCGTCCTCCCGGGGCAGGATGTGGGCGTCCGCGTGCAGCAGCACCACCTCCGAACCGAGCCGCCGGAAGGCCTGCGCCATCTCGCAGCCGATCGGTCCGGCGCCGATCACGCCCAGGCGCCGGGGCCGCTCGGTCAGGTTGAAGAGGGTCTCGTTGGTCCGGTAGCCGGCCTCGCCCAGCCCCTCGATGGGCAGCTCGATGGCGCGGGCGCCGGTGGCGACGACCGCCTTCTTGAAGCGCAGCGTCTGGCCGGCGACCTCGAGCGCGCCGTTGCCGGTGAAGCGGGCGTCGCCCAGGTAGACGTCGACGCCCAGCTCGTCGCGGTAGCGGAGCGCTGCGTCCTCGTCGCTGATCGTGGCGCGCACGCGACGCATGCGCTCCATGGCCAGCCCGAAGTCGGGCAGGGCCCCGTCGGCGAGGGCGAGGCCCAGCTCCTTCTGGGCGCGGCGTGCCTCGGCGACCATGCGCGAGGCGCGGATCACGCCCTTGCTGGGCACGCAGCCCACGTTCAGGCAGTCGCCGCCCAGGTAGTGGCGCTCGACCAGGGCCACCTTGGCGCCCAGCCCCGCCGCGATCGCCGAGGTGATCAGCCCGGCCGAGCCGGCGCCCACCACCACCAGGTTGTAGCGGCCCTCGGGCGTCGGGTTCTTCCAGTCCGCCGGGTGGACGTTGCCCACCAGCTTGCGGTTGTGGACGTCCTGCGGCTCGACGGGCGGCAGAAAGGACACGACTAGCCCTCCTCGCCCGTGGCTTCGGCCAGGGCCCGGCGCGCGATGCGCGTCACGATGGTGGTCACGACGACCGTCGCCACGAGTCCCACGCCGAACAGCACGTACTCGGCGCTGCTGCGCTCCATCCGGGCGCCGCCGGCGATGGCCGCCACGTCGCCGGCCACCTTGCCCAGGTAGACGTAGAGCAGCGTGCCGGGAAGCATGCCCAGCGCCGCCACCACGTAGTCGGCGAAGCGCACGCGGGTGAGCCCGAGCGCGTAGTTCAGCAGGTTGAAGGGGAAGGCGGGCGACAGGCGCAGCAGGAAGACGATCTTGCGGCCCTGCTCGCCCACCGCCCGGTCGATGGCGGCGAAGCGGGCGTCGCCCTCGACCTTCGCCTCCACCGCGTGGCGCGCGACGTAGCGCGACACCAGGAAGGCGAGCGACGAGCCCAGGGTGGCGGCCGCGAACACGTAGAGCGTGCCCGCGCCGAGTCCGAAGACGGCGCCGGCGGCCAGCGTCAGCAGCGACGCCGGCACGAAGGCGACCACGGCCGCCGCGTAGCCGGCGATGAAGACGACCGGTCCCCAGACGCCCAGCCCCTCGACCCAGGCCGCGAAGGCGGGGATGTATCCGCCGGCCGCCCGGCCCAGCAGCACCAGGCCGACCAGCGCCGCGACGCCGACGGCGATCTTCGCCAGCGGCAGTCCGCCCGCGCGGGCCCGATCCAACGGCTGCACTTCGCTCTCGGTCATCGCGCGTCCTCCAGGTTCGCCGATCCGATGCCTGCGATTCTGGCGGGTTTCAGCGGCCGCGTGGGGACTACGTGAGCGAGCCGCCGCAGCTGGATCCGCTGCCGGCCGTGCAGCCGAAGCAGTGTGCCGCGGTCGATACGGGCGCCGCGTCGAGCCGGTCCAGGTCCTCGAGGTCGAAGATGGTCTTCGCCCCGGCGCCCAGCGGCAGCTCGAGCATCTGGTTGAAGTCGCAGTCGTAGACCCGACCGTCCCAGCCCACCGAAAGCGTCTCGCGGCACATCAGACCCTTCACCGTAGCCGGGTTGAAGTGGTTCACCAGCAGGGCCATGTAGGCCTCGGCCTGGCCGTCGCGGGCGAGCGCGTGGGCGAAGCGCTTGATCGGCATGTTGGTGATGGTGATGAGCCGGTGGAAGACGATGCCGAACAGCTCCCGGAGCTCCTGCTTGTAGGTGGCCTCGAGCCCGCACTGGTCCGGCGGCAGGCTCGGGCCCAGCGGGTTGTAGACCAGGTCGAGCTCGCGCGGGGAGCCTTCCTTCCCGTAGCCCAGGCGGTTCAGCCAGCGCAGCGCCTCGATGCTCCGGTCGAACACGTCGCGCCCGCGCTGCTGGTCGACGTTCTCCTTCGTGTAGCAGGGCAGGGAGGCGACGATCTTCACCTCGTTCCCGGCCAGGAACTCGGCCGTGTCCTCCTGACCGGGCTGGAAGAGCACGGTCAGGTTGCAGCGGTCGATGACCTGTCGGCCGAGTGCGCGGGCGCCGCCCACCAGGTGGCGGAACTGCGCGTTCAGCTCCGGAGCGCCGCCGGTGAGATCGAGGGTGCGGACGCCCGGGTTGCGCTCGAGGAGCCACAGCACCCGGTCGGCCGCGGCGCGGTCCATCATCTCGGTGCGCTTCGGACCGGCCTCGACGTGGCAGTGGTGGCAGGCCAGGTCGCAGCGCCGGCCGACGTTCACCTGGAGCGTGCCGACCCGGGCGCGCTCGAGGGAGCCCAGGCCGGCTTCTGCGAGCGCGCTGCCGAAGTCGTTCATGGCGTTTCCCTTCGATGCCGGACCCGACGACCGGTCACCGGCTGCGCGGGGCGAAGCGGAAGTCGGCGTAGCGGGCCACCGCGTGCTGGCAGGCGTCGTCGGCGTCGGTCATCAGGCCCAGGGCCAGCGGCTCCGGCGGCTCCGCGTCGAAGGCGCGCCGGTAGGCCTCCACCACGTCGACCGACTCGCTGCGCCAGTCGTCGACCGCGCCGCGCGCCACGGCCAGCAGCCGCGCGCTTCCGGTGTAGGGACTCGTCCAGAGGGCGCCCGGATCCTCGCCGCTCGACCACACGAAGTTCAGCGCCGTGCCCGGCATCTCGGTGCCGAACAGGCGGCGTCCCAGGCTCTGCCGCGCGCGCTCGAGCAGCGACGCCTTCTCGGGCTCGAAGCGGAACATCACGTAGACGCGCGCCGCGAAGTCGTCGCCGCCCTTGCTGCGCTCGTCGGCGATCGCGAGGGGCCGGTCGACGCGCCAGCGCCAGTGGAGCACCGGTGTGCGCGCCAGGTCGAGGTCCGTCTCCTCGAGGGGCAGCACCAGAGCCGACGCGCTGCAGCGCGCCTCGGCCCGCACGCCGCCCTCGTCCAGCGGCGCGTAGTCGGTGGTGCGCTCGACGCTGCGGAAGGCCAGCGGCTGCCAGGCGTCGGACCCGGGTGGCGCCAGCGGGAGCACCCCGGGCTCGGCGGCGCCGAGGCTCCCGGCGGCCAGGCCGATCGTCGCCAGCACGCAGCGCGCACGCATCTCCGGACCCTGCCACCCGGCCCCGGGCTTGGCAAACGGCCCCACCCGCGGCCCATGGGGAGCGAATGCCGCGGCCCCCGGGGACTGCTAGGATGCGCCTCGGCCGCAGCCCTGCGGCCGGGTGCTGCCCGCGGTCGCGGTCCTGCACCCCACACCCCCTGATTCCGCCGGACGCCCCCCGCTCGTGTCGGGATCCGTGCCGGCCCGGACGAACCCCAAGGAGATCCCCATGAGCGACATCCGCTTCGACGGCCGCGTGGCCGTCATCACCGGCGCCGGCGGCGGCCTCGGCAAGACCTACGCCCTCGACCTGGCCTCCCGCGGCGCCAGCATCGTGGTCAACGACCTGGGCGGCGCGGCCGACGGCACGGGCGGCGGCTCCAGCATGGCCGACGCCACGGTGAAGGAGATCACCGAGGCCGGCGGCAAGGCGGTGGCCAACTACGTCTCGGTCGCCACGCCCGTGGGTGGCAAGGCGATCATCCAGACCGCGCTCGACAACTTCGGCAAGGTCGACGTGCTGATCAACAACGCCGGCATCCTGCGCGACAAGAGCTTCCTGAAGCTCGAGCCGAAGGACCTGGAGGCGGTCATCGACGTCCACCTGAAGGGCGCCTTCTTCGTGACCCAGCCCGCCTTCGCCGCCATGAAGGAGAACGGCTTCGGGCGCATCGTGATGGCCAGCTCCGGTGCCGGCATCTTCGGCAACTTCGGCCAGAGCAACTACGGCGCCGCCAAGATGGGCCTGGTGGGCCTGATGAACGTGCTGGCCGTCGAAGGCGCCAAGTACGACATCAGGGTCAACACCATCGCGCCGATCGCGAAGACCCGGCTCACCGAGGACCTGCTCGGGCCCATGGCCGACGCCCTCGACCCGAACTTCGTGACGCCGCTCGTCACCTACCTCTCCTCGGAGAAGTGCGAGCTGACCCACGAGATCTTCGACGTGGGCGGCGGCAAGTACTCGCGCCTCTTCGTCGGCCTGGCCAAGGGCTGGGTAGCGCCCGCGGGCAAGCTGCCCAGCGCCGAGGACATCTTCGACAACATCGACGTCATCCGCGACGAGGACGGCTACAGCGTGCCCGCGAGCATCGCCGACGAGACCAAGGCGGTGATCGAGGCGCTCAAGGCCCGCGGGTAGGAGGAAGACCCATGCCGATCGATCCGAGCAAGGCGCGGGGGGCGAAGCTCCCCGACGGCGAGACCTCCTACACCCAGGACGACGTCATCCTCTACCACCTGGGCGTCGGTGCGGGCGTTCCCGCCACCGACCCCAACGAGCTCGAGTACTGCTACGAGAAGAACCTCAAGGTGCTGCCGAGCTTCGCGGTGATCCCGGCCTTCGGGGCCATGGGCGGACTGGCGGGCATTCCGGGCATGCAGTTCAACTTCGCCATGCTGCTGCACGGCGAGCAGGACGTGATCCTGCACAAGCCGCTGCCCACGGCCCAGAAGCTCACGACCCGCACCCACATCCCCGAGATCTACGACAAGGGGAAGGCGGCGCTGGTCATCCTGGAGAGCACGTCGCAGGACGAGCAGGGCGAGGACCTGTTCACCAACCGCTTCTCGCTGTTCATCCGCGGCGAGGGCGGCTTCGGCGGCGAGTCGGGTCCCAAGGCCGGCAACCAGGCGCCGGATCGCGAGCCCGACGGCAAGGTCGTCTCGAAGACCCTGCCCCAGCAGGCGCTGCTCTACCGGCTGTGCGGCGACAAGAACCCGCTCCACGCCGATCCGGAGTTCGCGAAGATGGGCGGCTTCGACACGCCCATCATCCACGGCCTGTGCTCCTTCGGCGTGGCCTGCAAGGCCATCGTCGACGAGTGCCTGGGCGGCGACGTGACGAAGGTGGCGCGCTACCAGGCGCGCTTCGCCGGGGTCGGCTTCCCGGGCGAGACCTACGAGACGTCGTACTGGAAGGAGGGCGACAAGATCCTCTTCCAGACGAAGAGCGTCGACCGCGACGCTCCCATCATCTCGAACGCGGCGATCACGCTGCGCTCGTAGTCGGGTGTCCAGGGGCCCGGCCTCGGCCGGGCCCCTCCGACCCCTCTCCGCCCCGGACCGTGCCTTCGCTCATGCCGGGCTCCGCAGCACGCAGTGCGTGCCCTGGTAGATCGTGGCCATGCACTTGTTGCAGTGCACGCACAGCGAGGCCTGGGAGGCACCGCTCTCGAGCTTGCGCACCAGGTCGGGCTCGCGCAGCAAAGCGCGGCCCATGGCCACGAAGTCGAAGCCCAGCGCCATGGCCCGCTCGATGGTGTCTCGCCGGTTGATGCCGCCCATCAGCACCAGCGGCATGGAGAGCGCCTCGCGGAACTGGAGCGCGTAGCGCAGGAAGAAGGCCTCCTCGAAGGGGTACTCGGGCAGGAAGAAGCGCCCGAACCAGCGGAAGCCGGGGCGGATGGCGCGCGGCACGCTGGCCGCCATCTCGGCCACCGGCGCCTCGCCGCGGAACAGGTACATGGGGTTCTCGAGCGAGCTGCCGCCGGTCAGCTCGATGGCGTCCAGG
>JBNLVK010000270.1:0-13987 GCA_050618055.1 Myxococcota bacterium
CCCGCCTGGCAGATGGTGGAGTCGCTGTGGGTCGCCAAGGAGCTGGGCCTGAACCGGCTGGTCTGCGAGCAGCCGGCCTACCCCATGCTCGACCGCACCGCCGAGCGCGAGGTGATCCCGGCCGCCCGCTCCTTCGGCCTGGCGGTCATTCCCTGGGGTCCGCTGTGCGGCGGCCTGCTCACCGGCAAGTACGACCGCGACCAGGGCGTCGCCGACGGACGCTGGCAGGCCGGCAAGGACAACTTCGCCCGCGAGGCCACGCCGCTCGCCTGGGACGTGATCGACCTGCTGCGCGAGATGGCCCGGGAGAAGGGCTGCAGCGTGTCGCAGCTGGCGCTGGCCTGGTGCGGCGCGCAGCCCGGCGTCACCGCGCCCATCATCGGTCCGCGCACCTTCGAGCAGGCGGAGGACAACCTGGGCGCCGTGAAGGTCCGGCTGGAGGCGGCCGACTTCGAGCGCATCGATGCGCTGGTGCCGCCGCGCAGCGCCGCGGTCCGCTACTACGACGCGGCCGCCGCCGTCGACTTCCGTCCCGACTCCCACCGGGCGGTGGTCTGATGACCCTGAAGTGGCCGGCCATCGCGCTGGCGGTCGTGCTGGTGCTGGTCGTGGGCACCGCCTGCTTCTACGCCTGGTGGATGAACCCGCGGGTCGCGCGCGAGCTGCGCGAGGATCCGCAGGGTGAGCGCGCCGGAAAGGTCATGCTGCTCTCCCTGCCCTCGGGTCGGGAGATTCCGGTGAACTACCTGCGCGAGGGGAGCACCGTCTACGCCGGCGCCGACGGCCCCTGGTGGCGCGAGCTGCGCGGCGAAGGCGGGCGCGGAAGCGTCACCATCCGCGGCGAGAGCCTCTCCGGCCACATGCGAGCGGTGGAGGACGACCCGGAGCGGCGCACCGAGGTCTTCGCGAAGCTGCGCCCGAACGCGGTGAGCTGGGCCGGCACGCTCGTGGTGATCGAGCTGGACGAGGCGGATCGCTGATTGGCTCCCGCTGCATGGCCCGGACGCGACCGTGACCTCAAGCCCCGCCGGACCCGGGTCGATGGGAGGGCGGGGGGAACGCGTCATGGACGCCGGGCCGCGCATGGCCGCCAGCTTCGTGCAGGGAACGCTCGACTCGATCGCGAGGGCCGACGCCGATCTGGGTCGCCGCGTGCGCCAGGGCCTGCGCCCGGAGACGCTCGAGACGCTGGGCTCGGCGAGCCGCATCTCGCTCATCCCGGTGGAGATCGACGTGGAGATCACCGAGCAGCTCTTCGCCCACGCGGGCCGCGACCGCGGACGGGCGATCCTGCGCGACGCGCTGGCCTCGACCTTCGAGTCGCCCCTGTTCGGGTCGTTCCTCCAGACCGCCCTGCGCCTGCGCGGCAGCAACCCGGGCCGGCTGTTCGGCTGGTGCTCCAAGGTGTGGAACCAGATCTACCGCGACGCCGGCGACATGCACTTCGTTCCGGTCGGCGACTCGGAGGGCCGCCTCCAGCTCGAGCGGCTGCCCGAGGTGATGTGCAACGACACCTACCTGGACGGAACCGCCGCGACCGTCTCCGCCGTCTTCTCGATCGTCGGCGTGGAGGGCACGGCCCGGCTCGGCGCCCTCGACGCGTCGATCGGCCGCGCCGTCATCAGCGCCGCCTGGGAGCCGCGCGACTGACCCGATCCGGGCGACGGGGCGGTGGTATGCTGCCGGCCATGTCGCACCGCTCGAGACGCGTCTTCCTCTGCGCCGCCCTTCTGCTCGCCGTCGGCTGCGGGCGGCCCTTCGTGCTGCTGCCCGGGGGCGCGCTCGAGGGCACGGTGACGCCCGTCCCGGAGAGCTGGGCCTTCACCGACGACATCGACACGATCCAGCTGGAGACGCGTCCGGCGGATCCCTACTCGGTGAACATCTGGGTGATCGCGCTCGACGACCACCTCTACGTCCACGCCGGAGCGAACCGGGCGGCCTGGGTCGAGAACATGGAGTCGGATCCGGCGGTGCGCATCGGCATCGACGGAGCGATCTACGAGCTGGCCTCCGCCCGCGTCGAGGGCCAGGACGAGTTCGACCGCTTCAGCGACGCCTACGAGAAGAAGTACGAGCGCCGTCCGCGCAACGAGGACGTGGGCGAGGCGTACCTGTTCCGGCTGGGCCCGCGCTGAGAACTAGCGGGGCTCGAAGGCGTAGAACCAGGCGTCGCCGGTCGCCGCCATCTCGGGGGTGAGCGGCGCCCCGTACTTGCGCAGCGTCTCGGCCGCGATGCCCTCGAGCGCCGGGTGGTCCGGACCGAGGCGGACGATCTTGCGCTCGTAGCGCTTGCCGTCGATGCGGATCACCGCGCGCGGATCCTTCTCGGCCTGCATCGGCCAGTGCTTCCACAGCTTGCCGACGGTCGAGTTCATGTAGCCGCTGACGGCGTAGAGCTTGCCGTCGACGACCTGGAGCCAGATCGTGCGCGAGACCGGCGGCTCGACCAGCTGGAACTCCATCTCCGGCACGTCCCGCGCGAAGCTCCAGTCGGGCTCGGGCCCGCTGTGGAGCTCGCCGGCCTCGAGCGGTCCGCCCGGGAAGATGGCCGTCGGTCCGTCGCCGAAGCGCGCCACGAACGCGACCACCAGCAGCAGGGTGACGAGGGCGGCCAGGGCACCGCCGATCCACTTCAGGATGCGCATGGAGTCTCCTCCCGGGTGGGCTCGCGGGCCAGATGGCCCGCGGGAGCGATGGCTGTCAAGCGGAAAGCGCCGCTACGCCGGCACGCCCAGCGTCAGCGTGGCGACGTGCCAGCGTCCGTCGCGGGACATGCGCAGGAAGCCGCCGTCGGCGCCGCCCGACTCGTGGATCACGAAGTCGTTGGCGTTCGTGTACGGACTGGGACCGCGCTCCGTGTAGGGCGCCTCGCCGGCGAAGATGCGGGCGATCAGCTCGTCGGGGAAGTAGACCTGGTTGGTCAGCACGAGCCGCTCGTCGTCGGGCGCGAGCTCGGACGACCCGGGGGTCGAGACGCGGACGTGGATGTGGGGCGTGCGCGGCGTGTACCAGCCGGGCACGATCGTCTCGAACTCGACGAAGCCCCCGGCGTCGCTGAACTGGACGCCGCGGCAGAAGCGCTCGTCGTCCTCGGGCTCGTAGAAGCCCTCGGGCTGGACGCGCGGGAACTCGTCCGGCGGGTAGGAGGGGTAGCCGCTGTAGGCGCCCTTCGCGTCGCAGTGCCAGATCTCCACGGCCATGCCCTCGAGCGGCCGGCAGCCGGCGACGTCGACCACCCGGAAGCGCACGCGCAGGGGAGCACCCGCGTGTCCCTCGGCGATGGAGCGGCGCACCAGCGTCCCGGGCACGTAGAAGGGCCCGCGGATCGCCTCGGCGTTCAGCGCGCACAGGTCGCTGGTCTCGAAGCTGTAGGACACCGGGTCGAACCCGGAGTTGTCGGCCCGCACCACCCAGCGCAGGAAGCGGCCGCAGCCGGCGACGGGAGCGGCCAGCAGCGCCAGGACCGCGCCCGACAACAGGTTGCGACGCGAGAAGCGCGGTCTCATCTCCTCCTCCCTCCCCGGAGCGCGCGGGCCGGCGACCGGGCCCGCGGAGCATGCTACCGGAGGCAGACAGGAGCGCCCCCCGCATGGCAGGATGCGCGGATCCGATCCCGAAGGAGATCCACCCATGACGCAGCGCAGAACCACCCGTCTCCTGGCCGTCTCCCTGTCCCTCGTCGCCGTCGTCCTGCTGGGCAGCCGCTGCGGCGCCCCGGACGAGCTGGGCCCCTACGCCGTGGGCCGCACCACCTTCTCGCTGGTCGACGCGTCGCGCGACGACCGCACCCTGGTGGTCGACGTCTGGTACCCGGCCGAGGACGACGGGACCCTGCCCTTCTCGCTGTACGACCTGCTGGTCGCCGCCATCGAGTCGGACGTCGCCCTCGACGAGCCGCCGGTCGCCGACGGGTCCTTCCCGCTGCTCGTCTTCTCCCACGGCAACGCGGGCGTGCGCTTCCAGTCGATCTTCCTCCAGGAGCACCTGGCCAGCCACGGCTTCGTCGTGGCCGCGCCGGACCACGCCGGGAACACGGCGGGAGACGCCATCCTTCCCAACCCGCCGCCCTTCACCGCCAGGGACCGCCCGCTCGACATCTCGCTGGTGATCGACGAGATGCTCGACCTGGACGACCTGCCCGGCGACCCGTTCCACGACCGCATCGAGGACGACCGCATCGGCGTCTTCGGCCACAGCTTCGGCGGCTTCACCACGCTGGCCATGGCCTCCGGCTTCGAGGACGTCCCGCCGGACGAGCGGGTCTCGGTGCTGATGCCGATCGCGCCGGCCACCGGCGGCCTCACCGACGAGATGCTCGCCGACGTGCGCCTGCCGACCCTGGTGCTCGGCGGAACGTCCGACACCATCACCCCGGTCGACCCGAACAGCGTGCGCGCCTTCGAGGAGACGTCGGGCATCCCGCGCTGGCGCATCGACGTCCACGCGGCGGGCCACAACTCGTTCACCGAGATCTGCCTGTTCTTCGACGTGCTGGTCGACGCCGGGCTGCCGGCGCCGATCCTGGCCATCCTGCTGGGCAACGTCGAGCAGGGCTGCGGACCCGACCTGATCCCGATCGATGAGGCACAGCGCCTCACCAACCTCTACGCGACGGCCTTCTTCAAGACCCTGCTGGCGGGCCACCCCGGCTTCGTGAAGTACCTGACGCGGGGCTACGCCATCGCCAACGACCTGCCGGTCGACTACTACCGCGTGCCGGGCCGCCCGTTCGGTCACCCGCACCACTGACGCTGGAGCCGCTCGGCGGCTCGGTTATGCTGGGTGTGCTTCGCGTGCAGGGGGAACCGCGGGGGCACCGTGACGTCGCTCCGATCGCTACTGCGGTTCTTCGCGGGCAGTGCCCGTGACGTCACGCCGATCGTGCTGGTCATCGCGCTGTTCCAGCTGGTGGTGCTGCAACAGCCGCTTCCCGACCTGGGAAACGCCCTGTTCGGCATGCTGCTGGTCCTGGTCGGGCTGGCCCTGTTCGCCCGCGGTCTCGACCTGGGGCTCTTTCCGCTGGGCGAGAGCATGGCCCACGCCTTCGCGCGCAAGGGGTCCCTGGGCTGGCTGCTGGGGTTCGCCTTCGCCATCGGCTTCTCCAGCACCGTCGCCGAGCCGGCGCTGATCGCGATCGCCGAGGAGGCGTCGGAGGTCGCGGCGCGGGCCGGGGCCATCCACGACACCGACGAGGCGCGGAACGGCTACGCGCTCGGCCTGCGGCTCACCGTGGCGCTGGCGGTCGGCGTCGCCATCGTGATCGGCGTGCTGCGCATCCTGACCGGCTGGCCCGTCCACCTGATGATCGCCGGCGGCTACGTGATCGTGGTCGTCCTGACCACCTTCGCGCCGGAGGAGATGGTCGGCATCGCCTACGACTCGGGCGGCGTCACCACCTCGACCATCACGGTGCCGCTGGTGACCGCCCTGGGGGTGGGACTCGCGTCCTCGATCGAGGGGCGCAATCCCATGCTGGACGGCTTCGGCCTGATCGCCTTCGCCTCGCTCACGCCGATCGTCTTCGTGCTCGTGTACGGGACGGTGATCTGATGGCGCTGCTGGTCGACCTGCTCGAGACCCTGACCGAGACCGTGCGCGACGTGCTGCCGATCGTCGCGGTCCTGACCCTCTTCCAGCTGTTCGTGCTGCGCAAGACGCTGCCCAACCCCAGGCGCCTGGTGCAGGGCTTCGGTTTCGTGCTGGCCGGGCTGGTGCTCTTCCTGATGGGCCTGGAGCAGGCGGTCTTCCCGGTCGGCAAGACCATGGCGGCCCAGCTCACCGCGCCGGAGGTGCTCGGCACCGACGACGGCCGCGACGCAGCGGCGATCGACCCCCTGGCCTACGCCTGGATCTACGCCTTCGCCTTCGCCATCGGCTTCAGCACCACCATCGCCGAGCCGGCCTTGATCGCCGTGGCGATCACGGCCGAGGAGCTCTCGGCCGGCGCCATCAGCGCCTGGGGACTGCGCCTCGCGGTCGCCACCGGCGTCGCCATCGGCATCAGCCTGGGTACGTACCGGATCGTCGTCGGCGCCCCCCTGCCCCTGTTCATCGGCGTCGGCTACCTCCTGGTCATCGCCCAGACGCTCTTCGCCCCACGGCTGATCGTGCCGCTCGCCTACGACTCGGGCGGCGTCACCACGTCCACCGTCACCGTGCCGCTGGTGGCCGCGCTGGGGCTGGGTCTCGCCGAGTCGATCCCGGGCCGCAGCCCCCTCATCGACGGCTTCGGCCTGATTGCGTTCGCCAGCCTCTTCCCCATGATCACCGTCATGGCCTATGCGCAGGCCTCGCAGTGGTGGTCCCTGCGGAGCGGCTCGCCCAAGGAGGCCCCGGAATGAGATTCAAGCTGCTGATCGCGCTGGTGGACGACCACCTGACGGAGGCGGTGACCCAGGCGGCCCGGGAGTCGGGCGCCACCGGCTGCACCGTGTTGAGCAACGCCCGGGGAGAAGGTCTGGAGGCCAAGAAGACCTTCCTCGGGCTCACCCTCGAGACGCAGCGGGACATGATCCTGCTGCTCGTCGAGGAGCACCGGGCCCGGCACATCCTGGAGACGGTCTGCGAGGCCGGCGGCTTCGACACCACGTCGGGGACGGGCATCGCCTTTCAAGTCGACGTGGAGGATGCGGTGGGCGTCGCCCACCAGGTGGAGAGCATCACTCCCAGCCTGGAGGAGGAGGAGCTGTGACGGAGAGAAGCGTCATTCGGGTCGCCGACGTCATGGAGGAGCGCTACGCGATCATCGACGGCATCGCGACGGTGGCGGAGGCGCTCGATCTCATGCGGCGGGAGGGCACGAACTTCCTGATCGTCGCGAAGCGGAACGAGAACGACGAGTTCGGCATCCTGATGATCCGGGACGTCGCCGAGCACGTGCTGGCTCCCCACCGCGCGCCGGACCGCACCAACGTCTACGAGATCATGTCCAAGCCGGTGGTGTCGGTGCGTCCCGAGATGGACATCCGCTACTGCGCGCGGCTGTTCCATCGCATCGGCATCTCCGTCGCGCCCGTCATCGAGGGCGACGAGATCAAGGGCGTCATCGGGTACGACCAGCTGGTGCTGAAGGGGCTGGCCCGGCAGGCCTGATCCGGTCGGATCGCTCGCATCGGTTTCCCCTTGATCTCCACCCGCGACGGGCTCGATAATCGGCGGAGCTGTCGGGGATGCCGATGCACGTCGTCGTTGCGGTTGCGCGACCGGACGCAGAGGGGCGGCCGGTCCGATGAGGGTCACCCTGCCGGGCCATCCGGCCTCCGGGAAGGCCGGTGCGGACGGTGTGGTCCCGATCTCCGCCCGCGATCGGCGCGCCGATCGCAAGGCGGCCGTGCACTCCCGCATCCTCAAGTCGGCCCGGGAGATCTTCTTCCGCGACGGCTTCAACGAGGCCAGTCTGGACGAGATCGCGAGCCGCGCCGAGACGGGCAAGGGAACGCTGTATCGCCATTTCGAGAGCAAGGCCGAGCTCTACGTGGCGGTCCTCGCCGAGAACGGCACCGCCTTCGAGGAGCGCATGCGCGAGTCGGTCTCCGGGGACGGCCCGGCGATCGAGAGGATCCGGCAGATCGGGCTCTTCTACCGCCGCTACTGGCTCGACCACCCGGAGCACTTCGGCATCTTCTGGGCCGTCCACAGCCAGGCCTTCATCGGAGAGCTGTCGCGCCCGATGCTGGAGGAGGTCACGCGCATCTGGGAGAGCCCCCTGCGCCTGGTCGAGCAGATCCTGACCGAGGGCATGGAGCGCGGGGAGGTGCGCGCCTGCGATCCCTGGGTGATGGCGAACGTGATCTGGCGGACGGGCAACTCCGCCGTCGAGGCCCTGGTGACGCCCAAGCGGGCCCGCGTCGTGGACTGCTCCCCGGAGCCCATCTTCCGGACCACGCTCGACCTGATCCTGGCCGGACTGCGGCCGGAGCCGGCGCAGTGACGCGGGGACCGCGAGTTCCATGACGATGCGGGACTTCCAGTCCGCCATCACGGCCCCGCACGGACCGCGGGTCCGGGCGGAGGAATCCCGCCCATGAGGTTCTCGCGCCCGATCGCCCTCTCGACGGCCCTGGCGGCCGCGGCGTTGACCGTGGCCCTCCTCTCCGTCGACCGCAGCGAGCCCGTCGCCGCACCGCCTCCCCCGCCGACCGAGCTTCCGGGTGTGGCGGCACGCCCCGAGCCCGCCCCCCCGGTCGTTCCCGACGAGACCGATGCGGCCGCATCCCTGGCCGAAGCGGACCCGGGGTACTGGGGCGAGGCGCTGCTGCCGGGCCAGGACGGCTACGACAACGACTTCCGGACCGACTACAGCGAGGGCTACTGGCGCGGCGCCGGCATCGAGGAGATGCGCGAGGCGATCTACGCCCGCCAGATCGACCGCCTGGATCGGCTGCACCTGCTGGACGAGTTCGTCGAGACCGGCGATCGGGACACGCGCGAGTTGTGGGAGACCGAATGGGGCAGCGCCGACGACTTCAAGGACGAGGGCAACGGATTCGCGCTCCAGAAGGGCGAGGACGGGCGCTTCTACTTCGTCCCCGACGCGGCGACCATGCGACAGAACAGCCTGCTCGAGCCGCTGGGCACCTACGAGTACCACGAAGACGGCAAGGTCTTCGTCCAGAAGACCCACTACTACGGCAAGCCGATGGTCAGCGCCCTCAAGTTCCTGCGCGAGGACGTGGTCGTGATGATGATCGTGAGCGGCGACAAGGTCGACCTCAACATCTACGAGCAGGCGCGCGACTGAGCGGACTTCCAGTCCGGTATGACCACGACGACACGACCCTGTTTCGAACGCCGATCGGTGTCGGATCCGCGCTTCTCGCGTTGACATCCGATCCGCCGCACCTCTAGCTTGGTCGTGTGCGGGGCGAGTGCGTCGGCGTCGGACCCTGCCGGGCCGGCGTCGTCGTGAGGTGCGGACGTGCGGAGCCCCGCGGAATCGTCAATCAACCGGTGGGGAGACCGGTGGGGAGGAACCGAGCGTGAAACGATTCCAGCGTGTGTCAGTGATCATGGCCCTCTTCGTGCTTCCGAGCTTCGGCTGCACGTGGAACTTCACCAACCCGTATGCGAACGAGTGGGACGTGCAGATCGTCGGAGACTCGGTCTTCGACCTGTCGGGCGGCATCCACTCCGTCCTGAAGGACCTCTCCGGCAAGAGCTACAAGGATCGCTCGGTCAGCGGCGCCAAGATCGCCGCGATCCGCAACCAGCAGGAGTCGGCCGACAACCGCAGCTCGCTGAAGACGTTCATCGCCGACGGAGGCGCGAACGACATCCTCCAGAGCAGCACCGACTGCGACTCCGATCCCCTCACCAGCGCCTGCCTGAACCTGATCGACTACGTGGCCGACGTGATGAACGACATGATCGTCGACATCTACAACGGCCCCGCCGACTCGCTGGCCTGGCTGGGCTACTACCACGTGAAGGGCAGCGACGCCGAGAAGAACGAGGCGATCGACTACGTCCACGACGCGATCTACCCGGACATGTTCGACCTGAGCGGATCGGGTGGGACGACCTTCACGGGAAGCGTGGGCAGCTACGGCACCTACCACGGCAGCCAGCTGGGCGGGTTCCAGATCGCGGTGCTCGATCCGCGCAGCTCGATCGTGAACAGCGACCTCAAGTCCGACGGCATCCATCCCACCTCGAGCGGTTCGTCCAAGCTGGCGAACCTGATCTGGGGCGCGATGGTCGATCGGAACTACTACCGCTGAGCTGGCGGGACGCGGCGACGCGTCCGGCTCGTCTCGGTCACCCCGGTCCGCGCGCGGGCCGGGGTGACCCGTTTCCGGGCAGCGATCCGTCCGCAGAACCGCCGATCCGACCCTCGATGCGCACCTTCAGCTCGGGGCGCTCCGGGTGGTCCGTCTGGACGAACAGGACGTCCTGGTAGGGGCCCGGCCGGGTGCGGGTGTTGCGGATCGTGATCCGCCAGGCCCTGCCTCCTTCGTGCTCGACCTCTTCGAAGGAGTGGGTGAACCACGTCCCTCGGCGCGCCCGGATTCCGGTGACCTCGAACGGATAGGCCTCGTTCGGAACCACCAGACAGGTCTCGACGATCTCCTCCTCCGCCGTCCCCTCGAGCCACACCCGGTAGGGGGACAGCGCGGCGAACTCGCGCACCTCCAGGTGGACGTCGATGGTGATGGTCGGCAGCGACTCGCTGTCCGTCTCGATCACGATCGGGCTCTCGATCGTCCGGCCCCCGAGCGGATCCGTCGGAATCACCATCGTGAGACGACCCAGGCCGTTGGGCTCGATCACCTTCGACGCGTTCACGACGGCGCAGTTCGAGCACATGCGCAGCTTCTCCACCTGCAGGCGCTCGCCCACCGGGTTGTGGATGAAGAAGTCGTGGCGCACGAGATCGCCCTGGAGGGCCGGCTCGAAGCGGTAGGACCCGTGCGCTCCCCGCACCTCCGAGCGCGATTCGACGGTGCGGGGCTCCTTCCCGAGATAGATGCCGAGCGACGGCTCCCGAGGCGCCGGGGCGGGAGCGGGCTCCCCGGCCGGTGCATCCATGGCTCCGCCCACGGCGAAGGCCAGCCCGACGACGCCCGCGAGTCCGAGCGCCGCGAGCCCCCACTGGTTCCAGGTCCGCATCGTCTCCACCTGTCCTGCGCTGCGTCACCCTATCACGCGGGAGACGGCAGGACGGCCAGCACCTCGGTCTCGCACAGCAGGTCGGGCCGGCAGATGGGCGCCTCGACCAGGGCGTTGGGAAAGCCCTCGAAGCCGGCCTCGGAAAGCTTCTGGCGCAGGCGCGACGCGTCGGCGGGGCGCTTCAGGTAGGTGACCGCGGACACCACGTCGCCGAAGCCGGCGCCCTGCCCTTCCAGCAGCGCCGCCACGTTCACCAGCATGCGCTCCGCCTGGGCGTCGAAGTCGCCCGGGTGCGCCGTGCTTCCGGACTCGTCGACGCTCGCGGTCCCGGAGACGTGGAGGGCCACCCCGTTCGCGCCCTCCACCCGCATGCCGCGCACGAAGTCGGCGCCGTACTGCGGGGCCTCGTTCAGGGTCGGCGCGCTCATCGCGGTCCGCGCGGGCGGGCTCGCGCCGCCCACGGCCTGGAAGCCGAGGCAGAGATCGTGCGGACCGGGAACCGGCCCGCCGCCGATGCCGGTGCTGGCCGGGGCGGGGTCGATGCCGCGCTCCGCGTAGAACGCGCGGCGCGCCCGGTTGAGGTCGGCGTAGTCGCGATCCATCTCGCGCAGGTGGATCCAGGTGCGCACCACGTGGCGGAAGTCCATGCCGGCCTGGGCGAGCAGGCCTTCGGCGACCTCGAACATGGCCAGCGTCTGCTCGTAGGCGTCCGCGCCGGCGCCGTAGAGACCGCCCGCGTGGAGCCGCACCTCGTCACCCAGCCGGACCCGCAGGGCGTGGGGATGCGCGCACTCGGCGCAGCCGCAGCCGGACCCGCCCCCCACGTCGTCGACGCGCAGCGGCGGCTCGCGGGGAACGACCGCCTGCACCGCGACCTTCAGCGCGGCCCCGTCCAGCGGGGGCTGCGCGATCTCGGTGATCGCAGGGCGGTGGGACGACGCCCCGAGAGCCCGCCGCCGCGCCTGGCGGACGGCCTCCAGGTCGGCGCGCGGATCCCTCAGGAAGCACGTCTCGGAGACGACCGACCCCAGGCCCCCTCCCTCGGCCCGCAGCACGTCCTCGATCGCGCGATGGATCGCCTCGGCCTGCCCGCCCGCGTCCGCGCCGGCGGGCGGCTCGCCGAGCAGGAAGACCTCCCGGGCCTCGGGGCCCTCCACCCGACGCAGCACGACCCGGCAGCCCCGCGTCTCGATCGTCTGGACAGGGGAGTGGACAGGCACGGCGAACCGATAGCGCAGCGGCGGCGCGGAGACCGGACCGGCCTCCGCCGGCCCCGTGAACTCGGCGTCGAAGGGCGGCTAGCAGCCGTCGGTGGGCAGGGTTCCTTCGCTGGAGAAGAACGTCGCCGTGCTCGGCTGGTTGTTCTCGAAGCAGTTGCCGGAGACGCCCGGGCCCACTTCGAGCTGCACGTAGAGCAGGTCGACCGGCGGGAGGGGAACCGGGGGAACGCCTCCGCCGTTGTTGGCCAGCGAGTTGTAGGTGATCCGGTTGTTGGTCGCCGACGGATCCGTGATCGGAGGATCGTTGGTGCAGTTGCGGGCGGGGTCGCCCAGGGAGACGGCCGTACACCAGCCCATCACCCCGACCCCCACGAAGTCGTTGTTCTCGATCCTGTTGAGCGCGATCACGTGATCGGAGACGCCGAGCATCAACACCCCGACGCCCGGCGGCACGCCGGCCTGGAAGCTGTTCGGCGGCGCCGGGTTCGGCAGGTTGTTGTCGTGGATGTTGTTGAACAGGAACACCCAGTCCTTCATCTCGGCCTTCGGCGGGTTGCCGGCCGCGTTCGGGTGGAACAGGCCGACGCCGACGGTGTTGTCGTGGATGTCGTTGAACATCGAGAGCACGTTGTTCGAGACGGTGATCTCGTAGCCGATGGGGCTGCCGAACACTTCGTTGCCGATCACGCGCACGTTCTCGGAGCCGGCCACCCACATGGCGGTGTCCAGCGAGCCGTAGGAGACGTTCTTCGCGACCAGGCCGTTGGCGGAGAGGGTCGGGTAGATGCCGTTGTTCAGGTTGTTGACCGACTCGTTGCGGACGAACTGGAAACCGTCCACCCAGCGGGTCTGGATGCCGTTCTTCGGGAAGCCCTCGACGGTGAAGCCGCGGACGTAGAAGTCCTCGAGCACGTCGGGGCAGCTGCCCTCGGGATCGTCGTACTCGCAGCCCGCCGGCGCCGCGTAGATGCCGGTCTCCTGGGTGCCGTGGTGGAGGATGCGCACCTTGCCGGCCTCGCCCTTGTGGCGCTTCACGCGGCCGACCAGGCGGATGTCGTCGGTGGTGACGTGGAGGCCGTAGGTGGCGTTGCCGGTCTCCTGGTAGGTCCCGGGCTCGACCAGGACGGTGTCGCCGGGCGAGGCGCCGTCGATGGCGGCCTGGATCGACTGCCCCGGGAAGACCCGGTGGATCGCCGCGTCGGCGGCGGTGGCCAGGGCCAGCGAGGTGAGGGCGAGCAGGGTGCAGAAACGGCTCAGCGTCATCGGGATTCTCCGGGTTCGTCAAGAGCGCAAGGGAGTGGCAATGTCCCCGCATGTTCCTTCTACGCGGATGCTCCCGAGCTGTCAATTCCCCAGGCCGGGCGCCGGCTCACGCCCTGCTCGCCGCCGCGCTGGCCCTGGCCCTCGCCGCCTGTGGACCGGACCCGGCACCGCGGCCGGTCGGCTTCCCGGACGAGCCGTCCGGCCGCCTCGAGATCGCCTACCCGCTCGATGAAACGCTGTTTCCGCCGGACATCGTCGCCCCCACCTTCAGCTGGAAGGACGACACCGACGGCGTGGAGGGCTGGAGCGTGCTGCTGCGCTTCGACGCCGCCGAGGAGCCGCTGCGCTTCCCGGCGGGGGAGCCCCGCTGGCGCCCGTCGGAGGAGGACTGGGCCGAGATCAAGCGGCGCAGCACGCAGCGCGACGCCGAGGTGGCGGTCGTCGGCCTCGGGCCGGAGGCGCAGGCCGTCTCCGCCGCGACCGTCCGCATCCGCACCTCCACGGATCCGGTGGGCGACTCGATCTTCTACCGCGAGGTCCCGCTGCCGTTCATCGACGCCGTCCAGGACCCGTCGCGCATCCGCTGGCGCTTCGGGTCGGTCGACTCGACGGAGCGGCCGCCCATCGTGCTCGAGAACCTGCCGGTCTGCGGCAACTGCCACTCCTTCTCCGACGACGGCAGCACGCTCGGACTCGACGTCGACTACGGCAACGACAAGGGCGGCTACGCGATCCTCCCGGTGTCCGAGCAGATGGTGATGAACGACGAGAAGATCATCACCTGGAGCGACTACCGGCGGGACGACGGCGAGCTCACCTTCGGCCTGCTCTCCCAGGTCTCGCCGGACGGCCGCTACGTGATCAGCACCGTGAAGGACCGGGCGGTGTTCGTG
>JBNLVK010000271.1:0-8984 GCA_050618055.1 Myxococcota bacterium
GCGTCTCGACGGCGGGCAGGTTGAGCTCCAGGCTGTTGCGCCGGCCGTGCTTGCGCGCGCCGTGCGCCAGCGACACGGTGATCACCGCCGGCAGCGCCTCGGGAATGGCCGCCACCGCCAGGCTCACGGCGGTCAGGAACATCAGCGCCGGGGGCTGGCCCTGGAGCAGGCCCGTCGCGAAGACGATCCCGCAGATGGCGAGCACGGCGAGGGCCAGGTAGCGGCCGAAGCGCGCCAGGCGCTTCTGGAGCGGGGTCTGGACCTCCTCGCCGGCCGCCAGCAGCTCGGCGATGCGCCCGACCTCGGTCTGCAGGCCGGTCGCCACCACCAGCCCCGTGGCGCGGCCGCGCGTCACCGTCGTGCCCTTGAAGGCGAGGTTCCGCCGGTCGCCCAGGGGCAGGTCGGGCGCGTCGAGGGCCTCCACGCACTTGGCCACCGGGTGCGACTCGCCGGTCAGGATGGCCTCGTCGGTCGCGAGCTCCACGGCCTCGACCAGGCGCAGGTCGGCGGGGACCAGGTCGCCGGCCTCCAGGACCACCAGGTCGCCGGCCACCAGCTCTGCGGCCGGAATGCGCAGGCGCTCGCCGCCGCGCAGCACGCTGGCTTCGGGCGCGGTCATCCGGCGCAGCGCCAGCATGGCGCGCTGCGCGCGGTACTCCTGCACGGCGCCGATGGCGCCGTTCAGCAGCACGATCACCAGGATGGCGATGGAGTCGGCGGGCTCGCCGACGATGCCCGACACCAGGGCCGCGCCCAGCAGCACCAGGATCATGAAGTCGCCGAACTGGCTCGCGAGCATCGCCGCCAGACTGCGGCGGCGGCCCTCGGGCAGGACGTTCGGGCCGTCGGCCTCGAGACGCCGGGCGGCCTCGTCCGGCGCCAGGCCCGACGCGCCGTCGCTCGCCAGGCGCGAGACCGCCGCGTCGGGTTCGAGTCCATGCCAGTCGGGGGCGGGGTTCGGGGTCACGGCGTCCATCGGGGCGGCACCGGCTCGGGCCCGGGACGCCATTCTCGCACAGCGCGGCGCAGCGCCAGGATGCGAGGTCCGCCCGACTTTGCTTGCATCACCCGTCAGGCGATCCGAACGCGGAGAGGTGGCCGAGCGGTCGAAGGCGGCGGTCTTGAAAACCGCTAGGGCGCAAGCCCTCGTGGGTTCGAATCCCACCCTCTCCGCCATTGCAGTCTCCGCCACTTCGTTCCAGGAGGTCCGATGGCGAGCCCGGGAAGGCAGTCCTCCTGGCGCGAGACGGTGCGCGTCGTGATCTTCGAGGCGGACACGCCCAGCGGCAAGGCGTTCGACGTGGCGCTGCTGGTGGCAATCGTGCTGTCGGTGCTGGCGGTCATGCTCGAGAGCGTGAACCACATCCGGGCGCGCTTCGGCAGCGAGCTCGACGCGACCGAGTGGTTCTTCACGGTGCTCTTCACCGTCGAGTACGCGCTGCGTCTGCTGTCGGTGCCGAAGCCGCTGGCCTACGCGCGCAGCTTCTTCGGCGTCGTCGACCTGCTGGCGATCCTGCCCACCTACCTGTCGGTGCTGCTGCCCGGCGCCGAGTCGCTGCTGGTGATCCGCGGGCTGCGCCTGCTGCGCATCTTCCGCGTGTTCAAGCTGGGACGCTTCCTCGGCGAGGCCAGCATCCTGCGTCGCGCCATGGTGTCGAGCCGCCACAAGGTGACGGTGTTCCTGGGCACGGTGCTGATCCTGGTCACGATCCTGGGCACCGCCATGTACCTGATCGAGGGCGAGCGCCACGGCTTCAGCGACATCCCCACCGCGGTCTACTGGGCGATCGTGACCATGACGACGGTGGGCTACGGCGACATCGCGCCGCAGACCGCCGCCGGCAAGGCGCTGGCCGCGCTGGTGATGATCCTCGGCTACAGCATCATCGCCGTGCCCACCGGCATCGTGACCGCCGAGATCATGGAGGAGGCGGCGGGGGCCAAGGGAGTCACCACCCGCAGCTGCCCGGCCTGCACGTCGGAGGGTCACGAGAGCGACGCCCGCTTCTGCAAGGACTGCGGGGCGCCGCTGGCCGGGAGCGGCCCGTGAGTTGACAGTGTCTACGGAGTGCTGTAGACACTGTCAACATGACCGGTGCCCCCCTCGGCGAGCGCCTCGTGCAGGTGGCCCTCCGCCTGCTCGACGAGCAGGGGCTGGAGGCGCTGACCCTGCGCAACGTGGCCCGCGGCACCGGCGTCTCCCACGGCGCCCCCGCCCGCCACTTCCGCAGCCTCTCCGACCTGCGGGCCGAGGTGGCCGCCCACGGCTTCCGCCTGCTGTCCGAGGCGATGGAGAAGTCGGGGGCCGCCCTGCCCCCCGACGCCGGACCGCTGCCGCGGCTGGTCGCCGCCGCCCGCGCCTACGTCGACTGCGCGGTCGCCAACCCGGCGCTGTTCGCCCTGATGTTCCGCACCGGCGATCTGGACGTCGGCAACGCCGCCTTCGCCCGCGACGCCGGCGCCGCCTTCGAGCGCCTGCTCTCCCACGTGCGCGCCGCCCAGGCCGCTGGCTGGCATGCGGACCGCGACGCCCGCCTGCTCGCCGGATCGCTGTGGGCCTCGGTCCACGGCCTGGCCACCCTCTGGTCGCAGTGTGCGTTCCAGGGTCCGGTTCCGGAGGCGTCCCTCGAGGACGCCCTCACGATCACCCTCGAGCTGGCCCACGGCGGCCAGCAAGGAGACCTTCCATGAGCGAGAACCCGTACCTGTCCGGAAACTTCGCCCCCGTCGAAGAGGAGATCACCGCCACCGACCTGAAGGTCACCGGCGAGATCCCCCGCGAGCTGGAAGGCCGGCTGCTGCGCATCGGTCCGAACCCGGTCGATCCGGATCCGAAGAGCCACCACTGGTTCATCGGCAACGGCATGGTGCACGGCGTGCGCCTGCGCGGCGGCAAGGCCTGTTGGTACCGCAACCGCTGGGTGCGCGACGACGAGGTGGTGGCCGCCAAGGGCTGGCCGCCGGTGGAGGGTCCGGTGCGCGAGGACCAGATCGGCTCCGGCGTCGCCAACACCAACGTCATCGGCCACGCCGGCAAGACGCTGGCCATCGTCGAGGCGGGCAACCTGCCGGTCGAGCTCTCCTACGACCTGGAGACGATCCGCCGCACCGACTTCGAGGGCACGCTGCCCGGCGGCCTGTCCGCCCACCCGCACATGGACCCGGACACGGGCGAGCTGCACGCGGCCGTCTACTCGCCGGCCTGGGAGTTCATCCAGTACGTGGTGGTCGGCACCGACGGACGCGTGCGCAAGACCGTCGACGTGCCGGTGCCCGGCCGTCCGATGGTCCACGACTGCATGATCACGAAGAACTACTTCATCCTGCTCGACCTGCCGGTGATCCTGGATCCGGAAGTGGCCGAGGCCGGCTTCTCGCTGCCCTACAAGTGGCACCCGGAGTACGGCGCCCGCGTGGGCCTGCTGCCGCGCGACGGCGGCGCCGACGAGGTCACCTGGCACGACGTCGAGCCCTGCTACGTCTTCCACCCCATGAACGGCTACGAGGACCCGGACGGCCGCGTCGTGCTCGACGTGGTGCGCCACCCGGCCATGTTCGCCACCGACATGCAGGGCCCCAACGAGGGCCGCGCGACCCTCGACCGCTGGCTGATCGACCCGACCGGCGGTCCGGTGAAGGAGGACCGCCTGGACGAGCACGGCCAGGAGTTCCCGCGCCTCGACGAGCGGCTCACCAGCAAGCCCTACCGCTTCGGCTACACCACCGGGCTCGGCGACGACGTCTCGCTCGGCGGCATCAAGAAGCACGACCTGAAGAACGGCAGCGCGGAGCTGCACAACGAGGGCGAGCACCGCGCCTTCCTGGAGCCGGTCTTCGTGCCCCGCTCGGCCGACGCCGGCGAGGACGAGGGCTGGGTGATGGCCTACGTCTACGACCGCCAGACGGACAAGAGCGACGTGGTGATCATCGAGGCCCAGGACTTCACGGCCAAGCCGGTGGCGACCATCCACCTGCCCCAGCGGGTGCCCTTCGGCTTCCACGGCAACTGGGTGGCCGACGAGTAGCGCGCCCTAGAACTGGAAGTACACGAAGTCGAGGGACGTGCTGCGTCCCCAGACCAGGATCGCGTTCAGGACGGCCGTGTAGGCGGCGACGCGGGCCCAGGCGGGCCAGTCGAGCACGAAGACGTCCGTCCTGGCGCGCCAGTGCAGGAAGTCGAAGAGGAGCAGCGGCCCGGCGTAGGCCACCAGCAGCGCCAGACTGCCCAGCACCTCGGGCTGCCAGTGCAGGTCCGTCGCCACGGCGCCGAACAGCTCGATGCACTGGTCGAAGGTCTGGCCGCGGAAGAACACCAGGCTCACCGCGAACAGCAGCACCGACACGATCGCCCCGGGCCAGCGGGCCTGGTCGGGCAGCGCCGGGAAGCGCTTGCGGTACAGGCGCGACAGCACCAGCACGACGCCGCAGAAGGATCCGAAGGCCAGGAAGGTGCCGTTCGACCCGTGCCACAGGCCGGACAGGAACATGGTGACGAACAGGTTGAACGCGATGCGGGCCTCGCCCCGCCGGCTCCCGCCCAGCGGGATGTAGAGGTAGTCGCGCAGCCAGGTGGAGAGGCTGATGTGCCAGCGCCGCCACCACTCGCCGTGGTCGCGGGAGAAGAAGGGCACGTCGAAGTTGCGCACCAGGTCGAAGCCCAGCATGCGCGCCGTGCCCCGGGCGATGTCGCTGTAGGCCGAGAAGTCGGCGTAGACCTGGAAGGTGAAGGCCAGGGTGGCGACGACCACCTCGAGCCCGCTGGGGCTGGCGACCAGCGCGTAGACCGGGTCGACGATGCGCGCCAGGTTGTCGGCGACGAAGACCTTCTTGAACAGGCCCCAGCCGGCCAGCGCCAGCCCCTCGTGCAGGTCGTCGCGGGTGATCGTGCGCTCGCGCTGGATCTGGGGCATGAGCCGGCTGGCCCGCTCGATGGGGCCCGCCACCAGCTGCGGGAAGAAGCAGATGAACAGCGCGAAGTCGGGCAGGCTCCTCACCGGCTCGGCGTCGCCGCGGTACACGTCGATCGTGTAGGCCATGGTCTGGAACGTGTAGAAGGAGATGCCCAGCGGCAGCACCAGGTCGAGGTGCAGGCCGGCCGCCGTGACCCCCAGCGGCGCGAGCAGCGCGTCCAGGCTGTCGAGGAAGAAGCCCCAGTACTTGAAGAAGCCGAGCAGGGTCAGGTTCGCCGTGACGCTCACCAGCAGCAGCGCGCGGCGCTGCCGCGGCGCCGGCGTTCGCGCGATGGCCTGGGCCAGCCAGAAGTCGAGTCCGGTCGAGAACCAGATCAGCGCCAGGAACTTCCAGTTCCAGGCCGCGTAGAAGACGTAGCTCGACAGCAGCAGCAGCCAGTTGCGCGCGCGGTGCGGGAGCGCGGCGTGCAGCAGGAAGACCCCTGCGAAGAAGACGACGAAGACGAGCGAGTTGAAGAGCAAGGGGCCCTCGGCTTCGCGTATTCTGTCACATCGATGCGGTCGGAGCGCGGATTCCCCTGGGCCCTTTGCGTTGCCGTCATCGTCACGCTCGGCATCGGCGTCGTGCTCGCCGCCACCGCGCCCCGCTACGCCGACTCCCAGTCGCTCGTCTACCTGGAGAAGCTGCGCCGGGCCGAGCAGGGGCCGCCGGTCGACGTGATGATCCTGGGCGCCAGCCAGACCGTGGCGGCGATCCAGCCGGACGTGCTCGCGAAGGCGCTGCCCGCCGGAACCCGCGTCTACAACTTCGGCGCGCCGGCCATGGCGCCGTCGGGCGGCGAGGTGCTGCTGCGCCGCTACCTGGACCGTCACCCGCCACCCCGGCTGCTGGTCATGTCGTTCGCCCCAATGATGTACGGCGACCGCCGCGGCGAGTTCGAGCGCTTCACGTTGAAGGACGCCCTCGGGCTGCGCGAGGTGTGGTGGGCGATCCGCGCCGACGGCCGCCCCGGCTACCTGCTGGGCTGGCTGTCGACCCGCCTGGGCACGGTGCGCTTTCGCGACGGACTGCGCAGCGGCCTGCTGGCCGGACTGCTCGACCGCCTGCCGGCGTTGCGGTCGCGCGTGCAGCGCTGGATGGGCGTTCCCGACGACAACGAGGTGGCGCTCTACCGCTTCGACTGGCGCTACACCGACCGCGCCGCGCGCAACCGGGATCTGCTCCGGGAGCTGGAAGCCGGCGGCGGCTGGCACAGCTGGAAGGAGAACGCCTTCGGCGGTCGGTACGACCGGGGTACGCCGGGCTGGCGCGATGGCGGCGAGCCCGCGCCGGTCGAGTCCTTCGAGGCGAGCCCCCGCGAGATGGCCGCCGTCGAGCGCATCCTGGCCCTGTGCGCGCAGCACGGCATCGCCGTCTACGTGCCGACCATGCCTCACCCGAGCTGGTTCGCCCAGGCGCTTCGCAGCGGACCCGGCGAGACGGGCCTCGAGGCGCTGTGGTCCGGCCTGCGCTCGCGGCCCGGCGTGCGGGTCGGGCCGACGCCGCTCCAGGTCTACCCGCAGCGCCTGTTCTCCGACTCGATGCACCTCGATCCGAGGGGCGCTGCGCGCTTCAGCCGCGAGCTGAGCAGGCCGGTGGCTCGCGCCTACGCGGCGGCACGCGGTGGCTGAGCCGGGCTACTCCACGTAGCCCAGCGCGCGCAGGCGATCGAGCCACACCTCGCTCTCCTGCCGGGGCCCCGCAGCGGACTCCCGGGCGGAGAGCTCGCGGGTGAGCGTCTCGACGCGCCGGCGGTGGGCCTCGACCACCTCCGGATGGGCCGCCGCCACGTCCCGCGTCTCGCCCGGGTCCTCTTCCAGGTCGAGCAGCAGCAGCGGGCCGTCCCGGCGGCGCAGGCTCTTGAAGCGCCCGCGCTGGTAGGTCTGGTAGGCGAGCTCGGTGAGGAAGACCTCGTCGGCCCGGAGGTCCCGCGTCGCCGGGGCGTCGCTGCTCCCGTCGGCCAGGCCGCGCAGCAGGTGGAACAGGTCCTCGCTGCGGGGGAACGCGGGCAGCCGCGACGCGTCCACGCCCACCAGCACCAGGGGCACGTCGAGCACGCCGCGGAACGACGGGTTCCCCAGGTGCAGCGGCGTCGCCTCGGTGACGTGGCTCTCGCCTCCCAGCATCTCGCCGTGGTCCGACGCCAGCACGATGCGCATGCCCTCGAGCAGTCCGGCCGCGTCCAGGCTCTCGAGCAGGTCGCCGATGCCCCGGTCCATCTCCTCCACGGCCTCGGCGTAGCTCATGTCGCGGTACAGCCAGTCGTGTACGTCCAGGTAGTGGACGTAGAGGAAGAGCGGCGCGTCGCGCGGCAGGTCGGGTAGTACCGCGCGCAGCGCGTCGTTCACCTGCCGCCAGGTGCGCTGGCGCGCCGCCCGCTTCGCCTTCTTCTTGCCCACCACGCCCACCTCGCGCCAGACGTCGAAGCCGCGGGAGAAGCCGGCCGGATCGAAGAGCAGCGCGTTGGCGACGACGCCCACCGTGGTGCGACCGCTCGCGCGCATCACCTCGCCCAGCGTGGCGACCGTGTCGGGCAGGCAGCGGCCGGGCACGTGCCGTTCGGCGAAGCGTGCCATGCCGCAGGACGCGGCCGGCTTCCAGTCGAGGGGCTTCGCCGGGTCGCCGGTCTCCAGGCTCGGCGTGCGACCGGTGAACAGCGCGCCCATCGACATGGTGGTCTGGTGGAAGCTGGCCGTCAGCGCGTGCACCGATCCGCGCGCGGCCAGGGCCGCCATGTGGGGCGTGTCGGTGTCGCCGCCGAACATGGGCAGGTGGTCGCGCCGCAGGGTGTCGACCAGCACGAGCAGCGTGCGGTCCGGCGGCTCCGGCGCGGCGGGGTGGCAGCCGAGCGCGAACGCCGCGAGCGCGCCGAGCAGCAGGGTGGTTCGGGTCCGCATCTATCCCCCGGGCACGAGCACGTCGAGGGTCTCCACGATGTGCGATTCGGGCAGGGCCTCTCCGACCATGCGCCAGCGTCCGGTCATCACCTTGGGGCCGATCGGCGGGAACCAGAGCATCTGGGTGAAGACCAGCGCCGCGACCAGCGCCGCGCCGGCCGATGCGGCCAGTCCCAGCGTCCGGGCGCGGGCGCCCAGCGCCCCCACGCCGCGCACGAAGAAGAGCGTCGCCGGCACGGCGACGGGCAGCAGGTAGATGGCCTTCGGCGCGCCGATCGTCGGTGAGACGAAGGTGAAGCCCACGAACGCCACCAGCCCCGCCCAGGCGCTGGCGACCAGCGGCGCGTCCGGTGCGCGGCCGCGCGAGCGGATCGCCTCGCGGGTGGCGCCGGCGAAGCCGGACAGCAGGAGCAGCGTCGGCACGATCCCCAGCAGCACCAGCAGGCGCCCCGCCGCCACGCCGTCGGCGTGGAAGCGCGCCGGCACGCGGTGTCCGAAGGCATCCCACCAGGCCGAGGCGTAGGCCAGGGCCCAGACGTTGGTCATGGTCTCGTTGCGGCGGGGCGGCGGCGGCGGCGGGCTGCCCGGCACGTGGTGGATCGACGGACGCCACAGCGCGCGCGGGTCGATCCACAGGTAGTCGGTGACGCGTCGCTCGCGCACCACCTGGCTCGCCTCGGCGTAGGCCGCGACCGGCTTGTCGCGGTTCAGCGGCAGCGGATCGCCGGTGAGCACCAGGTTGCGGATCGTGACCGGTGCGGCGATGGCGACGGTGACGGCGATCAGCAGGAGCCCCGCGCGCCAGCCGCGAGCGTCCAGGTCCAGGCGCAGGAACGGCACCGCGGCGCCGGCCAGCAGGAAGACGGTGTTCACCTTGGTCGCGATCGCCAGGCCGATCAGCGCGCCGGCCAGCAGGGCGCTGCGCAGGCGCGTCGGATCGCGCTGCAGCGCCAGGATCGGCAGGAACGCCGCCGCCGCGATGCCGGCGGCCAGCGCCTCGTTGCGGATCATGGCCGACGTCATCTGCACGCACGGAACGAGCAGCAGCAGGGCGCTGGCGACGGTGGCCACGCCGACCCCCGCGCGCCGGCGCGCGAGAAGGACGGCCACGGCCCCCATGCCGAACAGCGCGACGCC
>JBNLVK010000272.1:0-5370 GCA_050618055.1 Myxococcota bacterium
CCGGCTCCGGTTCCGGCTCCGGCTCCGGCACGCCGCCCGCGTCGGCGGCCCACCCGACGACGCAGAGCAGCGCCGTCGCCAGCGCCGCGCGGATCACCGGGCCTCGGCGTCCAGCGCGTCCCACGGCACCACCGCCTCGCCCCGACGCCGCGCCGCGAAGGCCTGGAGCAGGCGCACCGAGTGGAAGGCCAGCGAGAAGACGGTCCACAGCGCCACCATGGTCATGCCCAGGTCGGGCCGCGCCGCGACGGTCGCGACCGTCAGCAGGATCAGGTTCGGGTTGCGGCGCGCGGTGATCGTGCGGAAGGCGCCGTCCATGGGTCGCCACGAGTGGGTCTCGATGCGGAAGGCAGCCAGGAAGGCGCCCTCCAGCAGCCGGCCCAGCACGTAGCCCGCCACCACCACCCAGGTGTCCAGGCGCAGGGCGCCCAGGCCGAGCCCCCAGGCCAGGTACCAGAAGGGCGGGTGGATCAGGTCGAGTCCGTGGTCGAGCACGTCGCCCAGCCGGCTCGAGGTGAGCGTCACCCGGGCCAGCTTGCCGTCGACCGTGTCGAGGAAGGTCATGGCCCAGGCGGCCACCAGCCCCCAGCCGAAGGCGCCGCGCCAGAACGCCCAGGCGGCGGCGATCGCGAGCCCCCAGCTCACGATCGTCACCGTGTTGGGGGCGATGCGGCGCCGCGCGCACCAGCGGGTGGCCGCCGCCGCCGGCACGGGCCACACCCACTTGGTGACCAGGTCGGTGAGCCCCTTGTAGGACGCGGCGAAGGCGCGCGCCTCGACCTCTGCGACACGATCGGGTGTCGCCGCCACCGCGAAGGCGGGCTCCCGTTTGCGCAGCTTCGGCAGGTAGGCGGGCGCCAGCGTCTCCGGCGTCTCGACGGCCAGCTCGGACAGATCGTCGTCGGTTGCGGGCCTCCCGGCCAGCAGGGCCTGCGCCGCGCCCGCCCGCGCCGACGACACGTGCGCCGCGATCGCACCCAGCTCCGCCGAGCGCAGCAGCACGTCGGGCCGCTCCGCCAGCGCCTCGACCAGCCTCTCGTCGAGCACCACGTCGCCGCGGCACACCACGACGCTCGCCGCCGCTCCCGTCGCGCCGCCCGCGTGGTCCGGCGACACCTCCGAGACCTCGTGGCAGCCGGCGCGCTCGAAGGCGCGGCGCAGCCGCTCCTCGGGGGTCAGGCCGAAGACGCGGATCGGGGCCGTGCCGCGCTTCAGGATGCGGACGGCGGGGCGCGCTGCTTCGCTGGCGGTGTCGGGCGTCAGGCGAGGCCGCCTCGGGGGGCGAGGGAGCGCGAAGGTATCACACGCCCCGTGGCTGGGTTAGGTTCGCGACATCTTCACGCTGGCCCACATCTCGGACCTGCACGCCACGCCGGTCGCACCGCGCGGAGCGCTTCCGCTGCTGGGCAAGCGCGGGCTCGGCTGGCTGTCTTGGCGGCTGAAGCGCCGCCACCACTACCGCCCCGCCGTGCTCGAAGCGCTGCTGCACGACCTGGCGGCGATTCGTCACGACCACCTTGCGGTCACCGGCGACCTCACCAACGTGTCGCTGGAAGACGAGTTCGACGCCGCGCGGCGCTGGCTCGCGCGGCTGGGCGCGCCCGACGCGGTCACGCTCGTTCCCGGCAACCACGACGCCTACGTGCGGGTTCCCGAGGCGCGTTCCTGGGCGCTCTGGTCCGACTACCTGGCGTCGGACGCGGCCGGCGAGGAGCTGTGCACCGAGCTGTGGGGGCGCGAGAAGGCGGGCGCGCTGCGCTTCCCGAGCCTGCGGCTCGTGGGTCCGCTGGCGCTGGTGGGGCTGTGCTCGGCGCGGGCGACGCTTCCGCTGCTGGCCGGCGGAAGCCTGGGCGACGCGCAGCGCGAGCGCCTGGCCGACCTGCTGCGCGAGCTGGGGGCGCGCGGGCGGACGCGCGTCGTGCTGGTGCACCACCCGCCCGAGCCCGGCGCGGTCGCCTGGCGCCGCGCGCTGTGGGACGCCGACCGGCTCGGCCAGGTGCTGCGCCGGTGCGGCGCCGAGCTGGTGCTCCACGGTCACATGCACCGCACGCGGGTGGGCGCGCTGCCGGGTCCGGCCGGGGCCGTTCCGGTGGTGGGTGTGCGCTCCGCGTCGCACCGCGGCGGCAAGCCCGGCCGCGTCGCCCGCTACCACCTCTACGACTTCGACGGCGGACGCATCACGCTGCGCGCCCGCGAGTTCCGGCCCGACGCGGGCGACTTCGCCGACAGCGGCGAGCCCCCGCTCGTGCTGGCCGGCTGACGCCTCAGGCGCGCCCGTCCTCCCGTGCGGCCAGGATCGAGGTCGCGAGCTCCAGGTCGCTCGCCCGGTCGACGTCGATGGCGGCCTCGGCCTCGGGCATGGCCACGGCGCGCACCCGCGCGCCGAGGCGCGCCGACGCCCGCTCGAGCGCGGCGTTCAGGTCGAGGCGGCCGAGCGCCCAGGCGACCAGCAGCCCCGGACCGATCGCCGCCACCAGCCGCCAGGGCCGTTTGCGGTGCTGCTCGGCCCGCACCCAGAAACGCGCCGCTGCGTGCGAGCGCGGCGTGCGGAAGGCGAAGAGGTTCGCGCCGGACCAGGCCTCGCCGCGCATGCGCAGCCAGGTGCGGGTGCTCTGGGGGTAGCGGCGCTGCAACAGCGACGCCGCCACGAAGCCGACGGCCAGGTCGGCGTCGGACGCCTCGGCCGCCGCGACGAAGTGATCGACCATCTCCGGTGTCAGCAGCGCGTGGTCGGCGGTGGTCACCAGGAAGGACTCGTCGGGCTCGCTCTCCAGCACCGCCAGCACGCTCTTCGAGGGCGAGTCGCGGGAGGTGTGGACGACGAGCCAGCCCGCATCGATCGCCCTTGCCAGCTCCGTGTCCCTGCGCAGCGCCCCGGGCTCCTCGATGCTCACGTGCACGCGCTCGATGCCGCGCGCCCCGCGCAGCGCGCGCAGCACGCGCACCAGCATGGGCACGCCGCCCACCGGCAGCAGCGCCCGGTGCGACACCCCGGCCGCGGCGGCCAGGGGGTCGCTGGTGTCGCGGCGACCCGCCAGGACGAGCGCGCTCTTCGGGCTCACGCCACGTCGCGGTCGGATCGCCCGCCGCCGCCGCCGCCGGCCTCTTCGCGCACCTTCCCGTCGTGCAGGCGGAAGACGCGGTCCGCCACCGCCGCGAGCGCCGGCTGGTGCGAGATGGCCACCACCGTGGTGCGGCCGCGCAGCTTCGCGACCGTCGCCCACACCGCCGCCTCGCTGTCCGCGTCGAGGGCCGCCGTGGCCTCGTCCAGGATCAGCAGCCGCGGCTCGTGCACCAGCGCCCGGGCGATGGCGATGCGCTGGCGCTGCCCGCCCGAGAGCAGGCCGCCGCGCTCGCCGACGCTGGCGTCGAGGCCGCCGGGCAGCGACGCCACGAACTCCCAGGCGTCGGCGGCGCGCAGCGCGGCCTCCACCCGGTCGTCGCCCACCGACGGATCGCCGAAGGTCACGTTCACGCGCACGCTGTCGTGGAGCAGCAGCATCTCCTGGGGCACGTAGCCGATCTGCCGGCGCCAGGCGTGCAGGTCGAGGGTGCACAGCGGTCGCCCGTCGATCTCGACGCTGCCGGCGTCGGGCTCGACCAGGCCGGTCAGCAGGTCGACCAGCGTGGTCTTGCCGGTTCCGGAAGGGCCGACGATGGCGTGCAGACGTCCCGCCTCGAGCGCGAAGCTGGCGCCGTCGAGCACGACGCGGCCGTCGAAGCGCTTGTGCACGTCGCGGAAGGCGATGCCCCGGCTGAGGGCGGGGGGCGGTTCGCCGCCGCTGCGCTCCTCCTCCGCCCGGGCGCCTTCGATCATGCCGACGATCGACCACAGCGCGCTCGACTCGGCGGTCATCGACTGCACCTTGCTCTGGATCGAGTTCACCTTGAGCAGCGCCCGGGTGAAGGTCAGCACCAGCACCAGCACCGCCGACAGCGGCATGGCGTAGACCGACATGGCCACCAGCAGGCCGGCGCAGATCAGCGTCACCAGGATCGGCTCCTGGAGCGCGCGCATCGCCTCCTTCGACAGCACCCGCTTCTGGAGCTGGCGGTTCAGGCGGCGGGTGTCGTCGGCGAGCAGCGGCTCCATGGCCGACTCGCGGCCGGTGGCCTTCAGCAGCTTCACCGCCTGGAGCCCGTCGGTGAGCTTCGAGAGCAGCGACTTCAGCAGCAGCGTCTGCTTCTTGCCCGCGCGGCCCGACATGCGGACCAGGAAGGAGAGGGCGCTCACCGTGAGCAGCGCGGCGACGCCGGCGGCGATCGACGCCTGCCAGGAGATGGCCAGCGCCACCACCACGTAGACGCTGGCCTCCACCGCGTAGGCGACGATCAGCGCCAGGTACTCGAAGGCGTAGGAGGCGCGGTTCGCCTCGGTGGCCATGGCGTTGGCCGCGGCGCCGGCCGGCTGGCGCAGGGCGAAGCTCCAGCGCGTGGCGAGCAGGGCGCGCAGCAGCTCCAGGCGCAGGTCGGTGGCGACGCGCGCGACGGTGTAGCCCACCTGTCGCTTGGCCAGCAGCACCAGCACGCCCTTGCCCCACACCGCCACCACGATCGCCAGCAGCAGGTTCTCGAGGGTGGGGTCGAAGCCGATGCGGGCGAAGGCGTCGCGCACCGCGGCTTCGAGACCGCTGCTGGCGGCACCGTCGGCCGGCGCGCTGCCGGTGGCCAGGCTGAGCAGCGGCAGCAGTGTGGTGAGGCCCAGGCCCTCCATCACGCCGGCCAGCAGCAGGCACAGCAGCACGCCCAGGCTGCGACCCGGGTAGCGCGCGGCGAAGTAGCGCAGCACGCGCATCAGTCGGTTCCCATCAGCTCACGGACCGCCGCCACCGCCGCGGCGCGGTCGTCGAGGGCCTTCGGCTCGAACGGCTCGGCGTCGTCGTGGAAGGGGCGGGCGGCGCCGTGGGCTTCGAGGCTCGTGTGCAGGCGGTCGAGGTCGCGGGTGGGGCGGACCCAGCCGCGCTCGATGGCGCGCGCGCACCAGAGCTCGAGGCCCTGCTGGGGCCGCGGCGTGCCGCGGGGTCCGGCCGGCTTGCCCAGGCTGCGCCGCCACACCCACTCGCGCAGCAGCGAGAGCAGCCGGAACGAGCGGCGCACCGGCAGCGCGGCCACGAACACCGGCTTCCCCAGCGAGCAGGCCTCGGCCAGCATCGACTCGCTGTCGGCGGTGATGACCAGCGCGTCCGCCCAGGCCAGCAGCCCCAGGTAGGGGTTGTCCGGATCGTCGGGGCGCCAGGCGTGGACGAGCGCGGCGTCGGGCACCGCGTCGGCCAGCGCCCGGGTCGACGCGGCCGACAGCCGCCGGCTCGTCGTCACCAGCAGCGATCCGCCGCAGCGCGCAGCGAAGCGGGCGGAGATCGGAAGAGCACA
>JBNLVK010000273.1:0-15110 GCA_050618055.1 Myxococcota bacterium
GAGCCCGACCGGGTGGAGACGCGCACCGTGGACATGCACGTGGCCAAGCTGCGCAGGAAGCTCGCCGCGACCGGCGACGCGCTGATCGAGACGGTGCGCGGCGAAGGCTACCGGCTGGTTCCGTGACGCGGATCCGCCTCGTGCTGCTGGCGGTGGCGCTGGGCCTGGGGGTTCCCGTCGCGGTGCTCGCCTGGCGCGCCCTCGACGGACTGGCCCTCGAGCGCGCGGTGCGCCACCAGGCGCTGGCGGAGCGGGCCTTCGACGAGATGGAGCGCGCGCTCTCGGGCTGGCTCGCCGCCGAGGAGGCGCGGCCGGTCGAGCACTACCGCTTCTACGCGTCGCCCGGCGGCGAGCGCTCGCCGCTCTCGCGTCCGACCGAGCCCTTCGTGGTGGGCGCCTTCCAGATCGATCCGGACGGCACGATCCACACGCCGCGGCGGCCGCGCGACGAGAACCAGGCGCGGGCGCGCGGCGACTGGCCGGCCGACGCGCCGGCGGACGATGCGATCGCGCGCGTGACGGCCGTGGCCCGCGACGTCTGGCAGCAGGCCCTGCCCGAGGACGACGCGCCGGCGCCTCAGCTCGATCCGGGCACGACGCGCCAGCTCTCGGGTCCGTCGGCCGGCAAGCTCGAGAAGGAGGCCAAGAAGGACCAGGCCCTCGCGCTGGAGGAAGAGGAAGGCGTCAGCGTCTACGGCGCGCTCCAGCGCCTGAACCGGGGCGCCGACCTGCGCGCCGAGCGCAAGCAGAAGGTGACGGCGCTGCCGGAGGCCTACGCGGCGTCCGAGGCGGCGCCCGCCCGCCCGCGCGAGGCGGGGGGACGCGAGTCCTTCGACGACGCCGACGCCTACGCCGACGCGGCCGGCGCGGCGGACGATTCGCTCGCCCAGGCGCCGTCGCTCGACGCGCTCGAGCCGCGTCAGCTGCGCGCCCTGGGCTACGCGGTCGCGCCGGCGCCGTCGGCTCCCGCGGCGAAGCGCGCCCCGCGGCGCGTCACCGTCGATCCCCTGGTGGGCCGCCCGGCCGGCGACGACCTGCTGCTGCTGGTGCGCACCGTGCTGGTGGGCGAGCAGGGCTACCGCCAGGGCCTGGTGCTCGACCGGGCGGCGCTGGCCGACTGGCTGTCGGCGCGGGCGCTGGATCCGTCCGGGCTCTCGCGGGTCGCCACGCTGCGCTTCGGCGAGGACCCGATTCCCGCCCGCGGCGACGAGGACTTCGTGTTCCAGCACCGCTTCGCCGAGCCCTTCGACGCCATCACCGCCCAGCTGTCGCTGGCGACCCTGCCCGGCCTGGCCGGCCCCGGACCCATCTACGGGCTGGTGGCGCTGCTCGCCGTCGTCGGGGCGGTGGGGCTGTTCGCCGTGCACCGCATGGTGGCCGTGGCGGTGCACTTCGCCGAGCGGCGCAACAACTTCGTCTCGGCGGTGACCCACGAGCTGAAGACGCCGCTCACCGCCATCCGCATGTACGGCGAGATGCTGCGCGACGGGCTGGTGCCCAGCGAGGCCAAGAAGAGCGAGTACTACGGCACGATCACCGACGAGTCGGAGCGCCTGTCCCGGCTGATCGACAACGTGCTCGAGTTCTCGCGGCTGGAGCGCGGCACCCGCGAGATGAGCTTCGTGGTGGGACCGCTTCCGCCGGTGGTGGAGGAGGCGGTGGAGAAGCTGCGCGCCCACGCGGCGAGCCAGGGCTTCACGCTCGAGGTCGAGGTGGCCCCGGACCTGCCGCCGGTGCGCTACGACCGCGACGCGCTGCTCCAGGTGATCTTCAACCTGGTGGACAACGCCATGAAGTACGCCGGCGCGACGCAGCGGCGGGTGGTGGTCGAGGCGCGGCCCGCCCCGGGCGGCGCCGAGCTCTCGGTGCGCGACTTCGGTCCGGGCGTGCCGGGCCGGCACCTGGCGCGGATCTTCGAGCCCTTCTACCGGGGCGAGGACGAGCTCACCCGGAGCACCAAGGGCACCGGCATCGGCCTGGCCCTGGTGCGCGACCTGGCCGAGCGCATGGGCGCCCGGGTGCGCGGCGCCAACGCGCCCGGCGGCGGCTTCCGGGTGGCCCTGGAATTCGAAGCCAGGGCGGCCGGTTAGGGAACGCGAACCCGTTCGCGTTGCTTATTTTGAATACTGGACCTAAATTCAGCGGATGGCGAGCCCGTCTCCCCGTGCGCGGGGTCCCTACGCCAAGTCGAGCGAGACCCGCGCCCGCATCCTGGACGCGGCGCTGGCGGTGGCCAGCGAGGTCGGCTTCCACCGGGCCTCGGTGGCGAAGATCGCCGAGCGCGCCGGCGTGGCCGTGGGGAACCTCCACTACCACTTCGGCTCCCGCGACGAGCTGCTGCGCGAGCTGATGGAGTCGTTGATCGGCGAGCTCCACGCCGAGGTGCAGGCCGCCCTGCCGCAGAGCGGCAGCGTGCTCGATCGCGAGGAGGCGGCCTTCCGCACCTACCTGGCCTACGTCCACCGGCACCCGGGCTGGATCCGGCTGATCGAGGAGGTGCGCCTCCACCAGCCGGACCTCTACCAGCAGGGCCTGGCGCTGTGGCTGGCCATGTTCCGCGAGGGCCTGGAGGAGGCCATCGCCCGCGGCGAGATCCAGCCGATGAGCGAGGCCGAGATCGCGGCCCTCGCCCACGTGCTGCTGGGCACCCGCTACTTCCTCGACCAGCTGATCGCCGGCGTCGACGGACGTCCCTACCCGGGCGACGAGCTGGTCGTGCGAACCTACCTGGGCTTCGTCCGGGGCGGCCTGACGAAGCAGGAGACGCCATGAGCCAGAACGACTTCCACGTAGCCATCCTGGGCGCCGGCTTCGGCGGCATCGGCGCGGCCATCCGGCTGAAGCAGGCCGGCATCGAGGACTTCACCGTCTTCGAGCGCGCCGACGAGGTGGGCGGCACCTGGCGCGACAACACCTACCCGGGCGCCGCCTGCGACGTGCCCTCCCACGTCTACTCCTTCTCCTTCGAGCAGAAGCCCGACTGGAGCCGGGCCTTCGCCGGCTCGGAAGAGATCCAGCAGTACCTGCTGGACGTGGTCGAGAAGTACGACCTGCGCAAGCACATGCGCTTCGGCAAGCACATCGCCGAGGCCCGCTTCGACGAGACGACCGGCTCCTGGACGCTGGCCACCGACGAGGACGAGGTCTTCACGGCACGGGCGGTGATCGCGGCGGTGGGCGGCCTGGTCGACCCCCAGTGGCCCGACATCAAGGGCCTGCACAGCTTCAGCGGCGAGATGTTCCACACCGCCCGCTGGAACCACGACTACGACGTGGCCGGCCAGAAGGTGGCGGTGATCGGCACCGGCTGCAGCGCCATCCAGGTGGTGCCCTCCATCGCCGACCAGACCGAGAAGCTCACGGTGTTCCAGCGCACGCCGGGCTGGGTGCTGCCGAAGCCCGACCGGGTCTACTCGGAGCGGGCGAAGAAGCGCCTGGCCCGCTTCCCCTTCCTGCTCCACGCGCTGCGCTCGTTCAAGTACTGGATGAGCGAGCTGTTCGGTCCGATGATCTTCCTGGACGCGCCGCGGCTCAAGCGCTGGCCCGAGCGCCAGTCGCTTCGCTTCCTCGAGCGGTCGGTGAAGGATCCGGAGCTGCGCCGCAAGCTCACGCCCGACTTCCAGTTCGGCTGCAAGCGCATCATGATCTCCGACGACTACTGGAGCACCCTCGACCGCGACGACGTCGAGCTGGTGACCGAGCCCATCGAGGAGATCAAGAGCGAGGGCATCCTCACCAAGGACGGCACGCTCCACGCGTTCGACGCCATCATCCTGGCCACCGGCTTCGAGGTGGGGCTGTCGAAGGCGCCCTTCCCCGTCTTCGGACGCGGCGGGCGTTCGCTCGACGACGCCTGGAAGGACGGCGCCGTCGCCTACAAGGGCATGACCGTCTCCGGCTTCCCCAACTGGTTCACCATCATGGGTCCCAACACCGGACCGGGTCACACGTCGGTGCTGGTCTACACCGAGGCCCAGATCGGCTACGCGCTCCAGGCCATCGACCGTCTGCGCGCCGAGAAGCTGCGCTTCGTCGACGTGAAGCAGACCGTGCAGGACCGCTACAACGAAGGCATACAGAAGCGCATGAAGCACATGGTCTGGGGCACCTGCAAGAGCTGGTACGTGGCCGAGGACGGCAGCAACCACGCCCTCTACCCGGGCTACGCCGCCGAGTACGTCTGGCGCACGCGCCGCTTCGAGCCCAGCGAGTACGAGGTGGCGCGCTTCTAGTCCGCGCTCGCGAAGAGCGACCGGTAGCGGACGAGCCGTTCGTCGTCGTCGGGCACGATGCGCTCGAGCCAGCCGGTGACGTAGCCCGCGTCGAGCCCGGAGCCCTGGGCCAGGCGCATCTCCGCCAGGTCGCGCCAGTCCTTGTCGCGGGCGAACAGCACCTTGAAGATGGCCAGGTCCTCGGCCGAGAGGATGTGCAGGCGGTCGCCGCCGAAGGGAACGCGGCGCCGGCGCTCGAGACAGGCGTCGTGCAGCTCGGTGTAGGAGAAGAACAGGTCGAGCGGCGTGCGCTCCCAGAAGAGGCGCACCTGCTCGTCGCGCGCCAGGTGCCGACGCGTCTCCCGGCTGGGCGCCTCGACGCCCAGGGGCGCCAGCGCCGCCAGCACCCGATCGAAGTCGCGCGCCGGCAGGAAGACGTTCACGTCCACGTCGACGGTGCCGCGGGGCGTGGCGTAGTAGGCCAGCGCGATGGCGCCGCCGAAGGCGTGGGGCACGTCGGCGTCGCGCAGGGTCTTCGCCAGCCGCGCGACCTTCTCGTCGAGCGGGATCACGAGGCCTTCGACGCGGGGGCGACCTCGAAGCGCGGGAACTTCCGAGCCGGCGGCTCGCGGACCGGCTCGCGCGAGCGCGCGATCGTGTCGTAGAGGCGCAGCACGTCGCGCAGGGCGTTGCCACGCTCGGCGTCGCTGGCGCCCAGCCAGTCGACCACGTCTTCGAGCGGCTCGGGTACCGGCGCCGCCTCGACCGCCGCCAGGCGCTCGGACAGCAGGCCCGCCAGGACCGGATCGAGGGCATCCCCGCGGCGCAGCCGGGCGAGCAGGGCGCGGGCCGGCGCGTCGGCCCGAGCCTCGACCACCCGCAGCCCGAGCCGGCGCGCCTTCGCCCGCACCGCCTCCCGGTCGAAGGGGCGTCCGGCGGCGGCCTGGGCCCGGTCGAGCCGGTCCTCGGTCAGGGGCCCGCGGAAGCTCGCCAGCGTCCGGGAGCGGGGCCCCTTGGCCGTGTGGTGGGCCTCGCGGATCTCGACCCGCCCGTCCTTGCGCACGTAGAGGTAGGCCATAGTAGTTATCGTACCACTAGATCCCGGTCTGCTCCAACTCGCCCGCCCCGGGGGGAGTCAGCCCACGTAGCGCTCGACCTCCGCCCACTCGGCCTCGAGCCCACGGCGCCCGATCCAGTCCAGGAGCGCGTTCCGGTCGAGGATCGCCCCCGACACCGCGAGCATCGAACGGATGTCGCGCAGGTGCTTCTCCGAGCCGCCCTCGCGATGGAACTCGAGCTTTCGTACGACCACGTACTCGGGCGGTGCCACGGAGACGCGAAGGCCGCCCACCTCGTAGATCCGGGCGTTCTCGAACGCCCAGGCGTGGAGCGGGTCCTGGCCAGCCAGGAAGACGTCGGCCTTGAGCCCGCTCTCGGTGTGGATGAGGTTGAAGTGCCCGCGCTCTGCGCGCCGGGTCTCCAGCTCCACCACCTCCTCGGGCGGGACATAGAACTGCGCGGCCGGGAAGGCCCGTGCGATCCGGCCTGCATCGCCGCTTCGAAGCGTCACCACCAGATCGATGTCGTGGGTGGCGCGCGGCTCCCCGTAGAGGGTGGCCGCGACGCTACCGGTCACGAGGAAGGGCACCCCGAGCTCGACCAGCGGCCGGGCGAAGAGCTCGACCAGGTCAGCTTCGGGCATGCAGGAAGCTTCGCCGCACCTCGGCCGCCACCTCCGCCTCCGTCCAGTCCGGGTGCTGCCCGCGCAGGAAGGCCGCCTTGTGACGGCGAAGCGTCCAGTAGAGCCGGTGCGCCGCCTGCCAGCGCTGGGACGGCGTCATGCGCCGATAGATCTCCAGCTGCTCGCGCGAAGGCGCGTCGGAGCGGTCCATCCACCCACTTTGCACGAGACCCGTTTCCCGGGCAAGCGGCTGCCTCAGGGTGCGTTGGGCGGTGAGAGCGCGGCGTCGCACCGCAGCTCGACGCCCGGGCCCATGGGGCCGGCGTCGAGGGCCTGCTGGAGGAACACCAGGTCGCGGATGTTGCACTCGGTGGTGCCGGCCACCGAGCAGCGGGCCTCGATGTCGGCCGGGTCGGTGATGGTGGGCCGGCCGGCCAGGTAGTCGAAGATCTCGTCCACGTCGTCCGGGTCGATCACCGCGCCGTCGTCGGTGGCCTCGGCACACTGGCAGGCGTCGCCCAGGGCGTCGCTCTCGTCGGTGCCGTCGAGGAAGCTGCCCCGGTTCTGCTGGGCCGGGTTGCTCTCGAAGGGGCAGTTGTCTCCCAGGTCCTGCCAGCCGTCGCCGTCCACGTCGTCGGCCGGGTTGAAGGCCCCGATCAGCTTCACCTGGGTCGGTCCAGCGTCGTGAAGTTCGTGGCACCCGAGAAGATCCGGAAGGCCGACTGCGGTACGGCATTGCTGTCGAGATCGACGATCCAGACCGCGCCCGAGTTCGTGGGGGAGTCGGCTCCCCACTCGCCCACCGCCAGCTCGCCGTTGCCGTCGCCGTCGTAGTCGCCGAGCCAGGCCAGCGCCGCGCCGAAGCGGTCGCCGGAGAGCGTGAGGACGCCGGGGTAGGTCCCCTCCGAAAGTTTGTAGGGCGACGGCGCCTTCACGCTTCCGTCTGCGTTCAGCAGCAGGATGTAGACGGCACCGTTCTGCGATCCCCCGTCGTCGTTGAGGCGCTGGCCGACGGCCAGGTCGTTCACCCCGTCACCGTCCAGGTCGCCGATGTTCGCCACGCTCGAGCCGAACTCGTCGTTGTCGCCGAGCAGGTCGCCGGGGCTGGCCGTGAAGACCGTGTTGTCGTCGAGCTGGTACTTCAGCTCCGCCAGGCCCTGGGAGACCGAGGCGTGTGCGAGGTGGACCCCGAGTCCTGCGACGACCAGCAGGGCGGCGGTCAGGATCTCCAGGGCTCGGTGCATCGCCTTCGCCTCCAGTCGCCGGGCGTCGCAGCTCCGGTGTCCACCCGGCAGGTCGGCGTGCGGTGCGCGGCCGGATCGGATCGTCTCGTGATCCGCCTTCGGGCACCGGTCGTTCGGGCCTCGAATCGGTGCGGTTTCCACGTCGCCGACTTCGGGGAGGCCCCCAGCCTATCAATCCAGGCCCGCGGAGTTGATGATCTTTCCGTGATCGCGGCGACCGCGGTGTGAACTGGTTCACACACTCTCCCGATCCGATCCACGGCCAGGCCCGGACCTCCGGAGTGCGCCCACGAAGGCGCCCGAACACCGGAGACGAGCCATGAGCCATCGAGAAGCCCCCTGCTCCTACCCCTACCGCTCCCGCAACCTGGGCCCCGACGAGTGGGTCTTCGGGGTGACGTCCGCTCTGCTGGCCGCCGCGATCATCGCCCGGCTGCTGGGCGTTTAGGGCCGGAGCTGCCCATGCGTTACCACTTCCGCGACTGCGAACTCGACGAGGCCCTGCGCGTCCTGACGCGCCACGGCGAGGAGGTCCCGGTCCAGCCCAAGGTCCTCGACCTGCTGCTCTTCCTGCTGCGCCATCGGTCGCGCATGGTTCCCAAGGAGCTGCTGTTCCGCGAGCTGTGGCCGGACGCGATCGTCACCGAGGCCTCGCTCACCCGCCTGGTGAAGGAAGCGCGACGTGCGGTGGGCGACGACGGCCGGCGCCAGCGCGTCATCCGCACCGCGCACCGCCGCGGCTACCGCTTCGTGGCCGAGGTCGAGGTGCGCAACGGCGACGACGCCAGCGAAGAGGAGCGTGCCATCGAGCTGGCGCGGCGCTCGCTGGAGGCGTCGGTCGAGTTCGGTGCTCTCGAGGTGCGAGAGCGGGTGCGGGAGTTCGCCGAGACCTGCCTGGTGGCGATCCACCGCGCTCGTCGGCCTGCAGACGACGGCGCGCAAGGGGTAGGATGATGTTCGTGCCGCCTCCGACCGCCCGTGACGCATCGGCGCGACTCCTGGCCGTGGCCCTGGGCATCGGCGTGGGTGTGGGAGCCGCGTTGTGCGGTGTGCGGGCGTTGGGCCTGCTCGAATGGGCGGAGCTGCGGCTCTACGACCGCTTCGTCGACGGGCGTGCCGGACGCGGTGGGGATCCGCCGATCGCCCTGGTCCGCATTCGCGAGGACGAGATCCGCGCCCACGGCCACCCGCTGCCCGATCGGGTGCTGGCGGATGCGCTGACCCGGCTCTCGGCAGCACGGCCCCGCGCCATCGGCGTCGCCCTGTACCGGGACGCGCGTCCCGTGCCGGGGGAGGAGACGGCTCGCGCCGCGCTGGCCCGCGCCTTCGCCGACGATCCGGGCATCGTCTTCATCGAGAAGCTGGCGGAGCCGGGCGAGCCGGGTGTGCCGGCGCCCGACTTTACCCTCGGTGGCGATCGCGTGGGCTTCAGCGACCTGGCGGTCGACGCCGACGGCGCGATCCGGCGCGGCCTGCTCATCCTCTGGGACGAGGACGACGTGCCCGCCCTCTCGTTCTCGCTGCGTCTGGCGCTCCAGTACCTGGCAGAGGAGGGCGTCTCGATGACCGCGGACCCGGCGCGGCCCGAGTGGGTGCGTCTGGGGCACACCACCGTCCCGCCGATCGAGTCGCACGACGGCGGCTACGTCGGGCTGGACGCGGGCGGCTACCAGTTCCTGCTCGACTTCGCCGGCGGGCCCGGCGCGTTCCCCAGCTACAGCCTCGAGGAGGTGATGTCCGGAAGCGTGCCCGACGCCGCGCTCCGAGATCGCGTGGTGATCCTGGGAACCACCGCGCCGAGCGTGAAGGACGAGTTCCAGACGCCGCTGCTGGCGGGACCGATCTACGGCATCGAGCTGCACGCCCACGCGGTCGACCAGCTACTGCGGTTCGCCGCCGGATCCAGTGCACCCGTCCGGTTCTGGCGCGAGCCGGGTGAGCTGCTCTGGATCGTGGCGTGGGCGGCGCTCGGCGCCCTGCTGGCCACGCGCATCCGCTCGCCGCTGCCCGCGGCGCTGGGCGCCGTCGCCGCGCTCGCGCTCCTGGCGGGCGTCGCCTGGCTGGCGTTCCGCGCCGGCGTGTGGATTCCGTTGGTGCCCCCCGCTGTGGCGGGCGTCGGCGCGGGCGGCCTGGCCCTCGCCGAGGTCACCCGCCGCGAGCGCGCCGAACGCGCCGCGGTGATGGATCTCTTCGGCCGCTACGTCTCGCGCAACGTGGCCGACGAGCTCTGGTCGCGACGCGACGAGTTCATGGACGGCAGCCGCCCGCGTCCGCAGCGCCTGGCCATCACCGCCATGCTGACCGACCTGAAGGGCTACACCAGCGCCGCCGAGAAGATGGACCCGGCCGCGCTGATGGAATGGGTCAACGAGTACATGGACGTGATGACCCGGGTGATCGAGGAGCACGGTGGCTTCGTGGACGACTACACCGGCGACGGCATCAAGGCGAACTTCGGGGTGCCGATCGGCCGCAGCGACCTGCTCCAGGTGGGCGAGGACGCGCGGACCGCGGTCCGCTGCGCATTGGCCATGGGCCGGGCCCTCGAAGATCTGGACGCCGACTGGCAGAGCCGGGGCCTGCCGCGCGCCCGCATGCGCATCGGCCTGTTCACCGGGGAAGCGGTCGTCGGAAGCCTGGGCAGCGCCCAGCGCATGAAGTTCACCACCGTCGGAGACACGGTGAACACCGCCGCGCGTCTCGAGGGCTTCCGCAAGGAGGACTTCGAGGAGGAGCTGGCGCGGCCCGGCGCGCCGCTGTTCCGCATCCTGATCGGCGAGTCCACCCGTCTGCACCTGGGCGACGTCTTCGTCACCGAGAGCCTGGGCGAGCACGTGCTGCGGGGCCGAGGCGAGCCGGTCGCCATCCACCGCGTGCTCGAAACGAGAGAAGGAGGAGCGTCATGAAGGCCATCGGAAGGATCTGCAGTGTGGGTGTGCTCGTGCTCGCCTTGACCGCGTGGGCCGACGACGAGGACGCGAAGCCGAGGAAGGACGAGAAGGAGGAGGCTTCGGCCCGCGTGGTCTACGTGCCGCCCAGCCGCGGTGCGACGCGCACGCGCACCGGTGGCGGGACGCGCGGGCCCCTGGCTGCCCCGACCGTCGCGGCGCTCGCGCCGGATCACGTCGGTGTCACGAACCGGGCACAGCCGACACTGGCCTGGTTCGTCTCGGAGGCCACCGACGCGCGTGTCGACTTCACACTGATCGATCCGGACGCAGTCGAGCCGCTGCTGGAGACGACGATCGAGAGCCCGGCCGAGGCGGGTGTGCAGCTCGTTCGGTTGTCGAACCTGGGCGTCGAGCTCGAAGAGGGACGCAGCTACGACTGGGCGATCGCCCTGGTGCTCGACCCGGACGCGCGTGACCTGGACGTGGTGGCGGGCGGGGCCATCCGCCGCGATCCGGCGGCGCCTGGAACCGCATCGCAGGCCACACCGGGGTCGGCCTCGTATCTCGCCCTCGCCCGCGCCGGCGTGTGGTATGACGCTCTTGCGGACCTCTCGGACGCGATCGCGGCAAACCCCGGCAACGCGGCGCTGCGGGAGGCACGTGCGGATCTGCTCGAGCAGGTCGGCGTCGGTGCGGCGGCGGCCTACGAGCGTGGTGGAGCCCGTGGAGGATCGGGTGTGGAGTAGGAGCCGAGCCGTGCGCAGGGCAAGCTGGCTTGCCCTGCTGGCCCTGGGGACGGGTTGCGACGCGGCCATCGGTGCCGACGGCCCGCTGCCCGCAGTTTCCACAGCTCCCGCCACGCGTGCGGTCAGCGCCTTCGGTCGCCTGGAGCCGGAGGACGGCATCCGCCGCATCTCCGGTCCCTCGGGCGCGCCCTCCGTCATCGCCGACCTGCGCGTCGACGAAGGCGACGCGGTGGAGAAGGGGCAGGTCCTCGCGGTCCTCGATACCGAGCCCATGCGCCGCGCGAACCGCGAGCGCTGGAAGGCGGAGCTGGCCAACGCGAAGCGTGAGCTCGCCCGCCACTCGGAGCTCAACACCAACCGCGTCGTGTCCGACTCGAGCCGTGAGGAGTGGGAGACGCGGGTGCGAGTCGCCGAGGCCGAGCTTGCCCGTGCGCGCGCCGAGCTGTCGCGCGCCTACGTCCGTTCGCCCATCGACGGACGCGTCCTCTACGTGCATGCCCGCGAGGGCGAGCAGGTGGGATCCGACGGGATCCTCGAGCTGGGCCGAACCGATGCGATGTTCGCCGTCGCCGAGGTCTACGAGGACGACGTGGCGCGCGTCCGGGTGGGTCAGCGCGCTCGCGTCCGCAGCCCGGCCCTGCCCGACGACCTCTCGGGAACGGTGGACTGGATCCACCTGAAGGTGGCCAAGCAGGACGCGCTGGGCACCGACCCGGCGGCGCGCAAGGACGCCCGGGTGGTGGAGGTGGAGATCCGTCTCGACGACAGCGCGCCGGCGGCGGCGCTCACCAACCTCCAGGTGGAGATCGAGATCGAGCCCGGAGAACGCGAGCCGTAGCGGTGGGTATTGCGCTCGGCTGGATGCAGCTCAAGCACCAGAAGGTCCGCCTGCTGGTGGCGATCTCCGGCATCGCCTTCGCGGTGATCCTGATCCTGATGCAGCTGGGCTTCCGCTCCTCGCTGCTCGACAGCTCGGTCCGCTACCTCGAGGCGCTCCGCTACGACATCGCGCTGATCAACAACGACACGCTCTACCTGGCCCAGACGAGTCCGTTCTCGGCGCGGCGGCTCTACCAGGGGCTGGGCGTCGAAGGGGTGCGCGACGTCAGCCCGGTCTACGCCGCCGTCGCCGTGTGGAAGAACCCCTTCGACCACCAGAGCCGCAACATCCTGGTCCTGGGCGTCGACCCGGCCGACCGCGCGCTCGAGGCGCCCGGCGTCGCCGAGAACCTGGAGCGGGTGCGCAAGCGCGACGTCGTGCTCTTCGACGCCCTGAGTCGCCCCGAGCACGGTCCGGTGCCCGAGGCCTTTCGCGCCGGACGTCGCATCGTCACCGAGGTGAACGAACGGGAGATCGAGGTGGAGGGCCTCTTCGAGGTGGGTACGTCCTTCGGCATCGACGGGGGGCTGCTCACCAGCGACGACAACTTCCTGCGGTTGTTCCCGGACCGCCGCCGCACCCAGATCGACCTGGGCCTCGTATCGCTCGAGCGCGGCGCCTCCCCCCAGGCGGTTCGCGACGCGCTGCGCGCCATCGTTCCGAACGACGTGCTCGTGCTGACGCGCACCGAGATCCTGCAGCGCGAGCGCGCGTACTGGATGGCGACGACGCCCATCGGGACCGTCTTCACCTTCGGCGTGGTGATCGGCTTCGTGGTGGGCGCGATCATCGTCTACCAGATCCTGTTCGCCGACGTCTCCGACCACCTGCCCGAGTACGCCACGTTGAAGGCCATGGGCTACAGCAACGGCTACGTCTCCTGGGTGGTGATCCAGCAGGCGGTGATCCTGGCGGCGCTGGGCTTCGTGCCGGGCGTGGCCGTCTGCTGGTGGCTCTACGGCGTGGTCGGCGAGGCCACCATGCTGCCCATGACCCTGGGCTGGGAGCGCGGCGCGACGGTGCTGGGCCTCACCATGGTGATGTGTGCCATCTCCGGCATGCTGGCCCTGCGCAAGGTGCGCTCCCTCGACCCGGCGGACGTGTTCTGATGGCGGACGCCCCCATCCAGGTCGAGCACCTGTCGCACTACTACGGCTCGGGCGAGCTGCGCAAGCAGATCCTGTTCGACGTCTCCACCGAGATCGGCGCGGGCGAGATCGTGATCGTCACCGGACCCTCCGGATCCGGCAAGACGACGCTGCTCACGCTGGTGGGCGCCCTGCGCTCGGCCCAGGAGGGCAGCCTGCGCGTGCTCGGTGAGCAGCTCTGCGGGGCTTCCCCGCGCACGCTCGAGTCGGTGCGCAAGCGGATCGGCTACATCTTCCAGTCGCACAACCTGATCGAAGCGCTCACCGCGCGGCAGAACGTGGAGATGGCGCTGCGCCTGCACGACCACGGCGGTGCCCGCGAGCTCAAGCGCCGCGCCATCGCCATGCTCGAAGCCGTGGGGCTCGGAGAGCGCATCGACCACCACCCGAGCCAGCTCTCCGGTGGTCAGCGTCAGCGGGTGGCGATCGCACGGGCGCTCTCGACGGAACCGAAGATCGTTCTGGCCGACGAGCCGACCGCGTCGCTCGACAAGAAGTCCGGGCGCGAGGTGGTCGACCGCATCCAGATGCTGGCCCGCGAGCAGGGGGTGCCGGTGCTGCTCGTCACCCACGACAACCGCATCCTCGACATCGCCGACCGCATCGTGCACCTGGAGGACGGTCACCTGCAGTCGTTCAAGGACGCCGTGATCGCGGGGGCCCAGCAGATGATGGGGCTGCTGGCCGAGAACGTGCGCAAGGACGATTTGCGCCGCCGCGTCGAGACCCTGTCGGACGCCGAGTTCGGCGATCTCCTCGACGAGGTGACCGGCGAAGCCGAGCGCTTCCTGCAACACACCTCGAGGGCGAACGACGGCGCCTTCAAGAGCATGCTCGACCAGGCGCTGTTCGCCTTCACCTACAAGGTGGGTCTGCTGTGCCGGGCCGAACGCGCCTCGCTCTTCCTGGTCGATCGCGAAAGGCAGGAGCTGTGGCTGCGCGTGGCGCAGGAGGAGGGCGCCACCGAGCTGCGCATTCCGATGGGATCGGGCATCGCCGGTCGTGTGGCCGAGACCGGCCGGGCGCTGCGCGTGGACGACGCCTACGCGCACCCCGACTTCAACCCGGAGGTGGACCGGGCCACCGGCTTCGTGACACGCTCGGTGCTCTGCCTGCCGCTCGTGGACACGAAGGGGGAGGTCTTCGCCGTGGCCCAGCTGCTGAACCGCACCGACGGCGGCGTGTTCGACGAGGACGACGAGAAGCGCTTCGCCGGCTTCGCCGATCAGGTGGGGCTGATCCTGCGCAGCTGGCGGGAGATGGCGCGCGGGGTCGAGACGGAGGACGCGGCGTGAGCGACGCCCCGGTCGATCTCGACGCGCGCCTGCACGAGCTGGGCCTCGCCGACGCGCTGGGGGCGGCGGGCCGCACAGCGCTCGCCGAGCACGCCGAACTGCTGCGCGCAGGCGAGGGGGCTCCGGTCGAGCCGCCCGAGGACGGAGGCGTGGTCACGCTGCTGGCGGGGCGGCTGGACGTGCGGCGCGCGCGGGAGGGCCGCCCGATCGCAGCCCTCGAGCCGGGCACCATCCTCTCGGCGCTCTCCTTCCTCGAGCGCGAGGTCGCTCTGACCGCGGAGGGCGACTGCGAGCTGGCGCGCATTCCGGCGACCGGCGTGGATCGCCTGATGGGCCTGGATCCCGCCGGGCTGGCGGCGCTGGCGGGCCGCGTCGCCGAGAGCGAGCGCGCGCTCCAGGTGGCGATCCATCTCTCGCGGCTGTTCCCGGGCCTCGACCGGGCCGGGCTCGATGCCTTCGGCGCGGGGGTGGAGTGGGTGGCGCTGCGCGGCGGCGAGTGGCTCTTCCGCCAGGGCGACGCCGGCGACGCCGCCTACCTGGTCGTGACCGGGCGCATGCGCGCGACGGCCGGTGAGGGATCCGAGGAGCGCGTCCTGAACGAAGTGGGGGCGGGCGAGACGGTGGGCGAGATGGCGCTGCTGACCGACGACGTGCGTTCGGCCGGCATCTACGCGGTGCGCGACACCCAGCTGATCCGCATCTCGCGCGAGGTGTTCGACGGACTGACCGAGCAGCACCCGCTGGCGCTGCGGCGCATCGCCGGCTTCGTCGTCGAGCGCCTGCGGCGCCACGCCGGCGGACCCGCGGCGCGCGCACCGCTCGTCTCGATCGCCGTCGTCGGCGCCCATCCGGGCGTCGACCTGCCGGGCTTCGCAGAGGGGCTGGCCCGCGCGCTGCGGGAGGCCGGCAGCACCGAGGTCGTCGACCGGGCGCGCGTCGAGACCGGTCTCGGCCGCCCCGGCATTGCCGACGCCGCCGACGACGACGCGGCGGGCATCCGCCTGAGATCGGAAG
>JBNLVK010000274.1:0-14132 GCA_050618055.1 Myxococcota bacterium
GCGTCCCGCCTGCGCGACGGTCCGCGCAGCGAGGCCGGCCTGCGCAACGGCGAGCCGTCGGCGGTCGCGCTACAGGCCGTGATCGCGTCGCTGGAGGCCGACGGGCTGGTGGAGCGCGTCCGCGTCGAGCGATCTCCGTCGGCGCGCGTCCAGGTGCGCCGGTTCGCGTCGCTGGCCGACGGAGTCGACCTGGCCGCGGCCCGCGCCGCCCTGGCCCGGGCGCCGCGCCAGGCCGCGCTGCTGGAACGGCTGGCCGAAGGCGAGGTGCGCACCGACGAGCTGGCCCCGCGCTTCCCGTCGCGGCTGCTGCGCGAGCTGGAGAAGCGGGGGCTGGCGCACGTCGAGGAGCGGGAGGTTCCGCGCGACGTGTTCGGCGAGGCCGTCGCCCGCGACACCCTGCCCACCCTCACCGGCGACCAGGCGACGGCGCTCAAGCCCATCTGCGAGGCCGTCCGCGAGCGGCGCTCCCCGACCTTCCTGCTCCACGGGGTCACCGGCAGCGGCAAGACCGAGGTCTACCTGCGGGCGGTGGCCGAGGCGCTGCGCGCCGGACGCCAGGCGCTGGTGCTGGTGCCCGAGATCACCCTCACCCACCAGATCGTGGCCCGCCTGCGCGCCCGCTTCGGCGACACCCTGGCGGTGCTGCACAGCGGCCTGCGCCCGGGCGAGCGGCTGGAGCAGTGGCAGCGGCTGCGCAGTGGCAGCCGGCCCATCGCCGTCGGCGCCCGCTCGGCGCTGTTCGCCCCGCTCACCGACGTGGGCGTGATCGTGGTCGACGAGGAGCACGACGGCGCCTACAAGAACGAGGAGGGGCTGCGCTACCACGCTCGCCGCCTGGCGGCGCGGCGCGCCGAGATCGAGGGCTGCCCGCTGGTGCTGGGGTCGGCGACGCCGTCGCTCGAGTCGCGCTACGCGTCGGACCGGGGCGAGGCGCAGCGGCTGGTGCTGTCGCGCCGCATCGGCGGCCGGCCGCTGCCCGCCGTCGACATCGTCGACCTGGCCGCCGAGCACGCCCGCTCGCCGCGCGGCCGCAAGGTCGTCCTCTCCACCCCGCTGCGCCGGGCCATGGCCGAGACCCTGGCCGCCGGCGCCCAGACCATCCTGTTCCTGAACCGCCGCGGCTTCTCGACCCGGGTCTTCTGCTTCGACTGCGGCCACGCCGAGCACTGCCCCCACTGCGACATCGCGCTGGTCTACCACGCGGCGGCCGGACGCCTGCGCTGCCACTACTGCGACCACGCCATCCCGCCGCCCAGCGCCTGCGGCGGCTGCGGCGCGCCGGACACGGCGCTGCTCGGCATCGGCACCGAGCGCCTGGAGGAGGAGGTGCGCTCCCACTTCCCCGACGCCCGCATCGCCCGTCTCGACCGCGACACGGCCGGACGCCGCGGCCACACCCAGCAGGTGCTGCGCGACCTGCGCAAGGGCCGCCTCGACGTGCTGGTCGGCACCCAGATGGTGGCCAAGGGCCACGACTTCCCGGGCGTGCGGCTGGTGGGCGTGGTGGCGGCCGACATCGGCCTGCACATGCCCGACTTCCGCGCGGCGGAGCGCACCTTCCAGCTGCTGACCCAGGTGGCCGGCCGCGCGGGACGCGACCGGGCGCCGGGGCGCGTCGTGGTGCAGACCTTCGTGCCGAACCACTACGCCATCCGGCCCGTGCGCGACCACGACTTCGAGACCTTCTACGCCGAGGAGCTGACCCACCGCGCCTCACTGGGCTTCCCGCCCTTCGGCCGCGTCGCCCACGCCGTGGTGTCGGCCGTGAGCGAGGAGGCGGCGAAGCGCGGCGCCGAGGCGCTGGCCGCCGCCGTCGCCGACGCGCCCGGGTGTCAGTGCCTGGGACCGGCGCCGTCGCCGCTGGCGAAGCTGCGCGATCGCTACCGCTTCCAGCTGCTGGTGAAGGGCGAGTCGCAGCCCGTCCACGCGGCGGCGAAGCGCCTGGTGGAAGCTGCGGACGCGCTGCCCGACGGCGTGGCGGCCAGCGTGGACGCCGATCCGGTGCACATGCTATGAAGCGCCTTGCATGGCCCTGCGACCCGTCCTGAAGTTCCCCGACAGCCGCCTGCTCGGGAAGTCGGTCCCGATCGAAGAGATCTCCGACGAGATCCGCGAGCTGGCCGCGGACATGTGCGACGTCATGTACGACGAGCCGGGCATCGGCCTGGCCGCGCCGCAGGTGGGCGAGGCGGTGCGCCTGGTGGTCGTGGACACCGAGTGGACCGAGGAGGACGCCGAGCGCAGCCCGCTGGTGCTGGTGAACCCGGAGCTCTCGGAGCACGAGGGCAAGATCGTCTGGAAGGAGGGCTGCCTGTCGGTGCCCGACTTCGAGGCCGAGGTCGAGCGCGCCGAGCGCGTGGTGCTGCGCGCCCAGGACCTGGACGGCAAGGAGGTGGAGATCCACGCCGAGGGCCTCCAGGCGGTGTGCTTCCAGCACGAGGTCGACCACCTGGACGGCATCCTCTTCATCGACCGCATCAGCCGGTTGAAGCGCACGCGCTACGTCGCGAAGCGGAAGAAGCAGCTCAAGCGCGAAGAAGAGGAGGGCTGAGCCGCCCCCGTGCGTCTCGCCTTCTTCGGCACACCCGACTTCGCGGTCCCGACGCTGCGGCGGCTCCTCGACCTGGACCACGAGGTGGCGTGCGTGGTCAGCCAGCCCGACCGCCCCAAGGGGCGCGGCCGGGCCGTCCACCCCTCGCCGGTGTCGGCCCTGGCGCTGGACGCCGGGCTCCCGCTGCTGCGCCCCGCCAGGGTGGCCGAGCCCCAGGTGCTCGACGCGCTGCGCGAGACGCGTCCCGAGCTGGGCATCGTGGTCGCCTTCGGCCAGTTCCTGACGAAGCGGGTGCGCGAGCTTCCCGCGCGCGGCTACCTGATCAACGCCCACGCCAGCCTGCTGCCCGCCTGGCGCGGCGCCGCGCCCATCGCCCGGGCGATCCTGGCCGGCGAGACCCGCACCGGCATCTCGGTCATGCGCGTCGAGCGCGAGATGGACGCCGGCCCGGTGGCGCTGGTGCGCAGCCTGGACATCGGCCCCGACGAGACCTGCGGCGAGCTGACCGGGCGCCTGGCCGGGCTTGCGGCCGACGCCATCGAGGCGGCGCTGGTGGAGATCGCGGCGGAGCGCGTCACCTGGACCGAGCAGGATCACGACGCGGCGACGCTCGCTCCGAAGATCACGCGGGAGGACACGCACCTCGACTTCCGGGAGCCGGCGGTGCGGCTGCGCGACCGGGTGCGCGCCATGGCGCCCTCCCCCGGCGCCCGCACCCGCTGGCGCGACGAGACCCTGCTGGTGCTGGCGGCGGCCGTCGTGGCCGGCTCGCCGGATCGCCCCCCCGGCACGGTGCGGGCCGCGCCGGGCGAGCCGCTGCGCATCGCCACCGGCGAGGGCTGGCTCGAGCCGCGCACGCTCCAGCGGGCCGGCGGCAAGCCCCTGCCGGTCGACGCCTTCCTGCGCGGACGCCCGATCGCCGACGGAGACGTGCTGGGCGGCGATCCCCGGGGCTGAGCGCCCCTCCAGGATGGGTCCTAGACTCGCCGGATGGAACGACGCCGCGCGAGGCCCGGGCGGGGACGACCGGCTCGCAAGGGCGATCGGGACGGCTCCCGCAGCTCCGCTCCGACCCGCACCCGGCTGATCGCCCTGCGCGTGCTGGAGCGCGTCCAGCTGGCCGGGGCCTACGCGGACCTGGCCCTGCACCACGCGCTCTCCCACAGCAGCCTGTCGGCCCCCGACCGGGCCTTCGCCACCGAGCTGGTCTACGGCACCCTGCGCTGGCGCGGGCGGCTCGACTACCTGCTGTCGCGCTGCCTGGACCGCGATCTCGACAAGCTGGAGCCGCTGGTGGCCAGCGCCCTGCGGCTCGGCGCCTACCAGATCGTGGTGGAGGACCGGGTGCCGGTGTCGGCGGCGGTGGACGAGACGGTGCGCTGCCTGCGCGCGGCCGGCGCCGAGCGGGCCACCGGGCTGGCCAACGCCGTGCTGCGTCGGCTGGCCCGGGAACACGAGACCATCGCCCTGCCTGCGCTGCTCGACGATCCGCTGGGCCACCTGATGCACGCCCTCTCGCTCCCCCAGTGGATCGCGGCGCGCTTCATCGAGCAGTACGGACCGGACGAGGCGGCCCGCCTGGCGCGCGCCTCGAACGAGGCGCCGCCGCTCACGGTGCGCGCGAACCGCAGCTGTGTCGATCGCGACAAGCTCCTGGAGGAGCTCCTGCCGCGCTTCCCCGAGGCGCGCCCCACGCGCTTTGCCGCCGACGGACTGGTGCTCGGGCGACGCGGCAACGCCTCGCTCGATCCGGCCTTCCGCGAGGGGCGCTTCACGGTGCAGGACGAGGCGAGCCAGCTGGTGGTGGGCCTGCTCGACCCGCGACCGGGCCAGCGCGTGCTCGACGTGTGCGCCGCGCCCGGCGGCAAGGCCACCGCCATGGCCGAGCGGGTGGGTGTGGAGGGCTCGGTGCTGGCCCTCGACCGGAACGAACGCCGTCTCGATCTGGCGCGGCGCGCGGCCCGCCGGCTGGGCCTCGGGAACCTGGCCTGCCGGACCCACGACGCCAGCCGCCCGCTCGAGCAGGTCGTGCCCGAGGGCGGCTTCGACCGGGTGCTGGTGGACGCGCCGTGCACCGGGCTCGGCACCCTGCGCCGCAACCCGGACGCGCGCTGGCGGGTGCGGCCGGGCGATCCGGCCCGGCTGGCCGAGACCCAGCTCGCGATCCTGCGCAACGCGGCCGCGGCCGTGGGTCCCGACGGGGTGCTCGTCTACAGTACCTGCACCATGCTCCCGGAGGAGAACGAGGGCGTCGTGGCCGCGTTCCTCGCCGAGAGCCCCGGTTTCGAGCGCATGCAGGGCGGTCGGGAAGGCGAGGTGCCGGAGGAGGTCGGCGAGCTGGTCGACACCGACGGCTTCCTGCGCTGCCTGCCACACCGCCACGACACCGACGGCTTCATCGCCGTCCGCATTCGGAGGAAGTGATGGGAGCCCCGCGGATCGCACCGTCCATCCTGTCGGCGAAGTTCGAGCGCCTGGCCGAAGAGCTCCAGAGCATCGAGCGCGGCGGCGCCGACTGGGTGCACGTCGACGTGATGGACGGCCACTTCGTGCCCAACATCACGATCGGGCCCTTCGTGGTCGAGGCGGTGAAGCGATCCACCGACCTGCCGCTCGACGTCCACCTGATGATCGAGAGCCCGGAGCGCTACATCGGCGACTTCGTCTCGGCGGGCGCGGCCACGGTCGGCGTCCACGTCGAGACCTGCCCCCACCTGCACCGCACCATCGGCCAGATCCGCGAGGCCGGGGCCCGGGCCAGCGTGGTGCTGAACCCGTCGACGCCGGCGCAGGCGGTCGAGCCGGTGCTCGGCGACATCGACCAGGTGCTGGTGATGACCGTGAACCCGGGCTTCGGCGGCCAGTCCTTCATCGAGAGCATGCTGCCGAAGATCGAGACGCTGCGCGGCTGGATCGACGCCGGCGGCCACGACGTGGCCCTCGAGGTGGACGGCGGCATCAGCCTCGCGAACATCGCCCGCGTGGCCCGCGCCGGTGCCGACGTGTTCGTCGCCGGCACCGCGGTGTTCGGCGCCGAGGACCGGGCCGAGGCCATCGAGTCGCTGCGCAAGGCGGCGGAGAGTGCCATCGGGTGAGGCGCGGGCTCGCGCTGCTCGTCGCGGCGGGCCTCCTGCTGGGGTCCGCGGGCGCCGGCGGATCCGACGGGTCCGGCGTCGTGGCTCCCGACCCGTCGCTCTCGGGTCGCGAGATCTACGCCCGCGTGCTGGCCAACCGCTTCGACACCTTCCGCCAGGAGTCGAGCCTGGCCTCCGGCGACCGGGCCGGCCGCGTCCAGCGCACCGACCTGGAGATGCTCTTCAAGGACTTCCGCAACATCGAGGACCTGCCCGAGCGCGGCGTGCTCTCGAAGACGCTGGTCAAGTACACCCACCCCTTCGACCTGCGCCACGCCGGCTACCTGGTGATCCAGAACCACGCCCGCGCCAACGACCAGTTCGTCTACTTCCCGGCCCGCCGCCAGACCGTGCGGGTGAACCTGCGCGGCGAGGCCGTCTTCGGCACCGACTTCAGCTTCGAGGACGTGATCCCGCGCGAGCTGGAGGACGCGACCTACCGGCGCCAGGACGACACGGAGCGGTCGGGTCTCCCGGTCTACGTGGTCGAGGCGGTGCCGACCGAGCAGTTCGACTCGGAGTACTCGAAGTTCCTGTTCTACGTCGACCCGGCCACCTTCGTTCCGCTGTGGACGCGCTACTGGGACCGCTCCGCCGTCGAGATCAAGCAGCTCTCGGTGGATCCCGCCGACGTCGAGCAGGTCGCCGGCGTCTACGTGCCCATGAAGCTCACCATGCGCCACCTCCAGCTCGAGTCGTTCACCACCCTCCAGGTGACGAACTTCGTGCCGAACCCGCCCCTGCCCCAGAGCACCTTCGAGATCCGCCGCCTCGAGTCGCACTGAGGCGCGGGCTAGACGCGGGCGCGGACCAGGATCGCGGGCAGCAGCAGCAGGTCGGTGAGCGCACAGACCGCCATGGTCAGTGCCGAGAGCTGTCCGAACTCGCGCAGCGTGGCGAAGCCCGAGGCGCCGACGCTGGCGAAGCCGGCGATCAGCATGAGCGACGCCACGGCGATGGGACGTCCCACGCGCAGGTTGCAGCGCAGCACCGCAGCCCGCGGGTCCGCACCGGCGCGGCGCTCCTCGCGGTAGCGGACCAGGTAGTGGGCGGTGGCGTCGATGGCGATACCGAGCGCCACACTGCCGATCAGGCTGGTGGGCAGCGACAGCGGCGCCACGCCCGCCCCCAGCACGCCGAAGAAGATCAGCACCGGGACGGCGTTGGGGATCATGGCGATGGCCCCGAGCGGCAGGCTCCGCAGGCTGGTGGCGAGCAGCAGGAAGATGGCGGCGGCGGCCAGCAGCACCGTGCGCGGCTGGGCCCGGGCCACCCCGTCGGCGGCGCGGGTCAGCAGGATGGCGTTGCCGGTGAGACCGGCCCGCAGGCCCGGGACCGGTCGCTCCGCCAGCACCGCCTCGATGCGCGCCGACAGCGCGCGCAGCGCCGCCGACCCCACCTCGCCGGTGCGCACCACCAGGTTCGCGGCGCTCTGGTCGATGGTGGCGAAGCGCTGGAGGTCCGACTTGGGCAGCATGAAGAACAGCTCGGTGACACCGGCGCGGGTGTCCGGGATGCGCTCCGCCGCGGGATCGTCGCCGGAGACGGCGCGGTTCAGCACGCGCAGCGTGTCCAGGAACGACAGCGTGCGGCTCACGCCGGGCAGCGCGTCCAGGTCCTGCTGCACCGCCTCGATGCGGCGCAGCACGTCGGGCTCGCGCAGGTGGCCGCGCTCGCCGCCGTCGAAGACCACGAACAGCGGCACCGCGCCGGCCAGCAGCCGGTTCACCCGCTCGAAGTCGCGGCGCACCGGCGCGTCCGGGTCGAAGAAGGAGAGGTAGTCGGTGTCGACCTCGATGCGCGGGATCGCCGCCAGCGCCAGCACCAGCAGCAATGCGAAGCCGCCGATCACCGCGCCGGGGCGGCGGCAGGCCGTGCCCGCCAGCCCGGCCAGCGTCCGCTCGAGCACGCGGCCCCCGACCCGGGCCAGCGGCGAGGCGCGCGGCGTCGCCCGGCGCGGCAGCAGCACGAGGGCCGCCGGAATGCCGGTCAGCGAGAGCAGCGTCACCGACGCCACGCCCAGCACCGAGAAGGCGCCGATCTCGAACACCGCCGGCACGTCGGTGACGAGCAGCGCGGCGAAGCCCACGGCGGTGGTGACGCCGGCGATCAGCACCGGGGCGCGCATCTCGCGCAGCACCGCCGCTGCCGCCTCCCGGGCCGACGCCGCGGCCGGCGCCTCCTCCTCGTAGCGGTTCACCACGTGCACACCGTACACGCTGCCCACCGCCAGCAGCGTGGGCGCCAGCAGCACGGAGAGCACCGAGAGCGCCCGGTCGAGGGCGGCCATGCCGGCGAAGGTCCACAGGATCGACGCGCCGACCGTCGCCAGCGGCAGCACCACGCCGCGCACCGAGTGGCTGAGCAGCGCCAGCACGCCCGCCACCAGCGCCACGCCCACCGGAATGAGCACGCGCAGGTCGCGCAGCATGGCGTGGTACATGACCGACTTGATGTGCGGCCGGCCCGACACGTGGAAGCGGCGGCCGGGAACGGTCTCGGCGGCCAGGATCGCGCGCACGCGTCCGTCGAGGTCGGCCTCGATGAAGTCGCCGTCGCTCATCTTGCGGAACGAGACGTTCACCGCGGCGGCGCGGCCGTCCTCCGAGACCAGCACCTTGCGGTAGAGCGGATCGCCGGTGGCGCGAGCGCGCAGCCGGTCGAGCTCGGCCGGATCGCGCGGCACGTCCTCGATGAACGGCCGCACCTCGATCCAGTCGTCCTCGGCCACGTAGCGGAAGGACGTGACGCGCAGCAGGCTCTTCACGCTGCGCACGCCCTCGAGGCGCGAGACCGCGTCGGTGACGCGCCGCAGCGCCTCCAGGTGCTCCGCGCGGAACACGTCCTCGGTCTCCATGGCGATCACGTAGACCTGGTCGTCGCCGAAGTCGCGGACCGCCCGGCGGTAGGTCTCGGTGGCCGGGTCCCCCGTCGGCAGCAGCGACTCGGTGGAGGGGTCGATGCGCAGGCGCAGTCCGGGCGGCTCCGGCCGCACCAGCGTCGCCAGCGCGACGGCGCTCACCAGGGCCAGCAGGCCCAGCACGCTGCGCGGCCGGTCGACGATCCAGGCGGGCCGGCGCGCCACCACCCAGAGCCCCAGCACGAGCAGCACGGCGACGCCGGCGGCGACGCCGCGGGGATCGAGAGGAAGGTCCGGTAGCCACACGGGCTGGCCATCCTACTGGAACTTCGCTCGCCCAAGGCTCGCTGCGCGCCGCCTGCGGCGGCTTGCCTACTGGAACTTCGCTCGCCTCCGGCTCGCTGCGCGCCGCCTGCGGCGGCTTGCCTTGAGGAAGCACCCCCACGCCCTATACTCCGCCCGCTCGGATCCCCATCGGATCCGCTGGGAGTCTCGGGGCGTGGCGCAGTTTGGTAGCGCGCTTCGTTCGGGACGAAGAGGTCGCTGGTTCAAATCCAGTCGCCCCGACCACTCCCGGGCACTACCCTCTCGACAGGAGGGCAGCATGGCCCGTCCCCCCCTCGTCGTCCTGTGCGCGATCCTCGCGGCGCTCCTCGCGGGCTGCGGCGGCGCTCCGCCCGCGTCGGACGCCGACGACGTGCCCGTGCGCGTCGACCGCGTGTTCATCGACTCCCACGACGCCCCGGTGGTCGTGCTCGAGGAGCAGAACGGACCGCGCTGGCTGCCCATCTGGATCGGCACCGCCGAGGCGCGCTCCATCGCGCTCCAGATCGCGGAGCACACCTCGCCGCGTCCCAACAGCCACGACCTGACGCGCGACCTGATCCGCGGCCTCGACGGTGCCGTCGATCGCGTCGTGGTCACCGAGCTGCGTGCCGGCACCTACTACGCCGTGCTCGGCATCGTGCGCGACGGCAAGACGGTCGAGATCGACGCGCGCCCGTCGGACGCCATCGCCATCGCGCTGCGCGACGGCGCCCCCATCTTCGTGCGCGCCTCGCTCTTCGAGGACGTCGCCAGCGACGAGGACGCGGAAATCGCGCTTCCGGAGCGGGAGATCTAGGCGATCTTCCCGTCGGTGCGGGGGTCTCCCGCCGACCGGCAACTCGGGCGCGAAGTGTGGACCCGGGACGGGAAATGCGTTCGGCCGCGCGCACGACGCTGCGGACGGACTGCACCATCCACACCGGCGCGTTGCACCATGGGAGCGCAGCGTTCCGTTGACATCGAAACGACCCGCTGTCACGATCGCCTCGGATCCAACGCCGTCGTGGCCCGGACAACGCCGGGTTCCGACGGAGAGCTGCGCGCGGAATCGCGCAGGAAAACAGCCAGATGACGAGAAGGCGGGCACACCCCATGGGCTCCGAAGCACCGAGCGAACGACTGACCCGCCAGGAGATCGCATGGGAGCTCGTCGAGATCTTCGACGAGCTTCGCGTCGACCAGCTGAACGAGCTGGTCTCGATCAACGTGCCGCTCGACACGCTCGAGTTCTTCTCCACCTACGCCGACGAGTTCTGCGGCACCGACGAGGTCGACGCGAACACGCGCCGCCGCCTGCCGAACCTGATGCTGCTCGGCTACCTGATGCGCCTGCTCGAAGAGCGCCTGCCCGTCGAGCCCGAGCCCTTCGACGCCTGAGCCCGGTCGCGCGTTGCGGAAGATCGAGAGCCAGGACGCGCCGGCGCCGGTCGGTCCCTACTCGCAGGCCGTGGCCCACGGCGGCCTGGTGTTCGCGTCGGGCCAGATCCCGCTCGACCCGCGCAGCGGCGAGCTGGTGTCCGGCGAGATCGAGGCGCAGACCGAGCAGGTGATCGCGAACCTGGCCGCGGTGCTCGAAGCCGCCGGCAGCGGCCTCGACCGCGTGCTGCGCACCACCGTCTACGTCACCGACCTGTCGCTCTTCCAGCGGGTGAACGCGGTCTACGCCCGTTTCTTCACCGGCGATCCGGCGCCGGCCCGCGCCACCGTGCAGGTGGCCGCCCTGCCGCTGGGCGCCGCGGTGGAGATCGACGCCGTCGCGCTGGCCCCCGGCGACTAGCGACCGGCCCCGGGCCGACGCCGCGAAAGCAGCCACAGGTTCACCGCGTTCACGCCGAAGTGGGCCACCACCGGCGCGACCAGGTTGCCGGTGGCCTCGTAGAGCCAGCCCAGGCCGAAGCCGGCCGCGACCGTGAAGCCCGTCCAGGGCCAGAGCTCCCGGCGCGGCGCGAAGTGGGCCAGGCCGAACAGCAGGCTGGCCGCGACCCAGCCCACCAGCGGCTGGAGCGCGCCGCGGAACAGGGCCTCCTCGGCCACCCCGCTCATCGCCGCCAGCAGGAGGCAGTCGCGCGGTCGCAGCGGACCCAGCAGCTCGGCCAGGGCGCGCGACAGGGCCTCGCCCCAGCGCGTCGCGGCGGACAGCAGGGCCGACAGCGCGATCACCAGGCCGGCCGCCAGCGCCCCGACCGCCGGATCCCGCGGCCAGTCGATGCCCCGGTCGGCGGCCGGGTCGGCGTACAGCAGCGGGTGCCCGGTGAGGGTCGAGACCCCCAGGGCCAGGCCCAGCAGCACCGCGTAGAAGATGGCGGCGGTCCGCACCAGGCCGCCGTCTCGAATGGGGTGGTTTTCCACCCGCTCCTCCCTGGGATCCCCCGGATCGCGTTGACAGTCGCTGCCCGACCGGTAGCCTCGTATCGGTGTCGACGCCCCACGCAGGGCGTCGTTTTCGTTTTCTGGGCTGAGTTTTCAGGACACAGGGCAGGCGGAGACGAATGTCCGATCGCATCCCGATGACGCCGGCCGGTCACGCCAAGCTCGAGGCGGAGCTGAAGCGGCTGAAGACCGAGGAGCGGCCCCAGAACGTCCGCGACATCGAAGAGGCGCGGGCCCACGGTGACATCTCCGAGAATGCCGAGTTCCACGCCGCCAAGGAGCGCCAGAGCCACATCGAGGGCCGGATCCGGGCCGTCGAGGACAAGCTGGCCCGCGCCCAGGTCATCGACCCCTCGGGGCCTCCGCCGGACAGCGTGCGCTTCGGGGTCACCGTGGTGCTGCTCGACTGCGAGAGCGACGAGGAGGTGACCTACACCCTGGTCGGCGAGGACGAGTCGGACGTCGCCGAGGGGCGCATCTCCTTCAGCAGTCCCATCGCTCGGGCCCTGCTGGGCCGCGGCGTGGACGACGAGGTCCAGGTCAAGGTTCCCAAGGGGAGCCGGACCTTCGAGATCCGGGAGATCCGCTTCGATCCGTCGTGATCCGTCCTGATCCCTCGGGATGCGTCGTGATCGGGCCTGATCCGGCGTTCTAGCCACCGCGCATCCGCACCGATACGCTTGTTCCGGGCTCGTTCTCTCCGTTCCCTCCCACTCACTCCGTCGGGGACCGGGCCCAGCGAAGGCACCCTGTTTGCGATCGCTCCAGGTCAAGTTCAGCGCTCTCGTGGTCTCGCTGCTCGTGCTGGCATGCGTCGGCCTGGCGGTCCTCGCCACCCAGCACGAGCGCGCCGCCCTGGAGGACGAGGTGACCAAGCGCGGCCGCGCGCTGGCCCTGAACCTGGCCGGCGCCGCCAAGGAGCCGCTGCTCGACCTGGGCGACGGCGACTTCGACCGCGAGCTGTCCCTCGAGGGCCTGATCCAGGAGACGGGCCAGGCCGAGGGCGTGGTGGCGGTGCGCATCCTGCGCAGCGACGGCACGGTGGTCGCCTCGCTGTCTCCCGACGAGCGCGGCCACAAGGTGGCGCGGCCGGCCGATCCGGCGCTCGCCAACGGCGTGCGCGCGGTGCGCGACGGACGCCGCCTGCGCTTCGTGGCGCCGGTGACCTACAGCGACGTGCGCGTGGGCGAGGCACAGCTCGAGCTCGACCTGCGCGTGCTGGTCGATCCGGTGGTGCGCAGCAACGCCCAGCAGCTGGGCGTGGTGGCGGTGCTGGTGGTGGCGGTGGGCGTGCTGGCCGGCGTGGGCTTCGTGGCCCTGCTGGTGGGACCCCTGCGGCGCCTGCGCGGCGGGGTCGACCGGCTGGCCGCCGGCGACGTGACCGTGCGCGTGCCCCCCACCTCGCGCGACGAGGTCGGGCAGCTGACACGCGCCTTCAACGAGATGGGCGACGCGCTCGAGCAGAAGCAGAAGATCCAGCAGGCCTTCGGCCGCTACGTCGATGACTACGTGCTCACCCAGCTGCTCGAGAGCGGCGACGACGAGAAGCAGGCGGGCATCGAGCGCGAGGTGTCGGTGCTGTTCGTGGACATCCGCCAGTTCACGCGACTCTCCGAGGGCATGGAGGCCCAGGAGGTGGTGGGCCTGCTGAACGAGGTCTTCCAGCTCATCTCCGACATCATCCTGGGGCGCGGCGGTACCATCGACAAGTTCATCGGCGACTCGGTGATGGCCTACTTCGGCGCGCCGGTGACCCACGCCGACCACCCGCTGCGCGCGGTGATGGCGGCCATCGACATCGTGCGCGCCGTCGAGCGGCGCAACCAGACCGTGCGCGCCGCCCGCAGCGGACGCGTGCCGGCGTCGGTGGGCATCGGCATCCACACCGGCGTGGTGGTGGTGGGCAACATCGGCTCGGACCGGCGCACCGACTTCACCGCCATCGGCGACGCCGTCAACGTGGCCCACCGCCTGGAGAAGCTGTCCCAGCCCGGCGAGATCCTGGTCTCCGAGGCGGTCCAGCGCCGGGTGCGGGGAGCGGCCAAGCTCCACTTCGAGGGCGAGCGGCAGCTCTCCGGGCGCGAGGAGCCGGTGCACGTGTACGCGGTCGAGGTCGAGCCGATCCGCCGCCAGACGCCGCCCAGCGAGACGCCGGGCGACCGATGACCCGCCGGCTGACCGCGGCGGCCCTGCTCCTGCTGGCGGGCTGCGCGACTCCCGTGCTCGAAGGCGACCGCCGCTACCGCGAGGGCGACCGGCGCGGCGCCCTGGAGATCTGGCGCAGCGTGGCGCCGGGCGATCCGGACTACGCCGCCGCCGCCGACCGGGCCGCCAGCGTCCAGGACGAGGTGGCGCAGCTGGTGATCGGCTACGTGGAGAGCGCGCGCACCTACGAAGAGGAGGGCCGGCTGGCCGAGTCGGTGCTCGACTACCGGCTGGCGCTGGCGCTGCGTCCCGACGATCCGGCCACGCTGGCCCACGTGCAGCGGCTGGCCCGCGAGCTGGCGCGCGAGAAGGCCACGCAGCTCGAGGAGTACCAACGCGTGCTCGAGGCCGGCGACCTGGAGGCGGCCCGGCAGGCACTGGACCGGCTGCGCGCCCTCGACCCCTTCGACCCGGCCTTCGAGACCGAGGAGCGCCAGCTCACCGCGGCGCTGGCCGCCGAGTGGGAGCTGCGCCAGGCGCGCTACCGCCAGCGGCTCTCCGGCGAGGTGGAGGGGCTGGTCGACGCCGGACGCGCCGCCTTCCGCGACGAGCAGCTCGAGACGGCCCTCGACCTGTGGCGGCGCGCGCTGCTGATCGATCCGGACAACCAGCGCATCCAGGCCTACATCGCGCGGGCCGAACGCCAGCTCGAGAACCTGGAGCGCCTGCGCAAGGCCCAGAACGG
>JBNLVK010000275.1:0-62661 GCA_050618055.1 Myxococcota bacterium
GGCGTCGCGACCCTCGGCCAGCCGGCCGCGCACCGTCGACACCATCTGGAAGACGCTGGCGTAGGCCTCGATCGCCATCAGCTCCGGCACGTGCACGCTGCCGATCCGGCAGACGCGGCCCAGGTCGTTTCGCACCAGGTCGACGATCATCAGGTTCTCGGCGCGGTCCTTCTGCGAGCGGCGCAGCGCCTCGCGGCGCGCGGCGTCCTCCAGCGGATCGCGCCCGCGCGGGGCAGTGCCCTTGATGGGGCGGCTCTCGACGCCGCCGTCGCGGTCGACGCGCAGGAAGCGCTCCGGCGAGCTGCCCACCACGGCCACCTCGGGCAGCTCCAGGAAGCAGGCGAAGGGCGCCGGGTTCAGCCGGCGCAGGGCGCGATGGAGCTGCCAGGGGTCGCCGCCGTAGGGCCGGCTCGCCCGCGCGGTCAGGCACGCCTGGTAGACGTTGCCCGCCGCGATCTCCTGCTTCACCGCGTCCACCGCCTTGGCGTAGGCCGCCGGGTCGATGCGCTCCTCGGGAGCGCCGGAGCGGGCGGCGGGCGGCGGCGCCGGGGCGGGCGGACGCGCCAGCGCGTCGGTCAGGGCGCATCGCGCGTCGCGCGCCCGGTCCCGCGCCGCCCCCGGTGAGTCGCCGACGCCCAGGCCGGCCGCCAGCACGCGGCCCTCCGCGTGATCCCAGGCGAGCACGCGATCGACCAGGAGCAGCACCGCGTCGGGCAGACCCAGGTCGTCGCGGCCGTGCAGGCGGTGCACGTCGAGCTGCTCGGCCAGCTCGTAGCCCAGGGCGCCGACCGCGCCGCCCACGAAGGGCAGCCCGGGCGCGGGGCCCGGCGGCGGCGGAGGCAGCAGGCGGCGCAGGCCTTCGATGGGTCCGCCCGGCACGACGTGGCGTCCCACCGGCCAGCGCGGATCCGCCGCGCGCAGCACCTCGACGTCGAGTCGCGCGCCGCGCACGCGCGCCACCGCCCAGGGCGCGGCGCCCAGCAGGCTGACGCGCGACAGCGGCGAGTCGCCGAGCGCGCTGTCGAGCAGCCAGCCGCAGCCCCCGCCCCGCAGGCGCTCGAAGGCGTCCAGCCGCGGGGGCGCTCCGTCCACCCGGCGGACGGAGACGGCGCTGTGGAGGGTGGGATCGGTCATGGGGGCCGCCGCAAACGAGCCTACCGCGCCATGCGCGATCCGCCCTCCCACGAGCCGCCCGAATTCGCACACCCGCGGCGGATCCCATGCCTACAATGCCCGGGCGTGAACCAGGACGCTCCGGAAGCCCCCGGCCCCGCCCCTTCGCCCGGCTACTCGCGGTACGTGCTGTTCGTGCTGGTGCTGGTCTACGTCCTGAACTTCCTGGACCGTCAGATCATCACGATCCTTGCCGAGGACATCAAACGCGACCTGGGCATCAGCGACGCCCAGATCGGCTTCCTGTACGGGACCGCCTTCGCCGTCTTCTACGCCGTGTTCGGCATTCCGCTGGGACGCCTCGCCGACGTCTGGAGCCGCCGCTCGCTGATCGCGCTGGGGCTCGGGTTCTGGTCGCTGATGACCGCCGTGTCCGGTCTGGCGAAGAACTTTGCCCAGCTCGGCGCCGCGCGCGTGGGCGTCGGCGTGGGCGAGGCGAGCGCCACGCCCGCCGCCTTCTCCATGCTCTCCGACTCGTTCCCGGCGCGCGCCCGCGCGACGGTCATCGCCATCTACTCGAGCGGCATCTACATCGGCGCCGGGCTCGGTCTGCTGATCGGCGGGCAGGTCGTGGCGCGCTGGAACGACGCGTTCCCCACGGCCGCCGAGGCGCCGCTGGGCCTGGCGGGCTGGCAGGCGGCCTACCTGGCGGTCGGCCTGCCGGGGCTGCTGCTGGCGGTGTGGGTCCGGACGCTGCGCGAGCCGGTGCGCGGCGCCATCGACGGCATCGTCAGCGAGCCGGAGCCGCACCCCTTCCGCGCCTTCTTCTACGAGCTTCGCAGCGTGCTGCCGCCCTTCACGGTCGTGCACCTGGCGCGCGAAGGAGCGGGCGGGCGCGGCGTCGCCATCAACCTGGGCATCGCCGCCGCCATCGCGGCGCTGGCCGCCTGGCTCGTCCACCTGACCGGCAACCTGGCCCAGTGGCTGGCGCTGGGGGTGGGCCTCTACGCCGCCGCCTCGTGGATGCAGGCCCTGGGCCTGCGCGACCGCCCGACCTCGACGCTGATCTTCGGCACGCCGAGCCTGCGCTACGCGTCGCTGGGCTTCTCGTTCCTGGCCTTCGCCGGCTACGGCATCGGCGGCTGGACGCCCATCTTCTTCATGCGCATCCACGACCAGCCGAGCGACGTGGTGGGCAACGTGGTGGGCATCACCGCGGCGGCGGCGGGCTTCATCGGCGTCATGCTGGGCGGCGCCCTGGCCGACTGGCTGCGCAGCCGGAGCCCGGTGGGCCGGCTCTACGTGGGTCTGCTGACGGCGCTGGTGCCGGTCCCCTTCGTGCTGTGGATGCTCGGCACCGACAACGTGGTGCTCGCCTACTCGCTCAACTTCTTCGTCAGCGTGTTCGCGGCCATGTGGCTCGGAGCCGGTGGCTCGACGGTCCAGGACCTGGTGCTGCCGCGCATGCGTGCGGTGGCTTCTGCGTTCTACCTGCTGATCATCACCTTCATCGGGCTGGCCCTCGGACCCTACACCGTGGGGCGTCTGTCGGACGTGCTCGGCGACCTGCCCATGGCGATGCGCCTGGCACTGCTCTCGGGCGTGCTGGCCTGCCTGTTCCTTGCGCTCGCGATGCGTCACCTCGAGCGCGACGAGCAGACCCTGCTCGACCGCGCGCGCGCCGCCGGCGAGGATCTTTCCGCCTGAGGCGAGCCCCGCTCTGCTAGGCTCGCCCGATGCGACGCGTCTGCTACTTCCATGCCGGCTGTCCGGACGGCTTCGGCGCGTCCTGGGCCGTGTGGCGCGCGTGGGGCGAGTCGGGACGCTACCTCCCGCGCGGCCACGACGATGCGCTCGACGCCCTGGCCCACGAGGGCGACCTGGTGGTGTTCGCCGACATCGCGCCGTCGCCGCGCCAGGCGGTCGAGCTGGGCGAGACCGCGTCGCAGCTGGTGGTGCTGGACCATCACCTGACCGCGCGCGACCTGTACGCGGCGGATCCGCGGCTGGTGCCGTCGCTGCGCGACCGCGGCCACCGCATCCACTTCGACCTCGACCACTCGGGCGCGGTGCTCGCCTGGCAGCACTTCCACCCGGACGAGCCGGTGCCGTCGCTGCTCGCCTACGTCGAGGACCAGGACCTGTGGAACTGGAAGCTGCCCGACACCGAGGCGGTGAACGCGGCGATCGGCTCGTATCCGCGGGAGCTCGCGGTCTGGGACGAGCTGTCGCGGCGCCCCTGGGAGGAGCTGGCCGGGGAAGGCGAGCCGCTGCTGCGCGAGCGACGCATCGAGGTGGAGCGCAGCCTGCGCTTCGCCCATCCCGTCCAGGTGGGCGACCTGCGAATCGAGGCGGTCAACGCCCTGCAGCACCGCAGCCACACCGGCCACGAGCTGGCCAAGCGGGCGACCTTCGGCCACCCGATCGGCGTCGTCTACCGGGTGGCGGGCTCGCGGGTCGACGTCTCCATCTACTCGATCGGCGACGTGGACGTGTCGGCCCTGGCGCGCCGCTTCGGCGGCGGCGGACACCGCAACGCGTCGGGCTTCAGCGTGACCCTGGGCCAGTGGGCCGAGCGCTTCCTCAGCCGCGCCACTCCGACGGGGTGAGCGTCTTCAACGAGAGGGCGTGGATGTCGCCCTTCATCTCGTCGGCCAGCAGCTCGTAGACGCGCCGCTGGCGCGCCAGCGTGTTCAGCCCCTCGAAGCCGGCCGAGACGATCAGGGCGCGGAAGTGGCCGCCGCCGCCGCGCGCGCCGGCGTGACCGGCGTGCAGGTGGCTCTCGTCCACGACCTCGACGTGGGCGGCGTCGAGCCCGTCGCGCAGCTTCGTCTCGATGCGGGCGCGGCGGTCCACTACCAGGTGCCGCGCCCGCTCCAGGGGAGCTGCTTCCAGTTCACGTTCAGGGCGAGCAGGAAGAGGTCGTTGCGCGAGTAGCTGCCCCGGATGCGGGCGTTGTCGATGCTGGCCCGGCCCAGGTCGATCCAGTTGAAGGCGAGCCCCACCCGGGTGTGCTCGCTCCAGTCGTAGAGGCCGCCCACCGCCCAGCGGATCTGGCGATCCACCGGCAGGGCGGCCAGCCGGTCGGCCTTCTCCACCGGCGAGGTGTCGTAGGTGACGCCGGCCTGGAGGGTCCACAGATCCGAGGCCCGGTAGTGGATGCCACCGCCGATCTTGTAGGTGTCCTTCCACTCGAGCGGGATCTGGACGGTGCCGGCGTTGAACGAGGTGGGCACCGAGCCGGCGGTGCTCCAGTCCTCCCAGCCCAGCACCGCCATCAGCGCGACGCGATCGGTGGCCTGCCACCAGGCGGAGGCGCGCACGAACTGGGCCAGCGGCTGGTCGACGTCGACGACGCCCGAGAGACCCGGCGACAGGTCGACGTCGCCGTCCAGGTCGAAGTCGGTCTCGGACAGGTACTTGACGGCGAAGCGGAGGTTCTCGCTGGGCTCGATCAGCACGCTGGCCATGCCCGCGGCCGCGACGTCGTCGGCGTCGTCGATCTTCGCCTCGAGTCCCAGCGGGCCCGGGCTGCGGAGGTCGTAGTCGAGCCTTCCGTAGGTGACGGCGGCGCCGCCGGCCACCGACAGCCAGTCGGTCACCCGGTAGGCCAGGTTCGGCACGACGGAGAGCGTGAACAGCGAGATGTACGTGATCTCGCCGCGTCCCAGCCAGCCGTTCTCCGGGTCGAGCACCGAGCCGGAGAAGGAGAGCAGGCTGGTGCCGAGGCGCAGCCGGTCGGAGAGCTTGTGGACGTAGTGACCGCTCAGGATCGGCACGAAGCCGCCCTGCTCGCCGCCGCTCGAGCCCATGTTCTGGTTGCCGGTCGCGTTGCGCGACGGGTCGAAGTTGACGGTGGAGAAGCCGACGGCGGCGCCGAGCATGAGCTGGTGCTCGTCCAGCCGGGTCATGCCGGCCGGCGAATGGATGGCGGTGGAGGCGTCGTCGGCGCGCGCCTCGCCGGCGCCGGCCACGCCCATGTTGGGGGTGCCGAACTCGGTCAGGTAGAGCCCGCCCGCCGACGCGATCAGGGGGAGGAGGACCAGCAGGAACGCAGCGACCACCGGAGCCAGCTTCTTCATGGGGCGACAGCATATGGGCGATGTCCGCCGGCGGGTAGTGCCGCTTCGCTGCGTCGGGCTAGCTTTGGACCGTGGTTCGACGTGCCGCGATCGCACTGGCCCTGGCCGCGACCCTGGCCGCCTGCGCGGGACCGCCCATCGGCGTGCGCCGGGTCGACGTGGGGACGGTGCACCGGGAGCTGACGTCGAACGTGCTGTCGACCGGCGAGCCCAGCGCGCCGACCGTGCAGGTGCTCCACCGCCAGGGTCTGTTCGAGCGCTGGCGGTCGGATCCGGACGCCGTGCTCGCGCAGCTGCACCGGGATCTGGCGCCCGAAGCCGACGAGGCGCGGCTGTTCGCCCTCGCCGAGCTCTCGTTCCAGCGCGGCGAACGCCAGCGCGATCGCGCCCGCCTGCTCGCCGCCGCGGTCTACGCCTACGCCTTCCTGTTCCCGGGCGGCCGCGGCACGCCCCCCGGACCCTTCGATCCGCGCCTGCGCGTCGCCAGCGACATCTACAACCGGGCCCTCACCGGCGGACTGCTGGCGACCGGCTCCGACGCCGAGACCTACCAGATCGAGCTGGGCGAGCGCGCATTGCCCTTCGGAACCCTCACGATCGATCGCGCCGCGCCGGTCTTCGCCTGGGCCGACCACGAGCTGATCGGCTTCGAGTCGGCCGCCGACTTCCAGGTGCGCGGGCTGCGCAACCGCTACCGGAGCCGGGGCCTGGGCGCGCCGCTGGCGGCGACCATGTCGGTGAGGCCGATCGACGCGGAGCGCCGGCCGAGCACCCGGCGCATTCCCAGCGGCTACCGGGTCTCGGCCACCGCCCTGCTGCGCATCGACGATCCGCGGGCCGGCATCGCCTCGGGAGCGCTCCACGGCACCCTGTCGATGCACACCCGCGACGACGCCGACGAGGTGACGATCGACGGCCGCGTCGTGCCGATCGAGTTCGAGACGACCGCCACCCTGGCGCTGGGCCTGCACGACTCGGAGCTGTGGGAGTTCGAGCGCCGGGGCTTCCGCTCGGGCGACTGGCGGCCCTTCGGAACGGCCGACCTGCCCGACGGCCTGATGCAGCTCCAGCCCTATCGCCCGGGACGCATTCCGCTGGTCTTCGTGCACGGCACGGCTTCGAGCCCGGCGCGCTGGGCCGAGATGATCAACGAGCTGGGCAACGATCCCCGCCTGGTCCAGCGCTACCAGTTCTGGCTGTTCATGTACAACACGGGCAACCCGATCGCGCTGTCCGGCGCACTGCTGCGCGAGGCGCTGACGAGCGCGCGCAACGAGCTGGATCCCGAGGGAGAGGACGCCGCCCTCGATCGCATGGTGGTCGTCGGCCACAGCCAGGGCGGGCTGCTGGCGAAGCTCGTGGTGGTGGACAGCGGGGACGACTTCTGGGCGCCCATCAGCGACGTCCCGCCCGAGGAGCTCGAGCTCGAGCCCGGGACCGTCGAGCTGCTGAGGCGCGCCCTGTTCTTCGAGGCGGTGCCCTCGGTGGAGCGCGTGGTGTTCGTCTGCACGCCCCACCGCGGCAGCTACCTGACGCTCACCCGCATCGCCGGCTTCCGTCCCGCGCGCTGGGCGGCGGGCCTGATCGAGCTGCCCGGGCAGATGCTCGACGCCACCGTCGACCTGGTCTCGCTGAACCAGGATCGCCGCATCCGCCGCTCCATCGACGGCATTCCCACCAGCATCGACAACATGACGCCGGGCAATCCCTTCCTGAAGACGCTGGTGGGGCGGCCCCTCCGCGACGGCGTGGCGGCCCACTCGATCATCGCGGTGCAGGGCGACGGCCCGGCGGAAGAGGGCAGCGACGGCGTGGTGCGGTACGGCAGCGCGCACCTGGAAGGCGTCGACTCGGAGCGGGTGGTGCGCAGCGGGCACTCGGCCCAGGGCCACCCGGACACGATCGAAGAGGTGCGGCGGATCCTGCTGGAGCACGCGGCGCGCGAGCCCGTCGAACAGCCGTGATCGGGCGACTGCTGGCGACGCCGGTCGTGCTGCTGGCGCTCTCCTGGGCCTGCGCGGCGATCGCCATCGACGGCGCCGGGCCGCCGGCGGCCGCTGCGTTCGGGGTCGCGGCGCTGGCGGTGCTGTTGGCGGTGCGCCCCTTCGGGCGCGGTCTGGGGGCGGCCTTCGCCCTCTTCCTGGGGGTGCTGGTCTGGTGGCGGATGCTCGAGCCGAGCAACGACCGCGCCTGGCTGGCCGACGTGGCCCGCCTGCCCGAGGCCACCATCGACGGCGACGTCGTCACGATCCGCAACGTGCGCAACTTCGACTACCGCAGCGAGACCGACTACGACGAACGCTGGGAGGAGCGCCGCTACGACCTCTCGAAGCTGGTCGGCACCGACATCTTCCTTTCCTACTGGGGCTCGCCGTGGATCGCCCACACCATCATGAGCTGGGCCTTCGAGGACGGCCGGCACCTGGCCATCTCCATCGAGACGCGCAAGGAGCAGGGCGAGGAGTACTCGGCACTGCTCGGCTTCTTCCGCCAGTACGAGCTCTACTACGTGGTGGCCGACGAGCTCGACCTGGTGCGGCTGCGCACGAACTTCCGCGGCGAGGACGTCTACCTCTACCGCTTCGACGCGCCGGTCGAGACGGGGCGCGCCGTGCTGCTCGACTACCTGCGGGTGATCGACGAGCTGGCCCGCGAGCCGCGCTGGTACAACGCGCTCACCCACAACTGCACCACGACCATCCGCCACCATGTCCAGCACGTGGGCGCCGGCAACCCCTGGGACTGGCGCATCCTGGTCAACGGCAGGCTCGACGAGCTGGGCCATGCGCGCGGCACGATCGACGCGAGTCTGCCCTTCGAGGAGCTGCGACGGATCTCCGCGATCAGCGAGCGCGGGAAGGCCGCCCCGGTGGAGCGCTTCTCCGCGGCGATCCGCGAGGGCCTGCCCGGCATGGACGCGCGGGGAAGGTAGACACCGTGGATGGCCCCATTCTCCGTCGGGACCGCTACAATCCGGGCCCGCTCACGGCGGCTCTACCGAGGAGGGATCGATGACTCGACTTCGATGCGTGGCGGCCTTCGGGCTCGCGCTCTCGCTGGCGGCTCCCGTCGCGGCCGACGACGCCTACGTCTACCCGGCCAAGGGGCAGTCGGCCGACCAGACGGAGAAGGACAAGATGGCCTGCTACGAGTGGGCCAAGAAGCAGACCGGATTCGATCCGATGGAGCGTCCGACGGCCACCAGTGCGCCTCCCGAGCAGAAGGGCGGGGCGCTGCGCGGCGCGGCCGGCGGAGCCCTGATCGGCGTGGCGGCCGGCGCCATCGCCGGCGACGCGGGTACGGGCGCCGCCATCGGCGCCGCCAGCGGCGGCCTGCTCGGCGGCATGCGCCGGCAGCAGTCGCGCCGCGAGCAGGACCAGTGGGCGCAGAACCAGAGCGCCCAGTACAACCAGCGCCGCGGCGAGTACGATCGCGCCTGGTCGGCGTGCCTCGAAGGCAAGGGCTACACGGTCAAATGAGGAAGCAGGAAGGGATCTCCACGGTGAACAAGCTCGCGATCGCGATTCATCTCCTCGCCCTGCTGGGCTTCTCGGCCGCCGCCGGCGCCGGCGACTTCGACGGATCGAAGAAGCTCCTGTGCGCGCCCGGCGAGGCGGTCGACTGCATGGCGCGGGGCGAGTGCGTCCAGGTCTCGCCGATCGAGATGAACCTGCCGCGCTTCATCACGGTCGACGCCAGGGCCAAGAGGCTGTCGGGCACGCCGGTGGGCGGCGAGGAGCAGACCACCGACATCCAGAACGTGCAGACCGTCGACGGCAAGCTGATCCTCCAGGGCGCCGAGAACGGCCGCGGCTGGAGCATGGTGATCGACCAGACCACCGGCGATCTTTCGGCCGCGGTCGCCGACCAGACCAACGGCTTCGTGCTGTTCGGCGTCTGCACGCCGCAGTAGGTCCGGCGTGGCACGGCGTGCGCTGGTCGTCGCCGCGCTGGCCTTCGGGCTGGCGGCCTGCGCGACGATCGACGTCTCGTCCGACTACGACGCGGAGGCGGACTTCGCGCGGCTGCGGAGCTTCGCTCTGCTGCCCGATCCGCCGGCCAGCGGCAACCCGCGCGCCGACAACCCGCTGATCCACCGGCGGGTGCGTCGCGCCATCGCCGACGAGCTCGAGCGGCGGGGCTACGCGCCGTCGGACACTCCGGACATGAAGATCGGCTACCACGTGTCGACCGAGCAGCGCCTCGACGTGCGCACGGTCGACAGCTACTACGGCTACGGGTGGCGCTACGGCGTCGCGGGACTTCCCGTGACGACCACCGAGGTGCGCCAGTACGAGCAGGGGGCGCTGATCATCGACGTGGTCGACGCGAAGACGGACACGCTCGTCTGGCGCGGCGTCGGCGAGGCGCGGCTGCGCAGCGATCCGTCGCCGGAGCAGATCACCGAACGGGTGAACCTGGCCGTCCAGCAGATCCTGGCGGAGTTCCCGCCCGGAGCCGGCGACTAGAGGGGCTCCGATCCCCATCCGCGTGAAGCGTCGCCTGCTCGTCCTGCTGGTGGCCCTGCTCGTCGTCGGCGGGCTCGCCCAGCTCGCGGCCGGCCTGCTGCGCGTCGAGAACCTGCGCGCGCCCATCGAGAGCCGCCTGTCGTCGCTGCTCGGTCTCGACGTGACGCTCGGCGGCGAGATCTCGCTGTCCCTATTCCCGCGGCTGCACTTCGATGTCGCCGACCTGCGCGTGGCGAACCCTCCCGACCGCAGCTGGCCGCTGCTGCTCCAGGCGGGCAACGTCGAGCTGCGGCTCGACCCGGTGACGGCGCTCTGGCACCGGCGGCTCGAGATCGACGCGCTCGAGGTGACCGACGCCGAGATCCACCTGGAGGAGGACGCCGAGGGCGCGCTCGTCCTGCCGCCGGGGCTGGCGGGCGAGCGGGCCGCGCCGTCGCCGCCCGCCGGACCGGCCACCTTCTCGGTCGAGCGCGTCTCCTTCGAGCGACTGGCGCTCTACTACCGCCCCCGCGCCGGCGACCGCGTGACCGACCTGCGCTTCGAGGAGCTGGTGCTGGCGTCGGATCCGGACGCCGACGTCATCCGGCTGCGCGCCCACGGCACCGCCGACGGCGGCCCCTTCGACCTGACCGGCCGGCTGGGTCCGCTGCGCGAGCTGCTGGCTCCCACCCGGCCCTACCCCTTCGAGCTGCGCGGGCGGCTGTTCGAGGCGGCCCTGGATGCGTCGGGCAGCCTGGCGCAGCCGGCCCGGCTGGAGGGCCTGGACGTGGTGTGGAGCGTCTCGCTCCCCGACTTCGGGCGTCACCTGCGCGCGCGCGGCATGGCGGTGCCGGCGCTCGGCGCGGTCGACGCCCGGGGCCGCGTCGCCCAGCGCGCCGGCGAGGACGTCTTCGCCCTTTCGGACCTGGTGTTCGAGAGCCGGGGCGAGGGCTCGCACGTGCAGGTGCGCGGCGCCGTCGGCGACCTGCTGCGGCGCACCGGCGTCGCACTCGACGTGGATGCCCGGGCGACCGACCTCTCGCTGCTGGCGCCCCACTTCGAGGATCCGATGCCTTGGATCCACGGGCTCGGCGTCTCGCTGCGCGCCCGGCTGTCCGACCGCGACGGCGTGGTCGCGGTGCAGGACCTGACGCTCGAGGCCGGCGTGCAGGACCAGCCGTGGGTCCGGGTGGGGGGCTTCGTGCGCGACCTCACCCACCTGAGCGGCGTCGATCTCAGCGGAACCTTCGGCGAGGCGGCGCTGCGCCACCTGGCCGGAAGCCTCCACCGGCCGCTACCGGACCTGGGATCGGTGGAGGGCGTGGTCGAGATCTCGGACGCCGACGGATCGCTCGGCGTCGAGCGCTTCCACCTGAAGGCTGCGAGCGACGAGCTGTCGCTCAGCGTGAGCGGCGCCTTCGACGACCTGCGTGAGCTCGACGAGATCGGGGTGGACGTGAAGCTCGAGGCGCGCGACCTGGAGGTGCTGGCGCGTCTGTTCGGCGGGGACCAGCCCCCGATCGGACCGGTCGTCTTCGCGGGCCGCGTGTCCGGCTCGGACGAGATGGTGACCTCCAGCGGCTCGGCGCAGGTGGGCCGGTCGCGGCTGGAAGGCGACTGGCAGCTGCGGCTGGCGGGCCGGGAGCGTCCGCGCCTGGACGCGAAGGTCCGCTCGGAGCACCTGCGGCTCGAGGACCTGGGAGTGCTGGACGCCGCGGCGGACGCCGAGGCCCCCGGCAGGCCCCCGCGCGACGCCGACCAGCGGCTGCCGCTGTGGATGCTGCACGAGCTCGACGGCCGGCTGGAGGCCCACGTCGCCCGCGTGACCGGCGGCCGGGAGCTCGACCTCCAGGACGTCTCCGCGGTGGTCACGCTGGACGGCGGCCTGCTCGAGGTCCGCGACTTCTCGACCACCTACGAGCGGGGCTTCGTGCGCGGCGCGCTGCGCGTCGACGAGCGGGCCTCCGCCACCCGCTGGAACCTCTTCGTCGACGCGACCCACGTGGACATGGCGCGGCTCGCGTCGCTGCTGCCGGGCGATCGGGGCTCGGCGGGTCTCGCGAGCCTGTGGCTCGACCTCGACAGCGCCGGCGACACGCCCCGTCTGCTGCTCCAGAACCTGGCCGGGGACGCGCGCGGCAAGGTGAGCGACGGCCAGCTGGCCTCGGAGTACGCGCGCATGTTCGTGACCAACCTGGCCCGCGTGGTCTTTCCGACGCTCGGCCTGGTGCCCGACGATCGGACCCCGCTCGCCTGCCTGCGCTTCGAGTTCGACGTGGACGACGGGGTCGCCGAGGTGCGGTCGCTGGTCCTGTCCGGCGGCTCCGAGGGCGTCACCGGCAGCGGCCGCATCGACTTCGCGAACGGCCGCTACGCCCTCGACCTGGTGCCGCACACGACGCGGCCGGGCCTGATCAGCGTGGCGGCGGAGGTGCGCGTCAGCGGTCCGCTGGAGGCGCCCGAGATCAAGCCGGTGCGGCGCACCATGGCGCGCTACCTGGCCGGCGGACTCATCTCGAACGTGCTGCGACCCGCCGAGGCCGCCCGGCGGATCCTGGTCCGCGGACGCGGCGCGTCCGGGCCCGAGGACCCCTGCGCGGGGCCGATCGTGTCCGACGAGGAGCGGGCGCGCCGCGCCGCCGGGTCCGGCTGACGCGGCCCGCCGGCTAGTCCTCCTTCTCGACGCCGCGCAGCTCCTGGAGCCGGGTGGCCGCCCGGTCGGCCCAGTAGTCGAAGGCGTCCTTCACCTCGCCCCACTTCGTGAAGGCGCCCCGCACCGCCTTCGTGCCGATGCGCTCGTCGACGGCCGCGGCGACACGCTGGTCGGTGACCGAGTCGCGCACGTCCATCTCGACGCTGGCCTTGCCGACGAAGACCGCAGTGTCGGTGGCGAGCCCGGTCAGGGTGGCCAGCAGACGCGTCTGGGGAATGATCGAGGTGAGCGCGTTGCCCACCACCCGGGCGCCCTTGGCCTCGGTGATCGCAGCGCGGACGCGCAGCACGCCCGGGCCCGGCTCCATCACGACCTTCACGCCGTGCTCGACCATCTTGGTGTGCAGCGAGTGGTAGAGCGCGTCGGTCAGCATCTGCTGGTCCTCGGGCGAGACCTTCGACTCCCCGCTGTGCCAGAAGGTGACCGTGTCGATCACGACCGCGTCGTACCTGCGGAAGTCCACCGTGCGATCGACGTAGGTGAGCAGCGCCTCGTCGCCCTCGCCCTCGCGGAGCATCGAGTAGTCGCCCAGGAAGCCGGCGCGGTCCACGTGGTGCGCCTGGCGCGTGGTCTGGCAGGCGGTGAAGAGCAGGATGAAGCCGAGAGCCAGCAGGATCCGGCTGCGGAAACCAGTGCGCATCGAGGTCCCTCCGTGTGGATGCGCGCGAGTATCCCATACTCTCGTCGTCTTGGAACCCACGGATCGCATCGCGAAGCTCGATTGGCGGAAGGTCGCCGGCGACCTCGACGAGCTGGGCCACGCGCGCATCCCGCGTGTGTTGAATGCAGCCCAGTGCCGCGAGCTGGTCCGGCTCTACGACGCGGACGATCGCTTCCGCTCGACGATCGACATGGAGCCGCGGCGCTTCGGCCGCGGCCAGTACCGCTACTTCGCGCGACCGCTGCCGCCGCAGGTCGAGGCGCTGCGCCGCGCCTTCTACCCGCCGCTGGCCCGGATCGCCGACGAGTGGCAGGCGCGGCTGGGTCGGGCCGAGCGCTTCCCACCGTCGCTGGGCGGCTTCCTGCGCCGCTGCCACGCGGCGGGGCAGCGGCGGCCCACGCCGCTGCTGCTGCGCTATGGCGAGGGCGACTACAACCACCTTCACCAGGATCTCTACGGGACCGTGGCGTTTCCGTTACAGGTCGCGCTGCTGCTGTCCCGCCCCGGTCGCGACTTCGAGGGCGGCGAGTTCCTGCTGGTCGAGCAGCGACCGCGCCAGCAGTCGCGCGGCGAGGCGATCGCGCTCGAGCGCGGCGAGGCGCTCGTCTTTCCGACGCGCGAGCGTCCGGTGGAGGGAGCGCGCGGGATCTACCGGGCGGCGACACGCCACGGCGCCAGCCGGGTCCGCGCCGGCCGGCGCGTGGTGCTGGGGATCATCTTCCACGACGCGAAGTGACGTCGTCGCTCAGAGCGCCTCGTCCTCGGGCTCCAGGTAGACGTCACCGGCGAAGGGCTTCGCCACGCTTCCCAGCCTGCGGGGGCGGCGCTTCTCGGGCAGCAGCTCGAGCGCCGCGGCGAAGCCGGCCACCGCGCTGCCGGAGAAGAGCGGCGCGAGCCGGGACCTCGCCTCGGCGTGGGCGCGATCCTCCGCGGCGTCGTCCTCTTCGTCGCAGGAGCCGGCGATCATCGACCAGGCCAGCTCGTCGGCCAGGTCGCCGCCGTCGCAGTGGTCGTGGACCCCGCGGATGCGCTCGCGCTGCTCCTCCCACTCGGCGGCGGGCACCGGGTTCCCGTCCAGCCACGCCTTCAGCACCTCCTGCTCGACGAAGGCGGCGATGGCGGAACGCCAGCCCGCCTGCACCAGCTCGACCGCGCAGTCGTCGGGCGGCTCCTGTCCGCCGGCGGCGGCGGCGCGTCGCACCTCGTCGGCGGTGACGCCGCCGCGCTGGATGCGCCAGCGCATCTCCATCCAGTAGGCGCCCTCGACCGCGCGCATGAACTGCTCCGGCGCGGTGGCGATCGGCTCGCGCCCGGCGGTCTCGGCGACCAGCCGCTCGTGCAGCCGGTGGAACTCGTCCGCACCTTCCAGCTCCATGCGCAGGATCGGCGAGCGCGGGTGGCGGTCCATGCCCGTCTCCGGGCAGGTGCTGACGGTCAGCAGCGAGCGGTCCCTGTACATGCCCACCACGTCGGCGAAGACGCCGGCCTGGGGATGGTCGTAGACCACCGCGTAGGAGAGCCGCTGCGGGTGCCAGAAGCCGCGCAGCAGCACGTCCTCCATCTCGGACACCTCGAAGTCGCCCACCCGCTGGTAGCCGGCCGACTCCAGGCTCGTCGACGCCTCGATCATGTCGTCGCCGTTGCGCCAGGCCGCCACGTTCAGCGGCAGCAGCGTGATGCGGAAGGGCGACACGCGGGTCAGGCTGGACGCCAGGGCCGACAACGCCTTGCCGACGCCCCTGAGCTTGCGCTTCAGCCAGAAGACGCCGAGGGCCGCGACGACGAGCAGGCCGAAGACGACGCCGGCCACGGCGATCAGGAAGGTCTGCATCGGGGCTCCCGTCCGAGTCCTGGCTCATCGGACGGACGGCGGGGGGCCCTGAAGAAGGGAGGGCGGCTCCGCCCGGCGTTTCGTCCGGTCGGAGCCGCCCCTTGGGGGTGCGATCGCGGGATCAGCTGGTGGAGACCGGGACCTGTCGGACCTGGGGCTCCGGCTCCGGGATCTTCGGCAGCTTCACGGTCAGGATGCCGTTCTTGTAGCCGGCCGAGATGCCGTCCTCGTCCACCTCCGCGGGCAGCTTCACCGCCCGGTGGAACGAGCCGCGGTAGGTCTCGACGTGGCGGAAGCCGTCCTTCTCCTCGTCGGTCTTCTCCTCGCGGCGGCCCCTCACCGTGAGCACGCCGTCCTCCACGGACACCTCGATGTCCTTCTCCTCGAGGCCGGGCATCTCCGCGTGGAGCTCGAAGGCCTCGTCGGTCTCGGCGACGTCCATGCGCGGGACCGCGAAGTCGCTGCCCTCGGCCCGGCGCGCCAGCGGGGCGCCGAAGCCGCGCCAGAAGTCGTCGAAGAGCCGGTCGATGTCGCCGAAGCCGGGGCGCGCCAGCGCTCCGCGTCGGGGTACGAGCAAGGTGGTCATGATTCTGCCTCCTGTTGAGAGACGGTCGGTATCGCTTTCGGGTCGCCGACCGCGTCGACGTCATGAAGGCTGTGCACGGCCCGAAGGGCGTCAAGTCCACCCCGAGGGGCCCGCAGGAACGCCCGCAACTGCCGGAAAACGGGCCAGGAGGCCGACCCGAGAGGCGATCACGAGACCAGGAAGAGGCGGCTGGCTCGGAGGCCGCTCTTCGACTCCGCTCGGCTGCGCCTCGCTCCGCGCGGCCTCCGGCCGCTTGACCTAGATCACGCCCTCGGCGGCGAGACGCTCGAGGTCTGCCGCGCCGAGGCCCAGCTCGGCGAAGACCTCGGCGTTGTGCTGGCCCAGGTCGGGGGCGAGCGGCAGCCGACGCGGCTCGGTGTCGCTCAGGTGCAGCGGGTTGCCGTGGAAGACAACCTCGCCGCGGGTCGGGTGGGCGTGGTGCTCGATCATGCCGCGGGCGGCGAGCTGCGGGTCGTCGAGCAGCTCGGCCGGGCTCGCCACGCGCGCTACCGGCACGTCCGCCCCCTCCGGACCCAGCGCGGCGATCACCTCGTCGCAGGTCCTGTCGCGGGCCCAGTCGGCGAAGACGGCGTTCAGCTCGACCCGGTTCGCGGCGCGCACGCGGTGGGTGCGGTAGCGCTCGTCGTCGGCCAGCTCGGGCCGGCCGATGCCGGCGGCCAGCGCGCGGAACAGCTTGTTGCTGCCGCAGGCGACCACCACCCAGCCGTCCTTCGCCTCGAGGGCGTCGTAGGGCGCGGTGAAGGGGTGCTGGTTGCCGACCCGCTCGTCCACCGCGCCGAGCGTCGCGAACACCGACGCGTAGGAGTCGGTGACCGCGAAGATGGTGTCCTGGTTCGACAGGTCGAGCACGCGCGCGCGCCCGGTGCGATCCCGGTCGAGCAGCGCCGCCACCACGCCGAGGCCCAGGTAGAGTCCGCCCACGAAGTCGGCCAGGGCGCCGCCGGCGCGCACCGGCGGACCGTTCTCGAAGCCGGTCATGGCCAGCAGCCCCCCGGTGGCCTGGGCCACGATGTCGAAGGAGGCGCGGCCGGCCCAGGGTCCGGTGGCGCCGAAGCCGGACAGCGAGGCCACCACGCAGCGCGGGTTCACCGCCTGGAGGGTCCGGGCCGACAAGCCCTGCCGCTCCAGGAAACCGGCGCGGAAGTTCTCGACCACCGCGTCGGCGCCCTCCACCAGGCGCAGGAAGATCTCGCGTCCCTCGGGCACGCGCAGGTCGAGGGTGATGGAGCGCTTGCCCCGGTTCGTGTTCTGGAAGGACAGCGACGTCTCGCCCTTCGGCGACGGTCCGTAGCGGTAGTCGTCGCCGGTGCGCGGGCGCTCGACCTTCACCACGTCGGCGCCCAGGTCGGCGAGCACCGCCGTCGCGAACGGACCCGCCACCACGCGGGTGAGATCGAGGATGCGCAGGCCTTCGAGGACGCGTCCGGGCACGGCGTCGCAACGTAGCACCCGCACCGTTGGGGTAGGATGGCGCCCCATGGCCGAAGCCGGACCGGACTGGAAGCCCTGTCGCGCGATCGTCAGCCACGACGACGGGCGCCCCGACGTCGAGGACGACACCGCCGAGTTCGAGATCGCCGGCGGGCGCCTGCTGCTCGTCTACTTCGACGAGCGCGGGGCGATCATCTTCGAGGGCCGCGAGGCGTCGGACGGGCGCTTCGACCTGCTGGCGCGCAGCCGGCCGCGCAAGGCGCGGGTCACGCTGCGCGGAGCCGTGCTGGAGGGCCGCTGGCACGAAGGGGACGACACCGGCTCGATGCGCATCGAGCTCTCCGGGTGGGAGGTCGCATGAAGTTCGAGATCCCGACGTCCGAGGAGATCCGCGCCGTCGCCGAGGCGAGCGGCTTCCACTGGAACGACGAGGACCGGGCCGCCTACGAGATGCTGGTGACCGGGCTCGCCGGCGTCTACGCGGCGCTCGACGTGGCCCCCGAGCCGCCCGCCCCCGAGACCCCCGGCGACCGCAGCTGGCGCGTGCCCGACGCGTCGGAGAACCCGCACAACGCCTGGCACGTGCGCACGTCGCTGCGCATCCGCGACGAGGGTCCGCTGGCGGGGCTGCGGGTGGCGCTCAAGGACAACGTGATGCTGGCCGGCGTTCCCATGAGCAACGGCTCGGCCATCTTCGAGGGCTACGTGGCCGAGGTCGACGCCAGCGTCGTGACGCGGCTGCTGGAGGCCGGCGCCGAGATCGCCGGCAAGGTCCACTGCGAGGACCTGTGCGCCTCCGGCGGCAGCCACACCAGCGTCGGCGGCTTCGTCCACAACCCGCACCGCCGCGGGCGCTCGGCCGGGGGCTCCTCCTCCGGGTCGGCGGCCGCCGTCGCCGCCGGCGACGTCGAGCTGGCGGTGGGCGGCGACCAGGGCGGGTCGATCCGCATCCCGGCGGCCTACTGCGGCATCGTCGGCATGAAGCCCACCTGGGGGCTCGTGCCCTACACGGGCATCGCGCCGATCGAGCCGATGATCGACCACACCGGTCCGATGACCGCCGACGTGGCGAGCAACGCCCGCATGCTGGGCGTGCTGGCCGGACCGGACGGCATCGACGCCCGCCAGTCGGGCGCGCCGGGGGAGGACTACGAGGCCGCCCTCGCGCGCGGCGCCGACGGCCTGCGGGTGGGCGTGCTCGCCGAGGGCTTCGAGGGCGGCGACGCCGCGGCGCCGGTGGAGGACTGCGTGCGCCGGGCGGCCGAGGCGCTGGCCGGCCTGGGCTGCGCGGTCGAGGAGGTCTCGGTCCCGGAGCACCGCTCGGCGGCGCCCTACACCCTGCCGCTGCTGGTGGAGGGATCGTTCCACACGCTGGAAGGACGCGACGGGCTGGCGTCGGCGCCCGGCGTCTACCCGGAGGGCTTCATGGACCGGGTGCGCGCGTGGCACGCGTCGGCGGACCTGCTGGCGCCCGGTCCGGCGGTGTTCGGCCTGCTGGGCGCGCTGGTGAACCGCAAGTACGGACGCCGCTACTACGCCAGGGCGGCGCGCTGGGCGCGTCACCTCCAGTCGCTCTACGACGCGGCGCTCCAGCGGGTGGACTGCCTGCTGATGCCGACGGCGCCCCACGTGGCGCCGCCGCTGCCCGCCGAGGACGCCGGCGTGCTCGAGCGCTTCTCCGCATCGATCGCAACGGGGCAGAACACCGCCGTCTTCGACGCCACCCACCACCCGGCTCTGTCGGTGCCCTGCGGCACGGTCGACGGGCTGCCGGTGGGCATGATGCTGGTGGGCCGGCACCTGGACGAGGCCACCCTCTACCGCATCGCCCACGCCTTCGAGCGGTCCGGCGACTGGCGAGAGCGGAGCTGAGGCCGACCGGAAGCGGTAGTGTGCGGATCGAGGAGGAACCCACCGATGCTCGTGCGCATCCTGATCGGCGCAGCGGCGCTCGCCGTGCTCGTCCAGCTCGTGCCCTACGGGCGCGACCACGCGAACCCGCCGGTGGCGCAGGAGCCGGCCTGGGATGCGCCCGCCACCCGCGAGCTCTTCTTCCGCGCCTGCGGCGACTGCCACAGCAACGAGACGGTCTGGCCCTGGTACGCGAACGTGGCGCCCGTGTCCTGGCTGGTGCAGCGCGACGTCGACGAGGGGCGCGAGCACTTCAACGTCTCGGAGTGGGGCCGACCCAAGAACGAGGGCGACGAGGCCGCCGAGATGCTGCGCGAGGGCGAGATGCCGCCCTGGTTCTACCTGCCGGCGCACCCGGAGGCGCAGCTGGCGGACGCGGAGCGCGACGCGCTGCTGGCGGGCCTGGTGCGGACCTTCGGCGAAGAGGACTAGAGGCGCGCGCCTAGAGCCGGACCGCCGCCACGATCGCCATCACGCTGCCGACCGTGGCCAGCAGGTAGAGCAGCGGGGCGACCACGGCGTCGCGCTCGGCGCCGCCGGCGTCGATGAAGACGTGGCGCGTGTGGTGCGCGCCCTTCCAGAGCGGCAGCGCCACGATCGCCACCAGCAGCACGCGGCCGATCAGCGAGGCCCCCAGCGCGTGGGCGCGCTCGAAGGCCAGCGCGCCGTCGGCTCCCAGGCCCAGCGGCGCGGCGATGCCGACCGCCAGCGTCCAGCCCGTCATCAGCATGGTGCCGACCATGATGCCGGCGCCGAACAGCAGCCAGATCACCGGCTCGAGCTTGAGCAGCAGCGTCTTCATCAGAAGATCCCTCCGAGCAGCACGAAGGCGAGCCCGCCGGCGACCGCCAGCCAGGCGACGTAGAGGCCGGCGTGGAGCAGCGGCGCCGGCGGCGGCTTGGCCGGACCGATCTTCGCCGGCTGCGCCTTCGGGAACAGCCGGAAGAAGCGCACCGCCACGAACACGCAGCTGGCGAAGCAGAGCACGTGGAAGGCCAGGTAGAGCGGGTTCGCCAGCTGGGACAGCATGGCCTCCCAGGCCTCCGGACCGTTGCCCAGCGCCCAGACCACGCGCAGCGCCACGAAGCCCATCAGCAGGTAGACGATGCCGGTGTAGTCGAAGAGGGTGTAGGCCCGGTAGCGGCCCGACATGGGGAACTCGGCCGGCATCATCGGCCGTGCCGTGCGTGTCCGCTCGGGTCCGTGGGGCTTCATCGTCTCCGGGTGTGCGGGGCGTGCCATCAGTCGTTCCCTCCCCGGGGCACGACGAAGCTCGTGGCCCAGTCGATCACCGCGTTCAGCTTGGCCTGGTTGACGGCGGCGGCCGGGTCGACGTGCTTCGGGCAGACCTCGCTGCACTCGTTGGCGTAGGAGCAGCTGAAGACGGTGCCCTTGCCGCGGAAGATCTCGTTGCGCTCCCGCTGGCCCTCGTCCCGCGAGTCCATGTTGTAGCGGTGGCCCAGGGTGATCGCGGCGGGTCCGATGAACTCGGGCTCGTTTCCCATCACCGGGCAGGCCGAGTAGCAGAGCATGCAGTTGATGCACATGCTGAACTGCTTGAAGTGCTCTAGCTCCTCGGGCGACTGGCGGTTCGTGCCCTCCTCGACCGCCTTCTCCTTGGCCTGGATGATCCAGGGCTTCACGCTCTTCAGCTTCTCCATGAAGCCTTCCATCTCGACCACCAGGTCGCGCACCACCGGGAAGTTGGCGAGCGGGGTGACCTCGACGGTGTCGCCGTAGTCCGAGAGCGCCGACTTGCATGTGAGGGTCGGCTTGCCGTCGACCATCATGCCGCAGCTTCCGCACACGGCCATGCGGCACGACCAGCGGTGCGAGAGGCTGCCGTCGACCTCGTCCTTGATGAAGTTGAGGGCGTCGAGAACCTTCCAGTCGGGCTGGACCGGGATCTCGTAGCTCTCGGTGCGCGGCGCCTCGTCCTTGTCCGGGTCGAAGCGCGTGATGACGAATGTCTTCTTCTCTTCGCTCATCGGGTCCTTAGTACTTCCGCTCTTCCGGGACCCACTTGCCCAGCGTCACGTCCTTCCTGGACAGGCGCGGGCCGGCGGGATCGAAGTGGCAGAGGGTGTGGTAGAGGAAGTTCTGGTCGTCGCGTGTGGTGAAGTCCTTGCGGGTGTGCGCACCACGGCTCTCGTTGCGGTGCGCGGCCGAATGGGCCAGGGCCTCGGCGACGTCGAGCATGTTGCCGAGCTCGAGCGCGGCGATCAGCTCGGTGTTGAACACCTTCGACGAGTCCTCGAGCGCGACGTCGGCGAAGCGCCCCTTCAGCTGGCCGGTGGTGCGCGCCGTCTCGTCCATGCTCGCCTGCTCGCGGTAGACGCCGCAGCCGCTCTCCATGGTGGCGTTCAGCTCGCGGCGGATCTGCGCCAGCTTCTCGCCGCCCTTCTGTTTGCCGCGCAGGTGCTCGATGCGCGCCGCCTCCTCTTCGGCCACGCGCTTGCAGGCGTCCTCGTTGCCGTCGTCGCCGCCCTTGGCGAACTCGACCGCCTTCTGGCCGGAGCGGGCTCCGAACACCAGGCACTCGGTCAGCGAGTTCGAGCCGAGCCGGTTGGCGCCGTTCAGCGAGACGCAGGCCACCTCGCCGGCGGCGTAGAGGCCGGGGATGTTGGTCGCGCCGTCGATGTCGGTGTCGACGCCGCCCATCATGTAGTGCACCACCGGGCGGATCGGGATGGGCTCGTGCACCGGGTCGACGCCCACGTAGGTCTTGGCCAGCTCGCGGACCATGGGCAGGCGCTGGCTGATCTTCTCCTCGCCCAGGTGGGTGAGGTCCAGGTGCACGTACTCGCCGTAGGGACCCTTGAGCCCGCGGCCCGCCTCGATCTCCTGCACGATCGCGCGGGAGATCATGTCGCGGGGGCCGAGCTCGGCCTTGGTGCCGACGCCGTAGTCGCGCGTCACCAGGAAGCGCTCGCCCTCGCTGTTGACGACGTAGCCGCCCTCGCCGCGCGTCGCCTCGGTGATCAGGATGCCGGTGCCCGGCAGCCCGGTCGGGTGGTACTGCACGAACTCCATGTCCTTCAGCGCCACGCCTTCGCGGTACGCCAGTGCCATGCCGTCGCCGGTCTTGATGTTGCCGTTCGTGGTGAACGGGAAGATCTTGCCGGCGCCGCCGGTGGCCAGGATCACGGCGCGGCCGAGGATCAGCCGCACCACGCCCTCGCGCACGTCGAGCGACACCACACCGCGGATCGCGCCGCCGTCGACGACGAGCTTCGTCACGAACTGCTCGTCGTAGCGGATGATGCGGTCGAAGCGCATCGAGTGCTGGAACAGGGCGTGCAGCATGTGGAAGCCGACCTTGTCGGCGGCGTACCAGGTGCGCTTGGTGCTCATGCCGCCGAAGGCGCGGGTGGCGACGGTGCCGTCCTCGTTGCGGCTCCAGGGGCAGCCCCAGTGCTCCAGGCGCGTCAGCTCCTTCGGAGCCTCTTCGACGAAGTACTGGATGACGTCCTGGTCGCCCAGGAAGTCCGAGCCCTTCACGGTGTCGAAGCCGTGCATCTCGAAGTTGTCGTCGTCGCGGGCCACTGCCGCGGCGCCACCCTCGGCGGAGACGGTGTGGCTCCGCATGGGATAGACCTTGGAGACCATCGCGACGGAGACGTCCGGGTCGGCCTCCACCGCCGCGATCGCGGCGCGGATGCCGGCGCCGCCGCCTCCGACGATCACGATGTCGTGTCGGATCACTTCGATCAACGCCATACCTCGTGGAGCGCGTGTGCTGCGCTGGGGAGTCGAGGCGACGGTGGGCGGCGTAGGACGGCCGGGTCGCCCCTCGGACGCATACGGTTTAACCCGTGGAAGGGTCCGACGCCAGCGCTGCGGGGGTGTCCAGGAGCGGTTCCTGCTGCGAAAGGCAGTGGACGGCGCCGAGGCCCAGAACGAGGGTCTGGCAGGGGATCCCGGTCACTTCACGATCGGGCCAGATCTCGCGCAGTGCCGCCAGCGCGCGCGCGTCGCTGGGCGCGTCGAAGGTGGGCACCAGCGCCACGCCGTTGGCCAGGTAGAAGTTGGCGTAGCTGGCCGGACAGCACAGACCGGCGCGGCGGTGCTGCGGCGGCACGGGCAGCTCCACCACGTCGAGCGGGCGGCCGTCCGCGCTGCGCGCGGCCCGCAGCCGCGCCAGGTTCGCGGCCAGCACCGCGTGGTCGGCGTGGTCCGGCTCGGCGCGCACGGCCACCACCGTCGTGCGCGTGGCGAAACGGGCCACGTCGTCGACGTGGCCGTCGGTGTCGTCGCCGGAGATGCCGGCCTCCAGCCACACCACCCGCTCGGCCCCCAGCCAGCGGGCCAGGCGCTCCTCCATGCCCTCCCGGGTGCGGCCCGGCTCCCGGTTCGGGTTCAGCAGGCACGACTCGGTGGTGAGCAGGCAGCCGGCGCCGTTGCCGTCCACCGATCCGCCCTCGAGCACGAAGCCGGGCGACACCGAGGGGCGGCCCAGCGCGCCCAGCGCCCGGGCGCCGGCCGCCGCGTCCAGATCCCAGGGCGGGTACTTGCCGCCCCAGGCGTCGAAGTCGAACAGGCGGGGTGCGTCATGCGCGACGAAGATCGGGCCCCAGTCGCGGACCCATGCGTCATTGGTGGGGACGTGGAGGAACTGGAGTCCGGCGTCCGGGTCGACGCCGCGCTCGCGCAGCGTCCGGCGCGCCGACCCCTCCATGGCGTCGTCGCGCACCAGCAGCCGCACGAGCTCGCGACCCTGGAGCGCGCGCACGATCTCGACGTACTCCCGGTGCGCCTGCGCCAGGTGTCCCGGCCAGGTCTCGGCGTTGTGGGGCCAGGCGAGCCAGGTGGCGGCGTGGGGCTCCCACTCGGCGGGCCAGCGAACGCCCGGGCGCGTCACTCCCGGCCGTAGCGCCGGACGAGGTCGCCGTAGGCGTCGATGCGGCGATCGCGCAGGAAGGGCCAGTCGCGCCGCACCCGCTCGATGGCGGAGAGGTCGCAGTCGACGAGGAGGGTCTCGGGCTCGCTGGCCGAGGCGCGGGCCAGCACCCGCCCGAACGGGTCGGCCACGAACGACTGGCCCCAGAAGCGGATGTCGCCCTCGCGCCCCACCCGGTTCACCGCCGCCACGAACACGCCGTTGGCGATGGCGTGGGCGCGCTGCACCGTCTCCCAGGCGTCGTGCTGGGCCCGGTCGGTCTCCTCGCCCTCGTCGAACTGCCAGCCGATGGCGGTCGGGTACAGCAGGATCTGGGCCCCGGAGAGCGCCGAGAGCCGGGCGGCCTCGGGGAACCACTGGTCCCAGCACACCAGCGACCCCACCCGGGCGTGGCGCGTCTCGTGGCAGGCGAAGCCCAGGTCGCCCGGCGTGAAGTAGAACTTCTCGTAGTAGAGCGGGTCGTCCGGGATGTGCATCTTGCGGTAGCGGCCGGCCAGGCGGCCGTCGGCGTCCAGGGTGACCGCGGTGTTGTGGTAGAGGCCCTCGGCCCGGCGCTCGAACAGGCTGGCGCCGACCACCACGCCGCACTCGGCCGCCCGCTTGGCCAGCGCCTCGGTCGACGGACCCGGGATCGGCTCGGCCCGATCGAAGTGGGCCGGATCCTCGCTCTGGCAGAAGTAGGGACCCCGGAAGAGCTCGGGCAGGCAGACCAGCCGGGCGCCCTCCCGGGCCGCGTGCTCGATCTCCGCCAGGGCGGTCGCCAGGTTGGCGTCCGCGTCGTCGGAGGGGCGCATCTGGACCAGCGCCACCCGCAGCGGCGAGGAGGAGTCGGCCATCGCGGATCGGTACGCCAGCGGAGCCGGGCCCGCAAGCCCCGGTCCGGGCGGCACTTTCCGGCGTGACCGGAGCTGTCACGGGGACCCTCCAGGCTGGTCGGGACGTCGCGAGGGAGGGAGGCTCCATGGATCGATCGGGCATCGGGTCGGGTATCGGGTCGGGTATCGGGTCGGGCTTCTGGTTCGGGGTGGGGGAGGCCGTGCTGGTGCCGCTGGCGTTCGTCGCCCTGGGCCTCGCCTGGTGGGGCGGCCTCGAGCGGGCGCAGGCCAGCCCCGCTGCGTACGTTGGGGTCGTGGAAGACGACGAGGAGATCTGGCTGGTCGACGGCTTCAACGCCATCCAGGTGGCGCTGCTGGCCGGCGGCGACCGCCACGAGTGGTGGACGGCGCCCCGGCGCAACGCGCTGCTGGACCGGGCCGCCCGCTTCGACGATCCGCGCGCCCGCGTCTGGGTGGCCTTCGACGGCGACCGGGAGGTGCCCGAGGGGGAGGGAGCGGTGCGCCAGGTGTTCGTGCCGTCGGCCGACGACTGGCTGGTGCGCCGGGTCCGCGAGGCGCCGGACGCCTCGCGCGTGCGGGTGGTCACCGCCGACCGGCGGCTGGCCGCCCGGGTGCGCCACCACGGCGCCGTGGTGGTGGCGCCGGCGGCCTTCCTGGGACGCTGCGACGCCACCGAGAGTAGTGGGGAAAAGACCCCGATCTGATCGGGGGGCCGGCACCGCGCCGGTCGCGGAATCGTCCGATTCTCCGAGGCTTTTCTCGCGATGCGCGTCTGTGCTTGACCCGCAGGGGCGATGCAATTACGGTGCGGCCGGACTCTGATGGTGGGTGCCGGCCTGCCGCTCTACTCCCCCAGCCGGCCCTCTTGCGCGCCGCTCTTCCCGACCCCTTCGCCGAGGGGGCGGTCGGTGCGCCACCGTCGAAAGCGGGGGGTGCACCGAGGAAGAGACAGCGCCCATGTCGGAAGGTACCCCGCCCACCCCGCCGCAGATGCCCCACAACGTCGATCGACCGCAGTCGGGCACGCAGCGGTTCGCGCGCTTCATCACGCGCAACCGCTTCCCCGTGGCGATGTTCCTGATCTTTTCGAGCCTCTTCTTCTTCTACCCGATCGCGAACACCGCCCTGCGCGCCGCGGGCTACACGATTCCGGGTCCCCACGTCCGCATCAACACCGACGCGCGCTCCCTCTTCCCGGACCATCCCTACGTCCACGCCCAGGACAAGTTCGCGAAGACCTTCGGCAGCTCGTCGCTGGTGGCGCTGGCCGTCACCGTCGACGAGGGCACGATCTTCCGCCCCGACATCATCGCCGCCATCCGCGAGATCACGCGGGAGCTCGACGGCATCGGCTTCGACAGCCAGACCGACGCCCGCGACGAGCTGCGCGACGAGCTGGAAGAGAGCGAGGCGTACACGCTCGAGGAGATCCGCGACATCCTCGACCAGCGCTATCCGCCCTACCCGGTGAACCACGACCAGATCCGCTCGTTCACCCACAACTCGACCCGCGTCTTCCAGATCATGCCCGACGGCGCGATCGAGCAGGACGTGCTGATGCCGAAGGTGCCGGAGACGCAGGAGGAGGCGGACGAGCTGCGCGAGCTGGTGCGCCAGAACCCGCCCGTGATCTTCGGCCGTCTGGTGGCCCGCGACGAGATGGGGGCTCTCATCACCGCCGGCTTCGTCACCGACCGCCTGTCGAGCCGCGAGACCTACATGGCGGTCTTCGACCACGTGCAGGGCATCAAGAAGAAATGGGAGGAGAAGATCCCAGGGCTGACGGTGCACGTCACCGGCGGACCCATCGGCGTCGGCTGGATCATCACCCACGCCTTCCAGATCCTGGGCTTCGTCCTGGCGACCATCGCCATGATCTTCCTGCTGCTGTGGCTCTACTTCCGGCGCTGGCACGGGGTGTTCATCCCAGCCATCGCCGCCGCCATGACCGCGGTCTGGGGCCTGGGCTTCACCGGCTGGATGGGCATCACCTTCGACCCGCTGATCCTGGTGATCCCCATGATCATCACGGCGCGCGCCGTCTCCCACACGGTGCAGATGGCCGAGCGCTTCTTCGAGGACTACGAGGTGATGCTGCCGATGTACGGCGACCCGAAGGTCGCCCGCGTCGAGGTGGCGACCATCGCCATGGGCGAGCTCGTGGTCCCGGGCACGCTGGGCATCATCACCGACGTGGCCGGCCTGCTGGTGATCATGGTGACGTCGATCCAGCAGATGCAGGACCTGGCGGTGTTCGGCGCCTTCTGGGTGGCGTCGATCATCGTGACGGTGGAGATCCTCCACCCGATCCTCATCTGCTACATGCCGGCGCCGGAAGAACACGAGCACTTCCTGCCGGGCTTCATGGTGCGCTTCACCCGCTTCATCGGCGACATGACGACGCACCCCACCTGGAAGTACGTGATCGGCGGCGGCACGATCGTGCTGTTCGTCGTCTGCACCTACATCGCGCTCTTCCACTCGAAGATCGGCGTGGCGACGCCGGGCACGCCGCTGTTGTGGCCGGACCACGAGTTCAACGTGGCGACCGCCGAGATCGCCGAGCGCTTCGGCGGCGTCGACTCGCTGGTGGTCTACTCCGACGGAGACCGGCCCAACGCCAGCGCCGACGCCGAGCCGATCAAGGCGATGGAGCGCTTCGAGCGCGCGCTGAAGGTCGACACCAACCTGGGCGCCTCGGTGTCGGTCGTGCCGTTCCTGCGCCAGATGTGGCGCATCAACCACTACGGCGACCCCAAGTGGTTCTTCGTGCCGGACCACCCGGGCACGGTGCGCGCCATGATCTTCCAGCTCCAGCAGAACGGAGCGCCGGGCTTCATGCGCCCCTTCATGACCGACGACGGGCGCAAGGCGAACATCGCGTTCTTCTACCCCGACCAGAAGGGCGACACGATCCTCTACGCCACCCACTACGCGGAGAAGTTCATCCGCGAGAACCCGCTGGGCGAGATCTCGATCCGCCTGTCCGAGGACCACGGCAACCCGGACGACGGCTTCTTCGAGACGGAGAACCTGCTGGACAAGTGGTACTACATGCTCGGGCCGCTGCTGCCGCCGCGGCACCACACGCTGACCGTACGCATCCGCCAGAAGGACGGCAGCTACCTGGAGGCGCCGGTCAAGCACGTCGACGCCGACGGGCTGCCCGAGTGGATCGACGAGTTCGCCGAAGAGGCGATGTACGACTACGAGGACGCGTCGGACGTCGACGAGGACGAGATCTTCACCTGGCCCGAGAACCTGGCCGAGTGGACGGCCGACGACGTGTCCCAGTGGTGGGAGAGCGAGGAGTACGGTATCCGCGCCGTCGAGACCCACACCAAGAACCTGATCGTCGCCGACCTGAAGGCGGTCGATCCGGTTCCGCGCTACCAGCCGACCAACTCGTGGACGCGCGGCGTGCAGTTCGTGATGGCCGGCGGCTCGATGGGCATCCTGGCCGCCATCAACGACGAGGTCGAGCGCAGCCACGTCGCGAACATCTCGCTGATCTTCTTCGTGATCTTCGTGCTGCACTCGGTGACGTACAAGTCGGTGCCGTCGGGCGCGATCATCCTGCTCCAGATCGCCACCGCGACCATGATCTCGCTGGCCTACATGGCCGTGCGCGGCATCGGCCTGAACATCAACACGCTGCCGGTGCAGTCGGTGGGCGTGGGCATCGGGGTGGACTACGCCATCTACATCGTCGACCGCATACGCCAGGAGGTGGCGGACACGGCGGACATCGACGAGGCGGTGAGACGCGCGGTGCGCACCACCGGCATGGCGGTGACCTTCACCGCCACCACCATCACCGGCGGCATCGTGCTCTGGGTGTTCTCGGACCTGCGCTTCCAGGCGGAGATGGCCTACCTGCTCGTGATCCTGATGATCCTGAACATGTTCGGCGCCATCACGGTCGTGCCGTCCTTCTACTCGATCCTGCGCCCCAAGGTGGCGACGGCACTGTTGACCGAGGAGCAGAAGGAGGCCATCCGCATCCAGAAGGAGCGCGAGAAGCAGCTGGGCCTCCGCGACGCCGACGAGTAGAACGGCTGACCGGGTTCGTCTGCGCCTCGGCGTTCGCCCGCCGCAAGCCGGGGCGGAAGCCCCGGCGCGCAGCGAGCCGAAGGCGAGCGAAGTCGAAAAGGGAGAGCCCAGCGGAGCGGTGCACAAGACCCGTTTCGCGGCCGAGCGGCTCCGCCTACGCTTCGTCGCCCTCCACGAAGCGCAGGATGCGGGCGGCGTTCTCCTCCACGGCCTTGCCCGAGATGTCGATCACGCGCCAGCCCTGCTCGCGGTAGAGGCGGCGGGCGCGGCGCACCTCCTCGAGCAGCGCCTCCGGGTCGGCGTAGGTCGAGTAGGGGGGCGCTCCCAGCACGCGGATGCGCGCCTGGCGGATGGTGAGCAGCAGCGACGGGTCGACCGACAGGGCGAACACCTTGCGCGCGTCCAGGTCGAGCAGGCTGCGCGGCGGGTCGATGCCGGGCACGATCGGCACGTTGCCGGTCTTGTAGCCGCGCTGGGCCAGGTACATGGAGAGCGGCGTCTTGGAGGTGCGCGAGATGCCGGTCAGCACCAGGTCGGCGCGGTCCAGGGTGTGCAGGTTCGCGCCGTCGTCGTGCCGCACCGCGAACTCCACCGCCTCGACCCGCCGGTAGTAGTCGTCGGAGAAGCCGTGCAGCAGGCCCGGCTGCGAGCGCGGCTCGGCCGCCAGGTGGTCGGCGACCTTGGAGATCATGCCGCCCAGCACGTCGAAGGTCGGGACCCCGCGGCGCCCCGCCTCGTCGAGCAGCGCCCGCGCCACGCGCTTGTCCACCAGGGTGAAGACGATCAGCGCACCGGCCTTCTCGGCCTCTCCCACCACCCGTCGGGCCAGGCTCTCGTGGCGGATGCCGCCGAAGCGCCGCAGCGTCCAGCCGACCTGGAACTGGGCCATGACGGCCTGGGCCACCGACGCCCCGGTGTCGCCGGTGCCGTCGGAGAGCACGAAGATCGGAGTGCGCTCCTGCTCCATGGCCAGAGCGTAGCCGCCCGGCTCCGTTGACGCGGGCAGCACGCGCCGGCACTTTCCCGCGACCATGGCGTACGACCCGAAGGCGATCGAGGCGAAGTGGCAGGCCCATTGGCAGGAGAAGCAGGTCTTCCGCGCCGAGCTCGATCCCTCCCGCCCCAAGTACTACGCGCTGGACATGTTCCCCTACCCGTCGGGCGCGGGCCTGCACGTGGGCCACCCGAAGGGCTACATCGCCACCGACGTGCTGTCGCGCTACAAGCGCATGCGCGGCTTCAACGTGCTCCACCCCATGGGCTGGGACGCCTTCGGCCTGCCGGCCGAGCAGTACGCCATCGAGACGGGCACCCACCCGCGCGAGACGACGCGCCGCAACATCCAGAATTTCCGCCGCCAGATCGACGCGCTGGGCTTCTCCTACGACTGGTCGCGGGAGATCGACACGACCGATCCCTCCTACGTGCGCTGGACCCAGTGGATCTTCCAGCAGCTCTACCAGCGCGGGCTCGCCTACGAGGCCGAGGTGCCGGTGAACTGGTGCCCCGCCCTGGGGACCGTGCTGGCGAACGAGGAGGTGATCGACGGCAAGAGCGAGCGCGGCGGTCACCCGGTCGAGCGCCTGCCGATGCGCCAGTGGATGCTGCGCATCACCGCCTACGCCGAGCGCCTGCTCGACGACCTGGAGGGCCTCGACTGGCCCGAGCCGATCAAGAAGATGCAGCGCGACTGGATCGGCCGCAGCGAGGGCGCCAACGTGCGCTTCGCCGTCGCCGGCCACGACCGGGAGATCGAGGTCTTCACCACGCGCCCCGACACCCTGTTCGGCGCCACCTACATGGTGCTGGCGCCGGAGCACCCGATCGCGCGGGAGATCACCACCGACGCCCAGCGCGGCGCGGTGGAGGAGTACGTCCTTGCCGCGCGGCGCAAGAGCGAGCGCGTGCGCATGGCGGACACCAAGGAGAAGACCGGCGTGCCCACCGGCGCCTTCGCGGTCAACCCGGTGAACGGGGAGCGCATCCCGATCTGGATCGCCGACTACGTGCTGGCCACCTACGGCACCGGCGCGATCATGGCCGTGCCCGGCCACGACGAGCGCGACCACGCCTTCGCCAGCCAGTTCGGCCTGCCGATCGTCGAGGTGGTCGCCGGCGGCGACGTCGGCAAGGCCGCCTTCGTCGGCAATGGGACCGCCGTCAACTCGGGCTTCCTCGACGGGCTCGAAACCGACGCGGCCAGGCGCCGCATGGTCGAGCACCTGGAGGCCGAGGGCACCGGCCAGGGCGCCGTCACCTACAAGCTGCGCGACTGGCTGTTCAGCCGGCAGCGCTACTGGGGCGAGCCGTTCCCGCTGATCCACACCGACGACGGCCGCGTGAAGCTGCTGCCCGAAGCGGAGCTGCCCCTGGAGCTGCCGGAGCTGGACGACTTCCGCCCCAGCGACCAGAACGAGACGCCGCTCGAGCGCGCCCGGGACTGGATCGAGACCGTCGATCCGGAGACGGGCCGGCGTGCCCTGCGCGACCGCAACACCATGCCCCAGTGGGCGGGCAGCTGCTGGTACTACCTGCGCTTCTGCGATCCGCACAACGACGAGCAGATCGTCTCGCCCGAGGCCGAGCGCTACTGGATGCCGGTGGACCTGTACGTGGGCGGTGCCGAGCACGCCGTGCTCCACCTGCTCTACGCCCGCTTCTGGCACAAGGTGCTCTTCGACCTGGGGGTCGTGCACACGAAGGAGCCGTTCCAGAAGCTGGTCAACCAGGGAATGATCCTGGGCTACAGCTACCGCTACTACGACGACAACGTCTCGGACGAAGAAGGCGCCGCACCGAAGCTGTACGCGGCGGGCGACGTGGTGGTCGACGGCGACCGGGTGACCGCCGCCGACGGCCGGGGACTCAAGGCCCGCTGGGTCCACGCGGGCGACCTGCGCCAGTCCGGCGACGGCGAGCCCCTGCACCCGACCGCCGACCTCGTGCTCGAGGAGGTGGTCGAGAAGATGTCGAAGAGCCGGGGCAACGTGATCAACCCGGACGCCGTGATCGGCGAGTACGGCGCCGACTCGATGCGGCTCTACGAGATGTTCCTGGGGCCGCTCGAGAAGGAGGCGCCCTGGTCGATCGACGGCATCCAGGGCGTGCGCCGCTTCCTCGACCGGGTGTGGCGCACGCTGCTCGACGCCGATGCGGAGGGGGAGCCCCTGCGCGCGCTGGCCGCCGGCGACGGCACGCCCGAGCAGGCGCGGCTCACCGCCGCGACCATCCACGGCGTGACCGAGGACCTGGAGGCGATGCGCTTCAACACGGCCATCTCGAAGCTGATGGTCTACGCCCGCGACGTGGCGAAGGACGCGCCCCTGCCCGAGGTCGGCGCCCGCGCCCTGGTGCTGCTGCTGGCCCCCATGGCGCCCCACGTGGCCGAGGAGCTGTGGCAGCGGCTGGGCCACGACGAGAGCCTGGCCCGCGCACCCTGGCCCGAGGCCGACGCCTCGCTGCTCGTGCAGGACGTGGTGACGCTGGTGCTCCAGGTCAACGGCAAGCGCCGCGACGAGATCGAGGTCCCCGCCGACGCCACGAAGCAGGCCATCGAGCAGGCGGCCCTGGCGTCGGAGAAGGTGCGCAAGCACCTGGAGGGCCGGGAGCCGCGCAAGGTGATCGTGGTGCCCGGTCGGCTCGTGAACGTGGTCGGATAGAACGACGTTTTCGGGCCTCGGATCCGGCTTTTTTGCGGACTCGACCGCGATTTCGGGCACCGGTCGCCGGTTTCCGGCCGAGGTGCACGCGAAAACGAGAATCTCGCTTGCGCAATCGCAGATCCGTGCTATAATTTGCGGGTTGTTTCGAGACGTTTTTGCCCGCCGAAAGGCGGGTTTCGTGTTTCTGGACCTCTCCGCTCCAGACGGAACCGCGCGCCAGACGGCTCCATCCCGCCCCCCGATCACCCGATGAGAAGGGGGAACGAACGGGAGGACCGGACGTGGCACGACGAGGAACCGCAGCGTCGCAGGAGGCCCGGGATCGCAGGGTCGAGAGCGCCCCGCTCGAGCCGGTCGGCACGGTGATCCGCGAGCTGACCCATCCCTCCGGCGAAGTGGTCCGGGTGGAGGTCCCGGTCTACCCGCCCTTCCGGCTGAAGAGCGACGCCGAGCGCGAAGCCGCCTCGGGCTGAGCGCGCCGGGGCGCTAGGGGCGGCTCGCCGCCCGGGCCCGCGTCAGCTCGCCCGGCGTCGGATCACGCCGCGTCTGCGGACCCTGCCAGGGCTCGCCCTGCCGGAGCTCGCGCAGGGCCAGCTCCCGGGCGCGCCGCCGCAGCCACCAGACCGCGCCGCCGATCATGCCCAGCGGCAGCACCGACAGGAAGCCGGTGGTCCACAGGAAGGCGTAGCGCGTCTCCTCGGTCTGGCCGCCGATGCAGACGGCGCAGGCCGCCGCCGTGGTGGGCAGCAGCAGGCCGATCAGGAGAGCGGAGAGCAGGACACGCATCACAGGTACACCACACCGTAGAGGATCGGCCAGATGCCCACCACGAAGTACCAGAACACCTCGGCGGTGGCGAGCTGGCTGGACGCGAGCCAGCCGCGCTGGATCCGCTGCCAGGTGTGGGCCAGCACGGCGAGGGCGGCCAGCGCGTGCAGGCCGTGGATGCCGACGATCAGGTAGAAGAAGCCGCCGAGGGCACTGGAGGTGAGCGTCAGGCCCTGGCCGATCAGGGCCACCCACTCGGCGCCCTGGGCGACGACGAACCAGCCGCCCAGCAGCATGGCGGCCAGCAGCGGCGTCTTCGCCCCCTCGCGGTCGCGCTGGTAGCGCCGCCGCGCCACGAACAGCATCACGCCCGACAGCAGCAGCGCCGCGGTGTTGAGCGCCGTCTCCTCGAGGGGCAGCCGGGGCTGGTCCGGCGGCGGCCAGACGGTCGCGCCGGAGCGGATGATCGTGAAGGCGCTGATCAGGCCCGCGAACAGCATCGTCTCGGTGAAGACGAAGATCAGCATGCCCATCACGCCGTTGGGAACCAGCGGCTCCCGCCGGCTCTCGGAGACGACGCGGATGGTCGGATGCTGGATGCGGGTCGCCATGGGGGGCGCCTCTCTAGTGGTGGCCGGCTCCCGGGTCGGCGGTCTCGCCGGCAGCGTGGGCGGCCGCGGCGGCCTTCCAGGCCGGCTTCACCCAGCCCGCGCCCTCGTCCTTCATCACGTCCGGCGAGGTGCCGGCGAAGAAGAGGAACATGAAGACCAGCGAGGTGGCCACCAGGTAGGGAATGAAGCGCGGCGTCAGGTTGATGTGCATGAAGTGCTTCGCCACCAGGTAGGCCTTCACGACGGCGATCCCGAAGGCGGTGACCAGGGTGAGCCAGCGGATCCCGAACTCGGGGCCGATGACGCTGACCACCAGCAGGCCCAGCAGGATCGCCCAGATCTTGACGTAGTTCGTGTGGTGTTCTTCGGACATGGTTCCCTACTTCGCGATGTACAGGAGCGGGAAGAGGAAGATCCAGACGACGTCGACGAAGTGCCAGTAGATGCCGATCAGCTCGACGCGGTGGAGTTCCAGGTTCTTACGGGCGCTGTTGGCGACGATCACCATGATGATCGCGCCGGCGATCACGTGCAGGGCGTGGAGCCCGGCGGCCGTGTAGTAGAAGGACCAGAAGGTGTCCGACGTGATCGTGTAGCCGTGGCTGATCTCGGTGTACCACTCGTAGGCCTTCACGCAGGTGAAGGTCAGGGCGCCGCCGACCGTGTACATCAGGAACTGGGCGGCCTTGGGTCCGTTGCCCTTCTCGGCCTCCCGGTGGGCCAGCACCGCCGTCAGGCTCGACGTCAACAGCACGAAGGTGTTGAAGGCGCCGATCATGGTGTTCGTGTACGCGGCCTGCACCGCGAACGAGTCGTGGGCGAGGCGGTGCATGATGTAGGAGGCGAGCAGCCCCCCGAAGATCACGATCTCCGAGACGACCACCCACCAGACGGCCAGGAGGCCGGTGGGCATGCCCGCGGCGGAGCGTGTGGTTGCAATCGGTCTCATTGCGCTTCCGGGTCCTCTCTAGTTGGGGACGTGCTGCGGCCAGTAGTCCTCTTCACGGTCCGGGTGGTTGTACTCGTAGGGACCGCGGTAGACCGTGGGCAGCTCGGGCCAGTTGCCGTGGGGCGGCGGCGACTCGGCCGACCACTCCAGGGTGTTGGAGTTCCAGGGGTTCTTGCCGGCCTTCTTGCCGTTCCGGAGGCTGCTGAAGAAGTTGTAGATGAACACCAGCTGGAAGGCGAGCATCACCAGCAGCGACACCGTCGCGACCACGCGGAAGCCCTGGAACTGCACCAGCTCCGGGAAGTTCGTGTAGTCGTAGATGCGCCGGTGCTGGCCGGCGGCGCCGGTGATGAACAGCGGGATGAAGATCAGGTTGAAGGGGATGACGGTCCCCCAGAAATGGATCTTCCCCAGCGTCTCGTTCAGCATCCGACCGAACATCTTCGGGTACCAGAAGGTGACGCCCGTGAACGTCCCGATGATGGCGATCGGGAAGAACGTGTAGTGGAAGTGGGCCAGCACGAAGTAGGTGTCGTGCAGGTAGATGTCCGCTCCGCTGGCGCCCAGGAAGATGCCGGTCACGCCGCCGATCAGGAAGGTGGCGATGAACGACAGGGCCCAGAGCATGGGCGTGGTGAAGCGGATCGATCCGCCGTACAGCGTGGCGATGTAGACGAACATCATCTCCGCGATCGGAATGGAGATGAGCAGCGTCGTCACCGTGAACACGTGGGCCATGCGCGGATCGATGCCGGCGATGAACTGGTAGTGGGCCCACACCGTGAAGGACAGCACGCCGGTGCCGATGGCGGTGTAGAGCACCGTCCGGTACGCGAAGAGCTTCTTGCGCGCGAAGACGGTGATCACGTCGGCGCACATGCCGACGGCCGGCAGCAGCACCACGTAGACCTCCGGGTGGCCGAAGAACCAGAACAGGTGCTGCCAGAGGATCGGATCGCCGCCCCGGTTCGGATCGAAGAAGGCGGTGCCGATCTGCTGGTCCATGAAGAGCATGACCGCGCCGGCGATCAGCGGGCCCACCGAGGCCATGAACAGGATGCTCGCGATCACGATCATCCAGACGACCATGGGCACGTCGTAGAGCTTCATGCCCTGGGCCCGCGAGTTCATGGCCGTGGTGACGAAGTTGATGCCTCCCAGCAGGAAGGCCACGAATTCCAGCGCCACCGCCACCAGCCAGATGCTCGAGCCCAATGGGGTGAGGCTGTACTCCGCCTTCGCCGACAGCGGCGGGTACGACGTCCAGGCGCCGCCGAAGCCGCCGCCGGGCACGAAGAAGGAGGCGATCAGCACGATCGCCGAGAGCAGGAAGATCTGGTAGCTGAGCCGGTTCAGCTTGGGGAAGACCATGTCGTCGCAGCCGATCATCAGCGGGATCAGGTAGTTCCCGAAGGCCGCGATCAGCACGGGCATGGCCACCCAGAAGATCATGATGGAGCCGTGGTTGGTGACCAGGGCGTTGTAGTCGTTCGGCGAGACCAGGCCGTAGCCGGGCACTTCCATGCCGGGGAACGCCAGCTGCATGCGGAACGCGTAGGCCATGAAGCCGCCGATCAGCGCCATGGCCATGCCGGTGAACATGTACTGGAGCGCGATCACCTTGTGATCGGTGCTGAAGACGTACTTGCTCCAGAAGCTCTGCTCGTGGTGGTGGTCGTCGTGCGCTTCGGCGGGGGCGACGGGTTCGGCCATGGCTATTCCTCGTTCCCGGCCAGGTTGGCCGCGATGGAGATGGACGAGTTCTCGGCGATCCATGCCGCGTGCTGCTCCGGGGTCTCGATGATCACCCGGGCGCCCATCAGGCCGTGCCCGATGCCGCAGATCTCGGCGCACTGGATGTCGAACTCACCGGCCATCGTCGGCTCGAACCAACCGGTGATCACGCGGCCCGGAATGGCGTCCTGCTTCAGCCGGAAGACGGGCACCGAGAAGTTGTGCAGCACGTCGAGGGCCTCGAGCTTGTAGTGGTAGAGCGTGCCCTCGCGCAGGTGCAGCTCGTTCACCGTGGCGATGTCGTCCGCCGTGTCGAGCTCCCGGTCCGGACCGGGGTGCACGAAGGTCCAGGCCCACTGCTGGCCGATCACCCGCACCGTCTCCTGCGCCGGGGGCAGGTACTGCTTGATGTCGTACCAGACGCGGACGGCGCCGTAGATGATGAAGATGTCGCAGACGAGCACGAGCAGGTGCGGGATCGTGATCCAGCGCTTTTCGTGCTTCAGCTCGCCGCTGACGTACTCGCCCTTGACGCCGTCCCGCGCGCGGAACCGCCAGAGCAGCCAGAAGAAGATGCCCTGGCACAGGACGAACCAGAAGCCGACCAGCCAGAAGATCAGGTCGAACAGCGAGTCGATGTCCTTGGCGTAGGTCGAGGCCGCGGGCAGGTAGTACTCGATCATGCGTCGCCCCTAGAGGATGAAGAGAAAGACCACGGTGATGAAGGCGAGCACGCCCGCCATGCTGATCATGAAGGTGCGGAAGGCCAGATCCTCCGCCTTGTATTCCTTGCCCATCTAGTGCCTCACTTCTCGAGCGTGCGGATGTACGCCACGACGTCGAAGATCGCCTGGTCGTCGGCCAGGCTGAGCGCCATGCCGCGCATCATGACGGCGTTCTGGTTGCCCGGGTTCCCGCCCAGGATGCCGGCCTGGTACTTGCGGAGCGCCTGGACCAGGTACCAGTCGCTGGTATGGGTGAGCCGCGGCGCGTTCAGGGCCTCGTTGCCGGCACCTTCGGGGCCGTGGCAGGCCTGGCAGGTGGCGTAGGACGCCTGCCCCTTGGCGGCATCGCCCTCGATGGTGGGCTCGAGGTCGGGCACCGGCAGCGACGCCACGTAGGCGGCGACGGCCGCGATGTCCTCGTCGCTGCGCAGCGACCGCGACATGGGATACATGCGCAGACCGCCCAGGTCGTCCGGGTGGGTGCCGCGCAGGCCCTGCTTGAAGTTGTGGAGCTGCCGCTCGAGGTACCACTGCGACTTGCCGGCGATGGACGGCGCCAGCGAGAGCGGGTCGCCGGCGCCGGCGGTGCCGTGGCACTGGGTGCACAGACCGTAGATCTCCTCGCCGCGCGCCAGATCCTGGGCCTGCGCCAGGGCGGGGAGGACGAGGGCCGCGACGGTCGCAGCGATCGCGAGGAGGTTGCGTGTCATCCTGGTTCCGGACCTCGGAGTGTGGTCGATGAAGTGGGGCGAAGCGCGTCCGCGCTCCGACGGGTAGGGCTCGGCGCTCGGCGGGTCCCGGTTCGCCGGGGGGACCGGGGCGGGCCGCGAACAGGGCGTAGCCAAATCCCGGGGCTTTCACAACCGAATCGGGGGAGTGCCGCGATTCGTTGCATCCCTCCGAGATCGCAGGGGAATCCCGCCTCGAACCGGACCTCAGGCCGGAACCGGATTGAGGGGATACAGCAACACGTAGATCAGCACTCCGGTGACGGAGACGTACATCCAGATCGGCCACGCGACCCGCGCCAGGCGCCGGTGCGTCTCGAAGCGCTCGCGCAGCCCGAGGGCGATCAGCGCGATCGCCAGGAAGGGCACCGCGGTGGCCAGCACCACGTGGGAGGCGAGCAGCAGCAGGTAGGCCGCCTTCGCCAGGCCCTCGGCGTGGAAGGTGGTGTTCTCGAAGTTCCGCGAGACCTTGTGGGCCAGGTAGAAGGCCAGGAACAGGCTCGAGACGGCGAAGGCGCCGAGCATGACCCGGCGGTGGCGCGCGATCTCGCGACGCCGCGCCAGCCGCCGGCCCCACACCAGCAGCACGCCGGCGGTGGCGTTCAGGCAGGCGTTCACGGCGGGCAGGAAGGACGGGTCCACGGGTCGCCTCAGACGCGGTCGGGGTCGGGGTCGGGGTCCGGGGTGGGAAGCCCCAGGGCCAACACCGTAGCGCCGGCCATCAGGCCCGACGCCAGCAGGAAGGGCCCCGAGATCGACTGGTCGTAGAGCAGGCCCGCCGCCGCCGGCCCGACCACCCGCGCCAGCGACGCGCTCGATTGGAAGGTGGCCAGCACGATCCCCCGCCGGTCCGCGGCGGCCCGGAACGAGGCCAGGCTCATGAGCGGCGGCTGGGCGATGCCGCGGCCCACCGCCGACACGGTCAGCGGGAGGAGCAGGATCGCCACCGTCGGGGCGAGCACCATGCTGGCGAAGGCGGCCGCCAGCAGGGCCATGCCGGCGACCGACAGCGTCCGCTCGGCGAAGCGCGCCGACAGCGCCCGCATGCCGCCGCCCTGGATGCCGCCCATCACCACCGCGATGCCCACGAACAAGAACGCCACCTCGCGGGCGCCGTAGCCGAAGCGGTCGGCCATGAACAGGGCGAACATGGTCTCGAGCTGGGTCACCGCCACCGAGAACAGGAAGTAGGTGAGGCAGAGCCGCCGCACCGTCGGATCGCGCAGCACGTCCAGGCGCCCCACCCGCTCGCCGCGCTCGGTGCGCCGCGCCGGCTCCTGCAGCACGAAGAAGGCGTAGACGGCGTTGGCGCCGGCGAGTCCGGCCGCCACCAGGATCGGCACCGCCAGCCCGAAGGGCGCGAGCAGTCCGCCGATGGCCGGACCCACCACGAAGCCCACGCCGAAGCTGGCCCCCAAGAGGCCCATGTAGCGGGTGCGCTCGCTCTCGTCGGTCACGTCGGTGATGTAGGCCGAGGCCACGCCGATGTTGGCCGCGAACAGCCCGGCCAGCGTGCGGGCGGCGAACAGCGCGGCGATCGAGCCGGCCAGCCCGAAGGCCAGCAGGGCCACGGCGGTTCCGCTGATCGTCGAGACCAGAACGCGCCGCCGCCCGAAGCGGTCGGAGAGCCTTCCCCAGAACGGCGCGAACGCGAACTGGGCCGCCGCGTAGCAGGTGCCCAGCAGGCCCACCTCGAAGCCGCTGGCGCCGAACTCGCGGGCGTAGAGCGGCAGGATCGGCATGACGACGCCGAATCCGATCAGGTCGACGACGACGACGCTGAACAGGAGCGGCAGGGCGCCGCGCGGTCGCTCGCTCACTCTAGAGCCCGAACAACAGCTCCACGTTCATCGCCAGGAACAGCGAGAACAGGTACGCCAGCGAGACGAGGAACATGTGCCGCGCCGCCTCGTCGGTCCGGCGGCGCAGGACGCTCACCGCGCTGGCCGTGAACCAGGCGTTCATGCCCAGCGCCACGGCGAAGTAGACGTCGCCCAGCAGGCCCACGAACCAGGGCGCCAGGCTGACCGGCACCAGGAAGAGCGTGTAGGCGAGCATGCGGCGGCGCGTCGGCTGGTCGCCGATCACGCTCGGCAGCATGGGGATGCCGGCGGCCTCGTAGTCGCGCTTGCGGTAGAGGGCGATCGCCCAGACGTGGGGCGGCTGCCAGAAGAACACGATCGCGAACAGCAGCAGGCCCGCCGGGCCGATGCTGCCGTTGACCGCCACGTCCGCCATCAGCGGGGCCGCGGCGCCCGCCGCGCCGCCGATCACCGCGTTCCAGGCCGAGCGCGGCTTCAGCCAGACGGTGTAGACGAAGACGTAGAAGAGGATGCTGGCGACGCCCACGCCGGCGGCCGGCACGCCGCCCACGGCGAACAGCAGCGCGGTGGAGAGCACGGCCAGCGCGAGCCCGAAGCCCAGGGCGCGGGCGGGCGCGATGCGGCCCGCCGGCAGCGGCCGGTCGCGGGTGCGCTCCATGCGCGCGTCGAGGTCGCGCTCGATGTAGGCGTTCAGCGTGTTGGCCGACGCCGCGGCCAGGCCGATGCCCAGCAGGGTCAGCGCCGCGAAGCCGAACGGCGTCCAGCCGCCCGCCGCCATGCCGAAGACGGGCAGACCGGTGAACAGCACCATCGGAAGCAGTCTCGGCTTCGTCAGGTCGACGTAGGTGCGAATGGATGCGAGGGCGGTGTGCGCCACGCGTTCCTCGGGGCTTGGCGGGGTCCGGTCCGCGGGGTCGGGGACCGGCCGCAAAGGGGTAACACAGGGCCGTTCGCCGGTCGAGAACGGGTACCCTCGCGGCTTGACGCCCCTGGACCTCGCGTTCGTGCTGCTCTCGGCGCTGCTCCACGCGGTCTGGAGCGTGTCGATCAAGAGCAGCGCCGACCCGCTCTGCTTCAATCTGCTGCAGTCCTGGCCGGTACCGCTGCTGCTCGGGGCGATGCTCCCCTTCGTCGACCTGGCCGAGGTGCCCCGCGCGGTCTGGGAGCTGCTGCTGGCCACCGGCGTCGCCCACTCCCTCTACCTCTACTGGATGAGCCGGGCCTACGAGCACGGCGACCTGTCGCTCGTCTACCCGATCGCGCGCTCGACGCCGGCCTTCCTGCCCCTGGTGGCGCTGCCGCTGCTGGGCGAGGTGCCGAGCCCGCTGGGGGCGCTGGGCATCGCCATCGTGGTGGTCGGCGTGTGGCTGGTGCACGGCGCGCAGCGCTGGCGCCTCGAGCTGCTGATGCAGCCGGCCGCCCGCTTCGCGTTCCTGACGCTGGCCGCCACGGTCGCCTACTCGCTGATCGACAAGGCGGCCATGTCCGGCCTGGCCGAGGCCCCGTGGAGCAGTCCGGTGCCCCGGGCCATCGCCTACTCGCTGCTGCTGTCGACCGCCCACGTGCTGCTGTTCGGACCCCTGGTGCTGCGTGTGCGCGGCCTCTCCGCCCTGCGCGCCACCGCCCGCAGCGAGCTTCCCAAGGCGACCTTCGCCACGTTCATCAGCTTCGGGAGCTACACGCTGATCCTCAAGGCGATGGAGACCGCGCTCGTCTCCTACGTGGTGGCGGTGCGCCAGAGCAGCGTGCTGTTCGCGCTGGTGCTCGGCGTCTGGCTGCTGCGCGAACGCCCGCAGCGCGAGCGGATCGTGGGCGCCACCGCGACGGTGATCGGCGTGGCCCTGATCGCGCTGTTCCCGTAGCAGGTCCGCGCCGTATCATGGCGAGGCGCCGTGCAACACACGCGACGAGACTTCCTCCGGGCGCTGGGCTGGGGGGCCGGGGTGGCCGTGCTGCCGGGCTGCCGGGCCGGGTCTCCGGGCCGTCCACCGAACCTGCTGCTCCTCGTCAGCGACGACCAGCGCTGGGACACCCTCGGCTGTGCCGGCAACCCGGTCATCCGGACGCCGGAGCTCGACCGGCTCGCCGCCGGGGGCACGCGCTTCCGCAACGCCTTCGTCACCACCTCGATCTGTCCGACCAGCCGCGCCAGCATCCTGACCGGCCAGTACCTGCGCAGGCACCGCGTGGGCGACTTCCTCGCGCCCCTCTCCGACGAGGCGCTCGCCGGCTCCTACGTCTCGGTGCTGCGCGAGGCCGGCTACTACGTGGGCTTCCTCGGCAAGTGGGGGATCGCGACGACGGTCGAGGAGTCCTTCGCCGCCGCCGCGCGCCACTTCGACTACTGGGCTCCGGTGCGCGACCACGGCAACTACTGGCACGAGGCCGACTGTCCCTGGGTCCTGGAGGAGGGCACCGGCGGCGGACCCGGCGCGCGCTGCACCTGCCCGCCCGGCGGCGACGCGCCGCGGGTCGGCATGGAGGGGATCCGCCGGCCGCGCCACCAGACCACCGAGATCCTGCCGGCGAAGTTCGCCCGCTTCCTGGACGACCGCGACCCGACGCGGCCGTTCTGCCTGTCGGTGTCCTTCAAGGCGCCCCACGCGCCCTGGGGCGACTGGGATCCGGCGCTGCGCGGGCTCTACGCCGACGCCGACGTCCCGCTGCCGCCGACCTTCGCCCACCCGGACGCGGCCGACCTGCCGGAATTCCTGCGCGAGTCGCCGTCCGGGCGATCCGGGGCGAACGTCGCCGCCAGCCGCGAGGCCGTGCAGGACCACCTGCGCTCCTACTACCGGCAGATCACCGGCGTCGACATGGCCGTGGGCCGCTTCCGCGCCGCGCTCGCCGAGCGCGGGCTCGACGGCGACACGGTCGTCCTGTTCAGCTCGGACAACGGTCTGCTCTTCGGCGAGCACGGGCTCGGCAGCAAGTGGCTGATGCACGAGGAGTCGATCCGCGTGCCGCTGCTGGTGTTCGATCCGCGGTCGGAGCGCCGGGGCGCGGTGTGCGACGAGATGGCGCTCAACATCGACCTGGCTCCCACGCTGGTCGAGCTGGCCGGCCAGTCTCCGCCCGACGCGATGCAGGGCCGCAGCCTGGTGCCGCTGCTCGCCGATCCGACCGTGCCGTTCCGCGACGACTGGTTCTACGAGCACCACTTCCGCACCGCCCGCTACCCGATCCTGCGCACCGAGGGGGTGCGCGGCCGCCGCTTCAAGTACGTGCGCTACCTCGACCGGGATCCGCCCTACGAGCAGCTGTTCGACCTGGCCGAGGACCCGCACGAGACGCGCGACCTGGCGAGGCAGGCCTCGCAACGGCAGCGGCTCGCGTCGCTGCGCCAGCGCTGGCGGGCCTGCCGGAGGTCGCTGCGATAGCCCGGACGCGCACCAGAGCCGGGGGCGCCGTGCTGCCCGAGGCTGCCTGGCTGCTGGCGATCGTCGGCCTCTCGCTGGTGCTGCGCGCGCTGCTGTTCGCCGGGGTCTGGGACCCGGACGACTACATGTACGCCAAGGTCGCCAACGACGTGCGGGTCGGGCTCTACGAGCCCGCCGACTGGTACGCGCTGCGCCCCTCCGTCTTCCTGCCGGTGGCGGCGAGCTTCGCGCTGTTCGGCGTGGGCGACCTGTCGGCCTGCGCCTGGCCGATCCTGGCCTCGACGCTCGCGCTGGTCGCCTTCTTCGTGCTGCTCCGCCGGCTCGAGTCGCCGCACGTGGCCCTGCTGGCCTGCGCCCTGCTGGCCACCAGCCCGGGCTTCCTGTTCCGCGGCAGCGCGCTGCGCCCCGACGCGATCGTGCTGCTGGCGTGGGTCGCAGCCGCCGCGGCCCTGGTCGAGGCGGACGTGCGGAGCGCCACCCGCGAGCGCCTCCCCTGGCTGGCGGCGTGCGCCGGCTTCGCGTTCCTGGGACACCTGGCGCGGCTCAGCACCCTGCCGCTGTTCGGCGTCTTCGTGCTGGCGTACTGGGCGCTGCGGGGCCGCTTCCGCCCGGACTGGCTGCTGGTGCCGGCGCTGCTGCTGGTGGGCCTCTTCGCCGAGGCGCTCTGGGCCCACGCCGCGGCGGGCGATCCGTTGGCCCGCCTGAACCTGCTCCAGGACTACTTCCGCGACCGGACCTACGCGCTGCGGCCCGGCTGGTACGCGGCGCCGACGGCCATCGACCTGCTGCGCGTGCGCGGCGAGCCGGCCGGGGTGTGGCTCGCGCTGCCGTTGCTGGCGATCGTCGCCGCCGGCGTGCTGCGAGCGCGCCGCCTGCCGTGGATGCTGCTCGCCTGGGGCGTCGGCTGGTGGCTCTACCTGGAGTTCGGCTCGACCTCGCTCAGCCGCTTCCAGCCGCCGTTCAAGGAGGGGCGCTACCTGCTCCCCCTGCTGCTGCCGGCCTGCGCCACGCTGGCCTGGTGCCTCGACGCGACGTTCCGCGGGCGCGGCGACGGATCGGCGGCGGGGTCGCGTGCGTGGCGCGGGGTCGCCGTCGCCGCGGGGCTCGCGCTGCTGGCCGGCGGAGCCGCCTTCGCCATCCGGCCCGTTCCGCGTCCGGTGCTGAAGCACGTCGCCAGCGATCCGGCGCTCGTGCGCGAGGCGCTCGTGCCCTTCGAGCGGGCGGCGAGCCTGCTGCGCGTGGCGCCGGGGACGGTGTACCTGTCGCCGGGTCGGGAGCCCAGGCGCTGGGCGCGCGCGGTGGCCTTCCACCTGGGCTATCCGGCCGGCGGACCCGAGGACGCGCGCGCCGTCGTGCCGGGCAGCCCGTTCGTCGTGCTGCCGCGGGCCGCGAGCTTCCAGGCGGTGGAGCGGGGCTACGTCCTGCGGCTCGAGCGTCCGGGGGCGCCGGCGCCGCAGCGGCCCGACTGGCTGCTCGTGTCGCGCGAGCCGGGACCCGGCTACCGCTTCGCGCTCTACCGGGTGGGGCGCTGAGGGCAGGGCCGTCGCTCAGGCGGGGTCGGCCGCCTCCACGATCGTCGCGAGCCACGGACCGATGTCCGGGTGGTCGAGCAGGCCCGCCTTGCGCAGGCGGGCCGCGCCGATGGCGCGTACCTCGCGGGCGCTGCCGGCCTCGCGGGCCGCGCGGGCGTCGGCCTCGGCGTCGCCGTAGGACAGCGCGTGCACGATCTCCTTCACGATCGGCACGGCGGCCGGCGTGCCCGACAGCTCCTCGATGCCCAGGCCCACCAGGATCGGCACCGCCAGCGGGTTGCTGGCCATCTCGCCGCACAGCGAGACCGGAATGCCCGCCCGCGACCCGGCGCGCACGCTGGCGTCGATCAGCGCCAGCACCGCCGGGTGCAGCGGATCGTAGAGGTGGGCGATGTGCTCGTTGCCGCGGTCGACCGCCAGCGTGTACTGGGTGAGGTCGTTGGTGCCGATGCTGAAGAAGTCGCAGGCGCGGGCCAGCACGTCGGCGGTCAGCGCGGCCGACGGCACCTCGATCATGGCGCCGACCGGGATGTCCTCGTCGAAGGCGGCACCGGCGCGCCGCAGCCAGCCCTTGGCCTCTTCGATGATCTTCCGGGCGCGGCGCAGCTCCTCGAGCGACGACACCATCGGCAGCAGCAGCCGCACGTTGCCGTGGGCGCTGGCCCGCAGGATGGCGCGGATCTGGGCGCGGAAGGCCTCCGGATTCTCCAGCGACAGGCGGATCGAGCGACAGCCGAGCTGCGGGTTGTCCTCCTGGCGCAGCCGCAGGCTCGGCAGGTCCTTGTCGCCGCCGACGTCGAGGGTGCGGATCGTGACGCGGCGCGGGGCCAGGAACGCGGCCACCCGGTTGTAGAGCTCGGCCTGCTCGTTCTCCTCGGGGAAGCCGCGGTGGGCGAAGGCCAGCATCTCGGTGCGGAACAGTCCCACGCCGTCGGCGCCGTGCTGGTCGACCAGGCGCAGGTCGCTCACCAGACCGCAGTTGGCGGTCAGCGCGATGCGGCGTCCGTCCCGCGTCTCCGCCGGACGCTCGCGCAGCGCGTCCAGGTGCTCGACGGCGATGGCGTAGCGCTGTCGCGCCCGCTCGTACTCGGCCAGCAGGCCCTCGTCGGGCGACAGGAACAGGCTGCCCTCGCCGCCGTCGACGATCGCCGTCTCGCCGGCCTGCACGGCGGAGAGCACGCCGCGCGTGCCGGTCACCGCCGGGATCTCGAGGGTGCGGGCGAAGATCGCGCCGTGGCTGGTGGGGCCGCCGTGCTCCGAGACCAGCGCGCCCACCTTGTCGAGCTCGAGCCGCGCGAAGTGGCTGGGCAGCAGGTTGTCGGTCACCACCACCGCGCCGGGCGGCATGGCGCCCACGTGGCGCCGGTCGCCGAGCAGCTGCTCCATCACGCGGCGTCCGACGTCCTCGATGTCCATCATGCGGTCGCGGAAGTAGGGGTCCTCGATGCGCGCGAAGGTCTGGCGGTAGGTCTCCAGCACGTCGCGCAGCGCCTCGAAGGCGTTGCCGGTGGCGCGCACCGCGTCGCGCAGCTTGGCGATGAAGCCCTTGTCCTCGAGCAGCTGGACGTGGGTGTGGAAGACCGCCGAGAAGTCGGGACCGAAGCGGTCGCCCAGGTCGTCGCGGTTGTCGTCGATCTCGCGGCGCGCCTCGGAGATGGCGCGCAGCAGGTCCTCCTCCTCGGTGCCGATGTCCGGGTTCGGCGCGTAGTCGAGCCGCGCGAAGTCGAGCGGGTTCTCGAGCCGGTAGACCGGTCCGATGGCGATGCCGCGGGAGGTGGCCATGCCCGACAGCTCGACCGTGCCCTGGCGCGACGGCGCCTCCCGCTCGGCGATGGGCACGCCGTGCATGGCCAGCTCGCGGGCCGATTCCTCGATCTGCTCCTCCGACTCGCCCACCAGGGAGAGCAGCCGGGCGTTGATCACCACCGGCGCCAGCAGCTGGGCGCAGGTCTGGAAGGTGTCGACGTCGCCCGTCTCGAAGGTGCGCGACTCGCGGGTCTGCACGACCAGCACGCCGATCGTCACGCCGCGGACCACCAGCGGGGCGGCCATCAGCGTGCGGTAGCGCTCCTCGCCGGTCTCCGGGAAGTACTTGTAGCTGGGGTGGGACTCGGCGTCGTCGGTGACCACGGGCCGCCGCTGCGAGGCCGCCAGGCCGACCAGCCCTTCGCCCACCGGCAGGTGCACGCGACCCACCGACTCGCGGTTCAGGCCGATCGTGGCCGACAGCGTCAGGTCGGTCATGTCGGCCGCGATCAGGTAGATCGAGCAGACGTCGGCGTCGAGCCGCTTGGCGACCAGGTCGACCACGTTGCCGAGCGTCTCGTCGAGATCGTGGGATCGCGCAACGACCTCGGCGACATCGGCCAGGAGTGTGATTCGATCGGGAATGGACGGCCTCGTCGGTCGGTGGCGGTCCGCCGAGCTACCGGGACCTCGCCGGGGGCCCGTTCCCGGGACGTCACCCCGGAACCGCGGCGTACCGCTCCTTCATGGTACCGAAACGCCGTCTCGCAGGTGCTTCGGAGTCGCGGACGCAGGAATGCCGACGGTGGCCCATGCCGGCCACCGTCGGAGGATTCCCTGTTGGAAGACGTCGGCGCGCGAGGCGCCGTGGGTCAGAACGAATGCGGCGTCGAGGGCGGGCCCTGCGGACCCTCGCCCGAGCCGTGCGAACCCGGCGAACCGGAGCCCGAGCCCGAGCCCGAACCGTGAGGCGTCATCGGATCGTGGCGGTGTCCCTCGTCGGAGAACGCCGACATGGGCGGGAACACCTGATCCTTGTCCTCGAAGCGGAGACCGAGCGCGAGAAGGATCTTGCGCTTGGTGTCCATGCGGCAGTTCATGCCCTTCTCGACACTGTGGATCGTCCGGAGAGCGACCTTCGCCTTACGCGCGAGCTGAGCCTGCGTCATGAGTCGATTCTCACGCAGCTCGCGTACCCGATTCTTCCGAATCGTCTTCGATCGATTATTCTCCATACTCGTCGCACTCCCCTGGGAGACGTCGGAACGCGCACCTTCGGCGTTCCGCTCGACTTGGTGGCTTTACGACCAGACCCAGGATTTCTTTAGGGAAAATGCGGCGTTGGCGGCGCAGCGGGGGGTGGAACCCCCGGGCGCGCAATCGCTTTGTCCACCGGGGGATCGCCCCCCCGGGCGCGCACGGGAGTGGGGGCCCTGAACCCAAGGTTTGCGTCTCCTGACGGCAAGCCGATTCGCATCTCCATGCCGAAAGCCCTCCGCTTGTCACTGGCCGTGCTGGTGCTGCTGTGTGCGGCCGCCGCCGGCTTCTACCTGACCCTGGCGTTCGCGCCCGAGCGCCTGCACCGGCTCGTCGAGAGCTGGCTGACGGAGGCCACCCGGGCCGAGGCCGAGGTTGCAAGTCTCCGGCTGGTCATGGGTTTTCCGATCCGGCTGGAGGGCACCGGCCTGCGGCTCTACGACGGCGCGCTGACCGTCGAGAAGGCCAGCGCGCGGCTGGACGTGGCCGCGCTGCTGGTCGGGCGACCGCGGCTGAGCCGCCTGCGGCTGGACGGGGCCCACCTCCAGGTCGACCGGACCCCCGAGGGGACCTGGGAGCCGCCCATCTTCGGCAAGCCCCGCGAGCGCGAGCGGGCGGAGCCGGCGCTCGAGCCGCTGCGGGTGATCGAGGGCGTCACCCGGGCCCTGCTGTCCCGGCCGCTGCTGGCCGACACCCTGATCGTCCGCCGCTCACGGGTGAGCCTGGTCCATCCCCGGCCCGCCGGCGCCGGCGAGCCGGTGCGCCTGGTCTTCCGCGAGGTGAACGGGCGGCTGCTCCACAGCCGGCTGTTCGGGGACGCCCGCCTGTTCCTGCGCGTGCGTGTCGAGACCGACGGCGAGGAGCGCGGGCGCCTGGAGTGGAACGGCACCCGCGACGACGAGGGCGTGATGCGCGCCACCATGGCGGCCACCGGACTCGACCTGTCGACCCTCGAGCCCTACGTGCGCCTGGTGCGGCCGACCGCGCACCTGCGCGGCCAGCTCGACGGCATCGTGGACTTCGAGACGCTGGAGTCGGGCGTGGGCTCGCTCGACCTCGACTGGCAGGTGCGCGACCTCACGACGTCGCTGGCCCACGAGCAGGACGGCACCGGTCTGCTGCGGCTGCCGTCGCTGTCGGTGCGCATGGGCGTCGGTCTCGACCACGAGCGGGTGCGGCTGTCCGACGCCCGCTTCGGCGCCGGCGAGCTGGACTTCGCCCTCGACGCCGACATCGCGCGCCCCCTGCACGAGGACTCGGCTTCGCGGGTGGTGTTGTCGCTGGGCGAGCTGGCGCTCCAGAAGGAGACCGCGCTGACGCTGGCCAGCTGGCTTCCCACCACGGGCCGCGAGGCGCTGACCCAGGTGGCCGAGCGCGTCCGCTCGGGACGCCTGCGCCGGGCGGAGCTGCGCGGCACGGCGCCGGTGTCGCGCTGGCGGCAGCTGGTCGCGGGAGGCCTCGAGCGGCTGCCGGCCGGCTTCCGCTTCGCCGTCGTCTTCGACGGCGTGTCGCTCGACGTCGACGAGACCAACCGGCTCGACGCCCTGGAGGCCTCGCTCGCCTTCGAGGACGACGTGCTCACCGTGGCCGACGCCTCGGGCCTGCTCAACGGCGGGCCGCTGCCGTCGCTGGCGGTGCGCTTCGAGCGGCTCTCGCTGCTGCTGGCGGCCCGGCGCCAGGAGCGCGAGATGGTCTCGTCGGCGAAGGCGTTGCTGGGTCTCACGCCGCTCTTCGAGGTGCTGCGCGGCGACCGCGACCCGGACGCGCCGCGCAGCGATCCGCCCAAGATCGAGATCGCCTTCGACCACCTGCACCACCCGGCGCTGCTCTGGCCGCTGCGCGACGTGCGGGTCGACCTGGTGCTCCAGCCCGAGGCGGACGGCTTCGTGCTCCAGGTCGAGGACGCGGGCTGGGCCGGCGTCTTCCTGGACGGCGAGGTCGACTGGACGCTGCGTCCGGAGCGCCATCTCGACATCCGGCTGGTCGCCACCGAGCAGGCCGACGGCGCTCCGCTGCCGGGCATCGACGACGTGCCGGGACCCGCCGGCAACCGCATCCCCGCCGAGGACCTGACCCGTCCCTGGGTGGAGGGCCGCTTCAGCGTCGGCCCGATCGACTCGCCGCGCTGGACCCAGAGCGGCGCCAGCGGACGCTTCTCGGCCGAGGGGGGCCTGCTGCGGATCGAGGACATCGAGATCGCCATGCAGCCGTCGGGTCGCGTGGTGGGCTTCGTCGACCTGGACCTGACCCGCGCCGACGCCGTGCCCTACCAGGCCGACCTGGGGCTCGAGCAGGCCGACGTGGCGACGCTGATCGAGCAGCGCGGGGCCAGCCAGCGGCTGGCGTCCGGCACGCTCGACGCCAGCGCCCAGCTCGCGGGCACGTTGCTGCCGGGCGGTCCGCTGCTGCACGACGCCGACGGCGTGGCCCTGCTCGAGGCCCGCGAGGGCGCCATCGCGCGCAGCGTTCCGCCGGTGCTGGCGCTGGCGCTGGCCAGCAGCTCGCTGAACCCGTTCTCCAGCCGCGAAGAGCTGCGCTACGCCGAAGCCGCCGCCGGCTTCACGCTGGAGACCGGTCGCATGTCGACCACCGGCCTGGAGATCGAGGGTCCGGACATCCGGCTGTTCGCCTCCGGCGACCTCGACCTGGCCCAGTCGCCGCCGGAGCTGGACGCGGAGGTGGCGCTGTTCCTGTTCCGCCAGCTCGACGCCACCCTCGACCTGATTCCCATCCTGAACGTGCTGATGCTCGGCGAGAACGAGAACCTGATCGCCGCCTACTTCCAGCTCGACGGGCCCTGGGGCGAGCCGGTGGCCAGCTCGAAGCCGCTGCGGACGCTCTCCGAGGGACCGGGTGCGGTGCTGACGAAGGCCGTTCCGCGCGTCATGATGCGCGGCATGAAGGCGATCGGCGGGATCTTCGGGGGAGCGGAAGAGGAGGAGGCGGCGGCGGACCTGGACGCCGAGGCGAGCCCGGACGGGAACGGCGACGCGGCGCCGGCGCCGGCTCCGTGACCGCACGCCACCGCCAGCGCTACGGGGTCCTGTCGCGCCGCGACGCCGCCGCGGAGGTGGCGCGCGCGCGGCGTCGCGGCGAGCGCGTCGTGTTCACCAACGGCTGCTTCGACCTGCTGCACGTGGGCCACGTGCGCAGCCTGGCGCAGGCGCGGTCGCTGGGCGACCGGCTGGTGGTCGGCCTGAACAGCGACGCGTCGGTGCGCCGCCTGAAGGGAGCGGAACGCCCGGTGGTTCCCGAGCGCCAACGCGCCGAGGTGCTGGCGGCCCTCGAGAGCGTCGACTGGGTGGTGGTGTTCGGCCAGGACACGCCGCTCTCGCTGATCCGCGCCCTGCGACCGGACGTGCTGGCCAAGGGCGGCGACTGGAAGCTCGACGAGATCGTGGGACGCGAGGACGTGGAGGGCTGGGGCGGCCGGGTGGCGCGGCTGCGCATCGTTCCCGGCGCCCGCACGACCAGGCTCGTCGAGAAGATCCGCAGCCTATAATCGTCCGGTGGATCCCCAGGAGACCCTGAAGCGCCTGTCCGACGAGATCGGGCGCGGGGTCGTGGGGCAGCGCGCGCTGGTGGACGGCCTGCTGATCGCGCTGTTCTCCGGCGGCCACGTGCTGGTCGAGGGCGTGCCCGGCCTGGCCAAGACCACCGCGATCCGCACCCTGGCCCAGGCCCTGGGGCTCGGCTTCGGGCGCATCCAGTTCACGCCCGACCTGCTGCCCGGCGACCTGCTCGGCACGCCGGTCTACCTGCCCGAGAAGGGTGCGTTCGTGGTGCGCCGCGGACCCATCTTCTCGCCGGTGCTGCTGGCCGACGAGGTGAACCGGGCGCCGGCCAAGGTGCAGTCGGCGCTGCTCGAGGCGATGGAGGAGCGCCAGGTCTCGATCGGCGACGAGACCTTCCCGCTGCCCGAGCCCTTCTTCGTGATGGCGACCCAGAACCCGGTGGAGCTGGAGGGCACCTACCCGCTGCCCGAGGCCCAGATCGACCGTTTCCTGCTGAAGCTGGTGGTGCCGTACCCGGAAGAGGCCGACGAGCGCGAGATCGTGGAGCGCGACGCCGCCGAGGAGCACGTCGTGCAGCCGGTGGTCGACGCCGAGGCTTTCCGGGCGCTGCGCCGCGCGTCGGGCGAGGTGCACGTGGCGCCGGCGCTGGTGGACTACGCGGTGCGCCTGGTGCGCGCGACCCGCGATCCGGCGTCGGTGGAGGCGGACGTCCGCGGCGCCGAGGGCCCCGTGCCCGCCGCCGAGTGCGTGTCGCTGGGGGCGTCGCCGCGGGCCTCGATCTACCTGGTGCGCGCCGCGCGCACGCGCGCGCTGCTCGACGGTCGGGCGTTCGTCACTCCCCACGACCTGAAGCGCGTGGCGCCGGACGTGCTGCGCCACCGGGTGGTGGTGAGCTACGAGGCGGAAGCCGACGGCGTGCGGCCCGAGGACGTGGTCGACGCCGTGCTGGCGGCGGTCGAGACCGCCTGAGCCGGTGCCCGTCCCTCGCCCGCGCGGCGGCGTCTCCACCGACGACCTGGGCCGGGCCGCGCGCCTGCTGGTGGTGCGCAGCCGCCGCGAGGCCCGGGGTCTGTTCGCCGGCAACTACGTCTCCGCCTTCCGGGGCGGCGGCCTCGAGTTCGACGAGTCGCGCCCCTACGTGCCCAGCGACGACGTGCGCACCATCGACTGGAACGCGACGGCCCGCCACGGCGAGACCTTCGTGAAGCGCTTCCGCGAGGAGCGCGACCAGTCGCTGTCGTTCGCCCTCGACGTGTCCGCGTCCATGCGCTTCGGCAGCGTCGGGAACGACAAGGCCGGCACGGCGGCCCACGCGCTGGCGCTGCTGGCCGCCGCCGCCGCCCACGCCGGCGACCGGGTGGGACTGGTGGCCTTCGACGAACGGGTGCGCGCACTGCTGCCGCCGGCACGCGGCGTGGTGCACGGCTGGCGCATGGTGCACACCGCGCTGGCCTGTGCGGCCGCGGCCGGCGGCGGGACGCGGCTCGCGGCTGGGCTGCGGCCGCTGCGTGCGCTGCGCCGCCGGCGCGGCGTGGTGGTGCTCTTCTCCGACTTCCGCGGCGACGCGCTGGCCGAGGCGCGCGACGACCTGGCCGAGCTGGCGCGCCGTCACGACCTGGTGGCGGCCGTCCCGGTGGATCCGCGCGAGTTCGCGCTGCCCCGGGTGGGTCCGGTGCGCATCGCCGATCCGGAGGCGCCGGAGCGCAGCTTCCTGCTCGACACCGGATCGCGTCGCGCGCGACGCCGCTACCTGGCGGCCTGCGCCGAGCGGCGCCGCCGGCTGGTCGCCGCGCTGCGCCGCACCGGCGCCGACCCGGTGTGGCTGCGCACCGACCAGAACCCGCTCTACGCACTCGGTCGCTTCTTCAACGAGCGCGCGGGTCGCCGCCGCAGGCCCGCGGCATGAGGCGGGCGGCCTGGCTCCCGAGTCTGCTGCTGCTGCTGGCGGGCTGCGGCGATCCGGCGCCGGAGCCGGTCTACCGGGCGCCCGCCGACGCGCGGGTGGCGGCGGTGCTCGAGCCGCCGGTGGTGGCGGTGGGCGAGGTGGCGGCCCTCGACGTCACGGTGGTGACGCCGCCGGGCAGCCGGCCGAAGCCCTTCGATCTGCCGGATGCGGTCGACGGCTTCTTCGTGGTCGGTCGCGAGCCGCTCCACGTGGTGAAGGAGCCGGCGCGCTGGATCCACCGCAGCCGCCTGCGCCTGCGCGCGGTGGAGGTGGGACGCTTCGCGTTCCCCGGCGGCAGCGTCGAGGTGGAGGCGCCGGACGGGGCGGCGACCGTGCACGCCTGGGAGCCGCTGCCCCTCGAAGTGGTCTCGATCCTGGCGGCGCACCCGGGCCGGCAGGCGCCCTACGGCGTGCGCCTGTTGCCGCTGACCGCCGCCGACGGGCGCGGCAGCGTCGGCGCGTTCGTGGCCGGCGCGGTGCTGGCGCTGGCCAGCGTCGGCGTGCTGCTGTTGGTGCGCCGCGCCGGGTCGCGGCGTCGCGAGGTGGACGCGCCGCGCGATGCGACGCGGCCCGCGCCGTGGGACGTGGCGCGCGCCGAGCTCTCCGCCGCGCGAACGGCGCTCGCCGACGATCCGCGCGGCGCCCTCGACGCCGCGTCGGCAGCGCTGCGCCGCTACGCGGTGCGCCGCTTCGGCGGCGACGCCGACGTGCGCACCACCGAGGAGCTGGGCGAGGCGACCCCGCCGTTCACGCTCACCACCCGCTGGCCGCGCTTCCTGGCGCTGCTGGCGGCGCTCGACGCCGAGCGCTTCCCGGCGCGCGTCGACCCGGAGCGCGCCGGCGCGGTGCTCGCCGACGTCGAGGCCTTCGTCGAATCGACCGTGCCCAACGAGTCCGCCGCATGACGGGGCTGCTCGAAGCGCTGGGCATCCAGGAGCTGGCGCGTCCGTGGCTGGTTCCGCTGCTGTGGCTGGGCATCGCCGCGCTCGGCGCGGTCTGGCTGCGCGCGCGTCCGCCGTCCTTCGAGTGGCCCGACGTGGACGAGGCGCGCGCCGCCGGCGCCCGGCGCGTCGAGCCGCGGCGGGCGCTCGGCGTGGCGCTGCGCCTTCTCTGCCTGGCCGCCCTGGCCGTGGTGCTGGCCGGTCCGCTGGGCGTCCACCGGGCGCCGCCCGAGCCGGGTCACGGGCTCGACATGACGCTGGTCGTCGACGCCTCGGGCAGCATGCGCGCCCTCGACACCCAGCAGGGGAGCGAGTGGCGGACCCGGCTCGACCTGGCGCGGGAGGTGGTCGCCCGCTTCGCCCGCGAGCGGGCGGCGGAGGGAGACCGGGTGGCGCTGGTGGTGTTCGGCGAGAGCGCCTTCACCCAGTGTCCGCTGACCAGCGACGGCGCGATCCTGGGCCGGGCGCTGGCGCGCGTGGAGGCGGGCATGGCCGGCGAGGCCACCGCGCTGGGCCAGGCGCTGGGCCTGGCGGTGAAGCGGGCGCTCGGCGCCGGGGCGGCGTCGCCGGCCGCGGCCGCGACCGCGCCCGCGGCGGGGCCCGCGACGGGCAGGCTGGTGGTGCTGCTCACCGACGGACGCCACAACGCGGGCGCCGTCTCGGTGGAGGTGGCGACCCAGCTGGCGGTGGCGTCCGGCGTGCGCGTGCACACGGTGGCGATCGGCTCGGAGGGCGAGGAGGTGCCGGTCGAGGGCCGCGGCGGCGCGCTCCACTTCGAGCGCCACGACGTCGACGCCGCCTCCCTCGAGGCGATCGCCGCGGCCACCGGCGGCCGCTTCTTCCGCGCGCGCCGCAGCCGCGACCTCGGGGCGGTCTACGCCGAGATCGACGCGCTGGAGCGCGTGGCGCGGCCGCGCCCGCCCCGCGTCCGGCACACCGAACGCCCCGAGCCGCTGCTGGCGCTGGCCGGTGGACTGCTGCTCTGCGAGGTCGCGCTGCTGCGGCTGCTGCGCAGGCCCCTGCCGTGAGCGCCCTCCACCTCGTGCACCCGGAGTGGTTCGCGCCGCTGCTGGCGCTGGCGGCGACGCTCTCGCTCTTCTGGGGGGCGGCGGTCTGGAACTCCCGCCGCCGCCGGCGCCGGCTGCTGGGGAGCGGCGGCGTCGTGGCGCACCCGGCCTGGCGCAGCGACCTGGCCCTGTGGGTCGCCGCGTTCGCGATCGGCGTGGCGGCGCTGGGGCCGCGCGTCGGCGAGCGGGTGGTGCGCGTGCCCGCCTCGGGCGTCGACGTGGTGTTCGCGGTCGACGTCTCCCGCAGCATGGACGCCCGCGACGTTCCGCCGAGCCGCCTCGACCGGGCGCGGCGCGCCGTCCTCGAGCTCCAGGCGCGTCTCGCGCCCCAGGACCGGTCGGCGCTGGCGGCCTGGGCCGGCGGCGGCGTGCTGCTGGCCCCGCTGACGCCGGACCGGGAGCTGCTGGCCGAGCTGCTCTCCGCCCTCGACACCGAGCTGATCCGTCCGCGCAGCTCCGACCTGGCCGCCGGCGTGCGCGCCGCGTCGCAGGCCTTCGAGGCGGGCAGCGAACGGCCGCGCGTGGTCGTGCTGCTCACCGACGGCGAGGACCCGGAGCGCCGCGGCGATACGGGCGCCGCCGACGCGGCGCGCGCCGAGGTGCGCGTGCTGGCGCTGGCCTTCGGCAGCGAGGCCGGCGCCACCGTTCCGGACCACGGCGTTCCCCTGGTCGACGGAGGGGGACGCACGGTGGTGTCGCGGCGCCACACCGGGCGGCTGGCCGAGCTGGCCCGGCTGACCGACGGCGCGCTGTTCAGCGCCGATCGCTGGGGCGCCCTCGACTTCGACGCGGTGGCCCGGGAGCTGCGGCGCGACGCCGGGTCGGCGCCCGGCGCGCTGGTGGAGCGCCGGGTGCGCGCCGTGCGCGTGTTGCCCTTCGCGCTGCTGGCCTTCCTGCTGCTGTGCGTCGAAGGGCTGCCGCGCGTGCGTCCGCGTGTGCGCTCCGTGCCGCTGGCGCGAGCGGCGCCGGCGGCTGCCGGCGCCCTGCTGCTCGCCCTGGTGGTGGCCCCACCGGCGCCGGCCGGCGGCGACGCCGCCGAGCTCGACTCGCTGGCCGAGCTGGAGGCCCGGGTGCGCGCGCGCCCGGGCGACGCGGCGGCGCTGGTGGCGCTGGGGGCCGGGCGTCTCGAGCGCGGTCGACGCGACGCGGCGGCGCGGGCCTTCCTGGCGGCGGCGCTGCAGGCGCGCGATCCGCGGGACGCCGCCGTCGCCTACTTCGACCTGGGCGTGGCCGAGCTCGAGCGCCAGGACCTGGCCGCGGCGCGCCGGGCGTTCCTCGACGCGCTCGCCATGGATCCGGGCTACGAGCGCGCGCGCTTCAACCTGGAGTGGACGCTGCTGGCCCTGGCCGAGCGGCCGCCGCCCGAGCCGTCCCCGCCGCCGCCCGAGCGTCCGGCGCCCGCCGCGCCGCCGCCGGAGCCGGTGGCGCCCGAGGAGCCGGAGACCCCGGAGGAGCGCCGGACCGAGGCGCCGCCGCCGCCCCCGCTCTCCGAGGCCCGGCAGCGCCGGCTGCTCGAGCGCATCGAGGACGATCCGGGCCACGCGCTGCGCTCGGCGGCGCGCGACGCGCGCAGCGAGTCGGCCGGCGGAGCGGTGGTCTGGTGAGTCGGCGCGTCGCTCCGACCGCGGCGCTGCTCGCGGCGGCGGCCCTCCTCGCCGGGGCCGACGCCGCGTCGGCCGCGTCGGCGCCGTGCCGCGCCGAGGTGCGGCTCGAGCCGCCGCGGGCCGTGGTGGGCCAGCAGGTGCTGTACCGCGTGCGCATCTTCTCGCGCGACGACGTGGAGTCGGTCGAGTGGTCCCACCCGCCGGCCTTTCCCAGCCTGCGCACCGAGACGCTGCCCGGCGATCCGCAGCCGCGGCTCCCCGCGCCGGCGCCCGGCGGGCGCGTGCGCGACGAGCGCCGCGCCCTGTTCGCCGAGCGTCCGGGCGAGCACCGACTGGTCGCGCCGGAGCTGCGCTGCCGGCTTCGCGGCGGCGAGACCGTGACCACGCCGGTGCCCGAGGCGCGGCTGCCGGTGACGCCGGCCTCGCCGGAGCTGGTCGGTCCGCTGACGCTGCACGTCACGGTGACACCGGAACGCGTCGAGCTGGGCGGGAGCGTGCGGGTGGCGGTGCTGGTGCGGGGCGCCGGGAACCTGTGGGCGATGGACCCGCCGCTGTCGGCCGACGCCTTCCCCGGCAGCGAGCTGTTCGCGCGTCGGCCCCGGCTGGTGCTCGAGCGCGGCAGCGCGCTGGTGGTGCGGCGACACTTCGCCTGGGACGTGGTGCCGCGCAGCGAGGGCCCCCTGCGCGTACCGCCGCTCACCGTCCCCTACCTCGATCCGGCCAGCGGCCGGGTCGCGTCGGCGCGATCCGAGGCCCGCTTCGTGGCGGTGGTCGCAGGCGCCGCGCCGGCCGAGCCGCGCGCGCGATCCGCCGGGGGGGCGGCGTCCGACGCGCCGCCGTCCGGACGCGGCGGCGCCAGCCCGGCCATCGGCGTGCTGGTCCTGGTGCTGGCGGGCGTCACCGGACTGCTGGTCTGGCGCCTGCGCGGCAGCGGGGCCCGCCGCCCGCCGGCGCCGTCCCGCGACGCCGACGAGCCGACGGCGGCGCTGGCCGCCGAGCTGCGCGCGGCGCTGGCCCGCCACGTCGACGACGCGGCGTCGGTGACGCCCGAGGAGCTCGTCGCGCGCCGTCCGAAGGATCCGGCGGTGGCCGCCGCCGCCCACCTGCTGGCCTCGGTCGAGCGCGCCCGCTTCGACCCGGAGGCGCCGCCGCCGGACGCCGAGGCGGTGCGGCGCGCGATCGCCGAGCTCTGACCTAAGGTTGCGGCGTGTCGGTGAAGGGCGAGTTCCAGCGGCTGGTGGGCGACGCGGCGGCGAGCCTGCGTGGCGGACCCGACGGGGCGGACGCGCTGGCCGACCGGCTCGAGCAGGCGCGCCGCCGGGCGCCGGACGACCTGGCCGGTGCCGCCGAGCAGCTGCTCGCGCTGTGGGACGAGGCGAAGGCCGAGCGCCTGGACCTGCCGGACGAGCGGCGCGCGAAGCTCGACGACGCGGCCGAACGCATGCTCGCCGTGTCGCGGATCATCCTCGGTCGCTAGCCCCCTTCCCGGTCCCGCGCCACGTCCTCCGGCGTGTTCCAGTTCGTGAGCGCGCGGCCCTCCGGGTCGAGCAGGAGCTGGACGTCGGGCGCCAGCAGCTCCAGCTGGAGCACGGCCAGCCAGCCGTTCAGCGCGAGCTGCCCAGCCTCGAGCCGCTCGCGCGCCGCGCGCAGCGCCGGCTCGCGGCGGTAGACGGCGCACAGGGGCTGGGGTCCGCGCTCGTCGCGCGCCAGCACCGCATCGCTCTCGGGCCAGGCCACCAGGGCGAGCAGCAGGTCGACGCTGGCGAAGGGCAGGTCGGTGGCGAGGATCAGCACGCGGTCGCGATCGCTCGCCGCGAGGGCGCTCACCACGCCGCGCAGTGCGCAGCGCGGTCCGGCGACGTCGGCGACGCGCCGGCCGGGCGCGTCCGGCGGCGGATCGCCGCCCACCAGCAGCACCTCCTCGAAGCAGGCGTCGAGCCGTCGGGCCAGGCGCGTGGCCAGCGGCACGCCGTCGTCCGGACCGGGCAGCCGCGCCTTGTCGCGGCCCATGCGCGACGACGCCCCGCCCACCAGCAGGGCCGCGCCCACGTCGTCGATGCGCACCTAGAAGCCCGGCGCGTCCGACGCCAGGAAGCGCTCGTCGAGCACCTGCACCAGCACGCGCTCGCCGGCCGGCAGGTGCGTCGCCTCGGCGGGGAAGACCAGCAGGCCGTTGGCCTCGGTCATCGAGCGCAGCACGCCGGAGCTCTGGTTGCCGGTGGTGCGCGCCACCACCTCGTCGCCCCGCCGTTCCAGGCGCACGCGCACGAAGTGCAGGCGTCCCGCCTTCTTGTCGAGCTCCTCCGCCAGGGTGGCGTGGAGCGTGGGCCGGTGCAGGCGCCGGTGTCCGGTCATCTTGAGCAGGGCGGGGCGCGCGAACTGCTCGAAGGTCATCATCGCCGACACCGGGTTGCCGGGCAGGCCGAACACCAGCGGGCCGCCGCCGGGCGGTCCGTCGCCCAGGCTCCCGAAGGCGAGCGGGTAGCCGGGCTTGATGCGCACGCCCCAGAAGTGGAGGCGGCAGCCCAGCTTCTCGAGCACGCCGCGCACGAAGTCGCGATCGCCGACCGAGACGCCGGCCGAGCTCACGATCACGTCGGCGGCGAGTCCGCCGCGCAGGCGCGCCTCGATGGAGGCGGGCGTGTCGCGGGCGATGCCCAGGTAGACGGGGACGGCGCCCAGCGCGCGGCACTGGGCCGCGATGGACCAGGAGTTCGACGACACGATGCGCCCGCCGGCGACGTCGCCGTCGGGCTCGACCAGCTCGTCGCCGCCGGAGAGGATCGCCACCCGCGGGCGCTGGTGGACCGCCACGAAGCCGCGTCCCAGCGAGGCGAGCATGCCGGTCTCGGCCGGACCCACGCAGGCGCCCGCCGCGAGCACTTCATCGCCGGGCTCCACGTCCTCGCCGGCGCGGCGCACGTGCTCGCCGGCCGGCGGCTGGACGCGCACCGCCACCCGGTCGCCGTCGCGCTCGGTGTCCTCCTGGCGGACCACCGCGTCGGCGCCGTCGGGCAGCGGGGCGCCGGTCAGGATGCGCGCGGCCGATCCGGCGGGCAGGGCGCGGGGCGTCTCGCCCCCGGCCGCGATCTCGAAGGCGATCGGCAGCACCCGCGGCGCGTCGGGGCCGGCGCCCGCCAGGTCGGCGCGGTGCACCGCGTAGCCGTCCATGGCCGAGTTGTCGGCGGGCGGAATGCGGCGGGCCGAGACGACCGGCTCGGCCAGCACGCGGCCGAGCGCCTCGGGCAGCGCCACGGTCTCGGAGCCCAGGACCGGGGTCCGCTCCAGGATGGCGTCGTGCGCCTCGCGCGCTGAGAGGTCGCTGCGCACCCCGCAACCTTACCTAACTGGCCGGCGATGGTCGGGAATTTCGGCGCGCCCGGCGCTCGACGCGGCCCGGCCGGACCGCTAGTCTGCCCACGAATTGGGCAGTTCCGGCCGGCGGCGTCCCGCCGCGGCCTCACCCGTTCCCTCCCCACCCACCTCCCCACACCGCCGGAGCCCGCGTGGCCGCGACCGACGCGCCCTCGACCGCCGCCGCCTCCCCTGCCGACCGCGCCGACCTGGTGCGTCCGCTGGTGGTGGGTGCGCGCACGCTGCCCAGCAACCTGGTGCTGGCGCCCATGGCCGGCGTCTCGAACCTGCCGTTCCGGCTGATCGCCAGGCAGGCGGGCGCGGCGCTGGTCTTCACCGAGACCGTCTCGGCCAAGGGGCTGGTGATGGGCGGCCCGAAGACCTGGCGACTGCTCGAGACCTCGCCGCGCGAGACGCCCTGCGCCTTCCAGCTCTTCGGCTCGGACCCGGACGTCTTCCACGACGCGGTCCGCCGGCTCGAGGACGAGGGCGCGGTGTGGATCGACCTGAACGTGGGCTGCCCGGTGAAGAAGTTCATCCGCAACCGGGCCGGCTCGGCGCTGCTGCGCGACCTGCCGCGCGCCGCGGCGATCGTGCGCGCCATGCGCCGGGGCTTCTCGGGCACGCTGTCGGTGAAGATGCGCACGGGCTGGGACGAGGCGTCGATCAACGCCCCCGAGTTCGCGCGCATCGCGGCGGCCGAAGGCGCCGAGCTGCTGACGGTGCACGGTCGCACCCGCCAGCAGCAGTACCGGGGCCGGGCCAACCGCGAACACATCCGGCGCGTGGTGGACGCCGTGCCGGGCACGCCGGTGCTGGCCAACGGCGACGTGGAGACGCCGGAGGACGCCTTCGCCATGCTGCGCGAGACCGGCGCCGCCGGCGTGATGATCGGTCGCGGCGCCATGGGCAACCCCTGGATCTTCGGCCAGATCCTGGAGGCGGCCCGCGGTGTGGCTCCGAAGGCGCCCAGCGGCGCCGAGCGGCGCGACACCATCGAGCGTCACATCGAGCTGATGTCCACCGCATTCCCGGAGCCGCGGGTGCTGGCGTCGAACCTGAAGAAGTACGTGGCCGCCTACTCGAAGGGACTGCGCGGCAGCGCGGCCTTCCGCTCGGAGGCGCTCGAGTCGAACGACCTGGACCACCTGCTGCGGCTCACCCGCGACTACTTCGGCGGGCTGGCGGAGGATCGCGACCGTGCCGCGTGACCTCCAGAAGATCATCGACGCCGTGCTCGACGGCGTGGTGGTGGTCGACGAGGACGGCCACGTCGAGTTCGTGAACGCCGAGGCGTGCCGCATCCTGGGGACGTCGGCGGAGAACGCCCTGGCCGACCGCATCGACGACCTGGTGGGCCCGGACAACGCGGTCGCCAAGGCCGCCCACGCGGTGCTCGGGTCGGGACGCTCGACGATCGAGAGCGAGACCCGGCTGCCGCGCCGCTTCCAGGAGGACGTGGTGGTCGACGTGGCGGCGTCGCCGCTGCTCGAGGGGCGCGCCTGCACCGGCGTGGTGATCGCGCTGCGCGACCGCACCATCCACCACACCCTGGCCGAGTGGGTGTCGGAGCGCGAGCGGCTGTCGTCGTTCGGCCAGATCGCCTCGGGCATCGCCCACGAGGTGAAGAACCCGCTGGGCGGCATCCGCGGCGCCGCCGAGCTGCTTTCGAAGCGGGCCAGCGAGGATCGGACGCGCGAGGCCGCCGACCTGATCGTGCGCGAGGTGGACCGCATCGTGGCGCTGGTCGACGACATGCTCGTCTTCACCCAGGGCCGCAACGTGCGCATTGCGTCGGTCAACATCCACCGCGTGCTCGACGACGTGCTCGACCTGCTGTCGATGGACCCGCTGGCCCGCGGCGTGTCGATCGAGCGCTCCTTCGATCCCTCGATCCCGGACCTCCAGGCCGACGGCGACCGCCTGGTGCAGGTGTTCCTGAACCTGGGGCGCAACGCACTCCAGGCGCTGGACGGCCGGGGCACGCTGCGCATCGCCACGCGCATGGCGCTCGACCACCGGCTGACCGGCGAGCACGGCGAGGCCATGCCGACGGTTTCCGTGATCGTGGAGGACGACGGGCCCGGCATTCCGCCGGACCTGCTCGACCGCGTCACCACGCCGCTGTTCACCACCCGCGAGGGCGGCACGGGCCTGGGCCTGGCGGTCTCGCGCCACTGGGTCGCGCTGCACGGCGGCGTGCTGCGCATCGACAGCGATCCGGGGCAGGGCACCCGCGTGCGCGTCACCCTGCCGCTGCAGCGCGAAGCGCAGCCCCAGGGAGTCGGATCATGAGCTCCACCATGCGCGTGCTGGTCGCCGACGACGAGCCCTCGATCCGCTTCGTCCTCTCCGAGAGCCTGGGCGAGCACGGCTGCGACGTCCACGAGGTGGACGACGGCGACGCCGCCTTCGAGGCGCTGGCCGAGGGCGGCTTCGACCTGGCGTTCCTCGACATCCGCATGCCCGGGCAGACCGGACTCGAGCTGCTCGAGCGCTGCCGGGAGATCGGCTGCGAGACGGCGATCGTCATCATGACGGCGCAGAACACCTTCGACAACGCGGTCGAGGCCATGAAGCAGGGCGCCCTGGACTACCTGGTGAAGCCCTTCGGCATTCGCGAGGTGGAGGCGCTGGTCGAGAAGGCGCGGCGGGCGCGGGCGCTCGAGCGCGAGGTGGTGGCGCGGCGCCCGGCCTCGCGGCGCAGCGCCACCACCTCGCGCTCGAGCGCCCG
>JBNLVK010000276.1:0-8736 GCA_050618055.1 Myxococcota bacterium
GCTCGAGGTGCTCGACCCGGAGCAGAACCACCGCTTCAGCGACCACTACCTGAACGTGCCCTTCGACCTGTCGAAGGTGCTGTTCATCGCCACCGCGAACATGCTGGAGGCGATCCCCGGTCCGCTGCGCGATCGCATGGAGGTGATCCGCATCGCCGGCTACACGCCGGAGGAGAAGACCGAGATCGCCCGCTCGTTCCTGATCCCGCACCAGACCTCCGAGCACGGGCTCCCGCAGGACCGCATCCGCTGGTCGAAGTCGTCGATCCAGGACCTGGTGACCGACTACACCCGCGAGGCGGGCGTGCGCGATCTCGAGCGGCGCATCGCCGCCATCTGCCGCAAGACGGCGCGCCGGGCCGCCGAGGGCGACGAGCGCGGCATGAGCGTCACCCGACGCACGCTGGCCAAGCTGCTGGGTCCGCCGCCGTACCTGAACGAGCGCGCCGCCCAGCAGGGCGAGGTGGGCGTGGCGAACGGCCTGGCCTGGACCGAGAGCGGCGGCGAGGTGCTGACCATCGAGGCGACCATGACCCGCGGCAGCGGGCTGGTGCTGACCGGTCAGCTCGGCGACGTGATGAAGGAGTCGGGGCAGGCAGCGCTCACCTGGGCGCGCGGCCGCGGCGCCGATCTGGGCTACGACGAGGCCACCTTCGCCCGCCACGAGGTTCACGTGCACGTGCCCGCCGGGGCGATCCCCAAAGACGGTCCGTCGGCGGGCATCGCCATGGCGAGCGCCATCATCTCCATCGCCACGCGCACGCCGCTGCGCGCCGACGTGGCCATGACCGGCGAGGTGACGCTGCGCGGTCGCGTGCTGCCGGTGGGCGGCGTCCGCGAGAAGGCGCTGGCCGCGCTGCGCGCGGGCATCACCCGCATGGTGCTGCCCCGCAAGAACCTCCAGGACCTGCGCGACCTGCCGAAGGACGTGCAGCGACGGCTGACGCTGGTGCCGGTGGAGCACATGGACGAGGTGCTCGACGCCGTACTCGAGGCGCCGGTCTCCAAGCCGGAGAAGTCGCCGAGCCGCGCCCGCCGGCGCGCGCCGGCCGCCGTCGCCACCGCGAAGGGCCGCTAGCGCGAAGCTCCGGAGCATCCGCGCTCGCGGAAGGACCGCGAAGGGCCGCGAAGGGCCGCGAGCCCCTAGAATCCTCCCCGATGCAGATCGGGGACGTCGGCGAGTTCGGGCTGATCGCGCGGATCGAGCGCATCGCGCGCCGTCAGGGGGGCGCGGGGGGGGCCACGGTCGCGCTCGGCAGGGGCGACGACGCGGCGCTGCTGCGGGTCCGCGCCGGCGAGCAGGTGGCGGTCTCCACCGACTCCTTCGTCGAGGGCGTCCACTTCCGCTTCGACCACGAGTCGCCGCGCACCGCCGCCCGCCGCGCCGTGGCGGCCAGCCTGTCGGACCTGGCGGCCATGGGCGCGCGACCGCTCGGCTGCGTGGTCGGCCTGGCGGCGCCGCCGGCGCTGGACGTGCGGCGCTTCGACGGGCTGGCGCGCGGCCTGCTCCACGAGGCGGCGCTCCACGGGGCCCCGCTGTGCGGCGGCAACCTGACCCGCGCGCGCCAGGTCTCGCTGCACGTGACCGTGCTGGGCGCGGTGGCGCGCGGCGGGGCGCTCACGCGCCGGGGCGCCCGCGCCGGCGACCGCGTCTACGTCACCGGCGCCCTGGGCCGCTCCGCCTTCGAGCGGGCCCGCGCCCGCGCGGGCCAGGGGCGGGTGACCCACGTGCCGACGCCGCGGCTGGCGGCCGGCCGGCGCCTGGCGCGTCTGGCGGCGCGGACGGGAGGCGTGGCCTGCATCGACGTCTCCGACGGCGTGCCGGCCGACCTGGACCACCTGCTGGGCGCGGGGCTCTCCCTGGACCCGGACCCCGCTCCGCTGCCGCTGGCCCGCGGCGTGGCCGCCGGGGCGCGCCGCCTGGGCCTGGATCCCGCCGCGCTGGCCAGCGCCGGCGAGGACTACGAACTTCTCTTCACCCTGCGGCCGGGCCGCGGGCCCCAGCCGGAGCCGGGGGACGTCTCCCGGCCGCTCTCGCGGCGTCTGGGCGTCCCGGTGACGGCCCTGGGGACGGTCGTGCGGCGCGGGCGGGCGCGTCGCCCCGCGGCGCGGGGCTGGCGCCACTTCTAGCCCTCCGGAGAGGCCCCGGCGGGCTCCCGTTCGGGCCTCCAAGTAGGCGAGCTGTGGTGTCTTTTCCCACCCGGTGGGCGTCAAGGAGCGCCCCCTGGAGGCCGATACGCACTGCGTGAGAGTTGCGCTCACGCACAAGTTCGTCCTGGGCGCGCTGCTGGTCAGCGCGGCCGGCGTGGTGGTGCCCACGGTGATGGTGCGCCTCGGCGTGCAGGTCGCGCCGTGGGCGTCGGTGTTCGCGGCGCTCGGCGCCGGCGGCGTGATGGGCTTCGTGCTGTCGCGTTCGCTCACCCGTTCGTTCACCTCGCTGCGCAGCACCGCCGAGCAGATCGAGCGCGGCGATCTCCAGGCGCTGGTGCCGCTGGGCGCGCCGCCGCGCTTCCCGGACGAGACCTGGGAGGTCGCCACCGCGGTGGAGCGCATGGCCGCGCGCCTGGTCGAGCTGGTCGAGGGCGTGCAGGCGGCGGCGGAGGAGGTGTCGACCGCCGCGCGCGAGGTCACCGACTCGGCGCAGCGCGCCAGCGAGGGCGGCGGCGAGATCGCCGGCGCCGTCGAGCGGCTGGCCGAGGGCGTGGCCGAGCAGCAGAAGCTCCTCTCCGAGGCGACCCGCCGAGTCACCGAGATCGCCTCGGCCATCGACGTGAACGCGTCGCGCGCCCGCGAGGCCTTCGGCTTCGCCGCCGAGGCGAACCAGAAGGCCGCCTCCGGCGTCGACGTCTCGCGCCTGGCGATCGAGAAGATGCGCACCGTCTTCGAGAAGGTCGAGCAGTCGGTGGCGCGCGTCTTCGACCTGGAGGCGAAGACCCAGCACGTCCACCAGATCACCGGCATCATCACCAGCGTCGCCCACCGGACGAACCTGCTGTCGCTGAACGCGTCGATCGAGGCGGCGCGCGCCGGCGAGGCCGGGCGCGGCTTCTCGGTGGTGGCCGACGAGATCCGCAAGCTCGCCGAGAGCGCCGGACGCAGCGCCGAAGAGATCGCCAAGCTGATCCACGAGATCGAGTCGGACACCAGCGAGGTGGCCGAGGGCATGCGCGAGTCGAGCCTGGTGGTGGGCGAGGGGCGCGAGGACGTCGACACCATCGCCGCGTCGCTGGAGCAGATCCGCCAGGCGGTGGGCGAGGCGGCGCGCCGCGCCGAGGAGATCTTCGAGGGGGCCGACACCCAGACCCTCGACGTGCAGCGCATGGTCGCGTCGATCGACGACATCGCGCGGGTGGCCGTCGACCACGGCGCCGCGATCCAGGGCGTGGCCGGCGTGGCCCGCGGACAGGTCGACTCGATGGGCCGCACCGTGGCGTCGTCGCGGGCGCTGATGGAGCTGTCGGAGCGCATGAACGAGCTGGTGCGGCGCGTCCACACCGGCCGCGTGGAGCGCGCCAGCGGGGAGGAGGCGCCGTGAGTCCGGCCGGTAAGAGCAACGACGACCGCCTGCTCACCTTCGAGATCGCCGGCGCGCTGTTCGCCATGCCCATCACCGGCGTGCTCGAGGTGGCCGAGCGCACCGGCAGCGCCCGCATTCCGACGGTGCCGGAGAGCACGGCGGACGTGATGAACTACCGCGGCGACGCGCTGCCGGTGGTGCGGCGCGAGCGGCTGCTCGACCTGCCCGCCGAGCCCGACGCCGACGAGTCCGAGCACGTGCTGGTGGTGACCGATCCGGGGAGCCCGGTGCCCCGCATGGGCATGGGCGTGGACCGGGTGCTCGGACTGGTCGACGGCTCGGGAGCCGCGTCCACCGACGGAAGCGTGATCGCGGAGCGGCGGCCGATGGACGGTCGCATGGCCTGCGTGCTGGATCCCGCGCGGCTGGTCGCGCGCGCGAGAGAAGTGGTCGAGGGCTCGCTCGGACGCGAGTGAGCCGCAACACGGGAGAACGAGATGGCGCGAGTGCTGGTAGCTGATGACGCGTCCTTCATGCGTCAGATGATCCGCGAGATCGTCGAGGCCGAAGGACACGAGGTGGTCGGAGAGGCCTCCGACGGAGACGAGGTGGTCGAGGAGTTCAAGCGACTCCAGCCCGACGTGGTGACGATGGACATCGTCATGCCGCGTCGTTCGGGCATCGACGCGGTGAAGGGCATCGTCGACCTGGACCCGGGCGCGAAGGTCGTGATGTGCAGCGCGCTCGGTCAGGAGACGCTGGTACAGGAGGCCATGGAGGCGGGCGCCCGGGACTTCATCGTGAAGCCGTTCAAGCCGGACGCCGTCATCGAGACGCTCCAGAAGGTCCTGGAGAAGCCGGAGTAGCAGGTGGATCTCGCGAAGTATCGCGCGATCTTCATCGAGGAGTCGGCGGAGCACTTCGCCGAGCTCAGCGGTGCTCTCCTGGACCTGGAGAAGGACCCCGCCAACGGCGAGGCGATCGACGTCGTCTTCCGCATGGCGCATTCGATCAAGGGCATGGCCGCATCACTCGACTACACAGCGATCGCCGAGATCGCCCATCGGCTCGAAGACCGCATGCAGGCGGTCCGCGAGGCGGGGCGGGTGCGCCCGGGCGACGAGCTGTCGCTGCTGTTCCGCGGCCTGTCGACCCTCGAGGCGATGGTCGAGGCGGTGAAGGAGGACCGGGAGATCCCGGCGGCCGATCCCCAGCTGGCTGAGGAGCTGTCGCGTCCGCCGGCGGAGCTGGCCGAGGCCGAGCCGGCGGCGGCGCCGTCCGCGCCGGAGCCGGCCCCGCGCAAGGCCGAGCCCACGCTGCCCGCCGACGCGCCGCGCCCGCCGCCGACGGTGCGCGTGCGCACCGAGACCCTCGACCGCTTCCTCAACCCCGTCGGCGAGGTGATCCTGAACACGAGCCAGGTGCGCAACTCGGCCCAGTCGGACGGGGACGGACCGTCGCTGGGCGAGGGCCTGGACCGCATGGACCGCGCCGTCGGCGAGCTCCAGCGCCGGGCCCTGGAGCTGCGCACCACCCGCCTGCTGCGCATCCTGGAGCCCCTGCCGCGGACCGCGCGCGAGGTGGCCGAGCGCATCGGCAAGCGCGTCGAGGTGGAGATCCTGGGCGCCGAGCTCGAGCTCGACCGCTCGATCCTCGACCGCCTGTCCGATCCGCTGGTGCACCTGCTGCGCAACGCGGTGGACCACGGCATCGAGACGCCCGACGAGCGCCAGGCCGCAGGCAAGCCGGCCGCCGGCCGCATCGTGATCGAGGCGCGGCGCGAGAAGGACAGCATCCGGCTGGCGGTGCGCGACGACGGCGCCGGCATCGACCTGGACACGCTGCGCGCCAAGGCGGTGGACGCGGGCCTGCTGCACGGCGACCTGGCCGTCGACCTGCCGCCCGACGCGATCGCGGCGCTGGTCTTCGAGCCCGGGCTGTCGACCGCCGGGACGGTGTCCGAGCTCTCCGGGCGCGGCGTCGGCATGGACGCGGTGCGCGCGACGATCGAGTCGCTGGGCGGCACCGTCGAGCTCGAGAGCGAGCGCGGAGCCGGCACCACCACCACGCTGATCGTGCCGATCACCGCAGCCGTGCAGCGCGTGCTGCTGCTGGGCGTGGGCGGCGAGACCGTGGCGCTGCCCATCGCGAAGGTCGAACGCATCCTCGAGCTGCCCTCCGAAGCCATCGAGCGCAGCGGCGCCGAGGCCTTCGCCATGATCGAAGACGAGCTGGTGCCGGTGCTCGACCTGGCCGCGCGCGTGGGCGTCGAGGCCCGTGGCGCGGATCCGGCGAGCCTGGTGCTGTCCGAGCTGCGCGGCGAGCGCGTGGCCCTGCTGGCCGACCGGGTGGCCGGGCAGCAGCAGATCTACGTGAAGCCGGTGCCCGGGCTGCTCTCGGGCCTGCGGCCCCTGGCCGGACTCACCATCACCGCCGACGGCAGGCCCCTGTTCCTGCTCGACCTGAACCAGATCACATGAGCGCCATGCACGGACTCTCCGAGGTCGAGATCGACCGGCTGCGCGAGCTGTCCCACATCGGGGCCTCGTGGGCGGCGAACGCCCTGGCGCGCCTGGCGGATCGCACGATCCTGACGCGGGTGCCGATCCTGCACGGTCCGGAGCGCTTCCGGCAGCGCGGCGAGTGGGACACGGGCATCTTCTGCGACATCGACGGCGATCTCTCCGGCGTGATCGCCATCTTCCTGTCGGGCCCCACCCGCGACGCGGTGGTCGACCTGCTGTGCGGCGCGCCCGATCCGCCGCGCGAGATCGCCGCGTCGGCGCTGTCCGAGTTCGGCAACATCCTGGCCTCCCAGACGGCGTCGGCCATCGCCAACACGCTGGGCGGACGCATCGTGCCGAGCCTGCCGGAGCTGGTGCTCTCCGACGCCGAGGCGGCCCTCCAGGCCCGCCTGAGCCCGCGCCACCGGCCGCCGCCGCCGCTCTACATCGAGAGCGAGCTGTTCGACCGCCAGGGCCGCTTCCGGGCGCTCCACGTGGTCCTGCCGGACCTGGACAAGGCCACGCCCAGCGCCTGAGCGTACGGGCGCCGTGCCCATTAGAATGCGCTCGTGAAGCGGGAGAGCATTCGCGATCTGCTGGACCGGGTGCGCGCCGGCGAGGTCGGCACCGAAGACGCCCTGGAGCGTCTGGCGCAGCTGCCCTTCGTGGAGGCGCGCGACGCCCACGTCGACACCCACCGGGCGCTGCGGGTGGGCCTGCCGGAGGTGGTGTTCGCGCCGGGCAAGACGCCGGAGCAGGTGGCCGACATTGCGAAGGCGCTGATGCGGTCCGAGCAGGAGGTGCTGGTGACCCGGGTCGAGGCCGACTTGGCCTCCGCCGTCGCCGAACGCCTGCCCGGCGGCGACTACGACGCCCGCTCGCGCACCCTCTGGTTCGGGCCGGCCGAGGTGGCGCCCCAGGGCAAGGGGACGATCGGCATCCTGTCCGCCGGAACCGCCGACGCGCCGGTGGCCGCCGAGGCGGCGCGCGTGGCCTGGTGCTTCGGAAACAAGGTCGACCTGCTCCAGGACGTGGGCGTCGCCGGACTGCACCGCCTGCTGGCCCAGAGCGAGACGCTGCGCGGCGCGCGCGTGCTGATCGTGGTGGCGGGCATGGAGGGCGCGCTGCCGTCGGTGGTGGGCGGCCTGGTCGACAAGCCGGTCATCGCCGTGCCCACCAGCGTGGGCTACGGCGCCTCCTTCGGCGGCATGGCCGCGCTGCTCGGCATGCTGAACAGCTGCGCCTCGAACGTCACGGTGGTGAACATCGACAACGGCTTCGGGGCCGCGTATGTCGCGACGCTCATCAACCGGTTGTAGGAAGCGCCCCGCCCCGGGCGCGCGCGTTCTCCACCTCGACTGCTTCTCCGGCATCGCGGGCAACATGTTCCTGGGGGCGCTGCTCGACGCGGGGCTGGCGCGCAAGGAGCTGGAGGAGGATCTGGCCGGCCTCGACCTCCCGCACCGGCTGGTGGTGCGCAAGGTCCAGCGCGGCGCGCTGGCCGCGCGCTTCGTGGACGTGAAGGTAGGCGCCGAGAAGCGGGCGAAGAAGAAGCCCTCCCACGGCCACGCCCACCACGGACGCCACTACCGCGACATCGTGTCGGTGCTCGAGAAGGCGCGACTCGACGCCGCGGTGCGCGAGCGCGCGCTCGCCATCTTCGAGGCCCTGGGGCGGGCCGAGGCGAAGGTGCACGGCATTGCGATCGAGCGGGTGCACTTCCACGAGGTGGGAGCGGTCGACGCCATCGTCGACGTCACCGGCGCCGCCATCGCCGTGGCGCGGCTCGGCATCGAGCGGGTGACCGCCTCGCCGGTGGCGCTGGGCCACGGCACGGTCCAGACCGACCACGGCCTGCTGCCGCTGCCGGCGCCGGCCACGCTCGAGCTGCTGCGCGGACTGCCCACGGTGCCGGCCCACATCGAGTGGGAGACGGTGACGCCCACAGGCGCCGCCATCCTGCGCACGCTGGTGTCCGACTTCGGTCCGCTGCCGGCCATGACCGTCGAGGCGATCGGCCACGGCGCCGGCAACGAGCGCGAGGGTCCGATGCCCAACGTGCTGCGCGCCGTGCTGGGCCGCAGCGGCGGGGTCGGCGCCGACCGGGTGGTGTGCCTGGAGACCAACCTGGACGACCTGGTGCCCGAGCACTTCGACCACCTGATGGAGCGGCTGCTCGAGGCGGGCGCGCTCGACGTGGGCGTCCAGCACCTGCAGATGAAGAAGAACCGGCCGGGCTTCCTGCTGCGCGTGCTGGCCCGACCGGCGGACCGCCTGCCGCTGGCCCGGCTGCTGTTCGCCGAGTCGACCGCCATCGGCGTGCGGGTGGTGGAGGCGGAACGCGTGGTGCTCCCGCGCGAGTCGCGCCGGGTCGACACGCCGTTCGGCCGGCTGCGGGTGAAGATCGCCTGGGACGGGCAGGGCGGGGCGCAGGTGTCGGCCGAGTACGACGACTGCAAGCGCGCGGCCCGCAAGCACGGCGCCCCCCTGCGCGACGTGGTGCGCGCCGCCGAAGAGGCGGGCCGGGCGTCGCTGTGAGCGCCGCGCCGTCGAGCGATCCGCGGTCCGGGGCCGGGTCCGGTCCGGTCGACGTCTCGCCCTTCGACCTGGGCGAGCGCGCGGCGCCGCGGGCCGCCCTGTGCCTGCACGGCCTGACCGGCACGCCCTACGAGGTGCGCTCGCTGGGCGAGGCGCTGGCCAGATCGGAAGAGCGTC
>JBNLVK010000277.1:0-22662 GCA_050618055.1 Myxococcota bacterium
CCCAGTGGGCCTTCTCCTGGGTGAAGGGCGGCGCGAAGCCGATGCGGTGCGGCGCGCCCGAGCCGCGCGACCAGAAGGTCGAGCGCAGGTTGCACTGGGCGTCGATCACCAGCTCGTAGCTGGCGGCGCGCAGCTCGCGCAGCCGCCGGACGACGAGCGCGACGGCCTCGGCGCGCTTCCCTTCGCGACGCAGGCGGCGGGCGGTCTGGCGCGGTGCGATCCACAGGCGATCGAGCTGCGGGTGGTCTTCCAGCAGGCTCGCGGCGCCCTCCTCGACGAGCCAGCCGATCTCGGCGTCGGGCCGACCGCGGCGCAGCGCGTCCAGCATGGGCAGCGCGTGCACCACGTCGCCCAGCGCGGAAAGCCGCACGATCAGGATCCGCGTCGCGTCTCGGGGGTCGGCGGGAGTGGCCAACGGGTTCGACTCCATGGCGCCGCGGTGGTCGGCGGGCGCCCCGCGGGACGGTAGCGAACGCCCGCCGGGACCCGCCGGGAGGCCCGGCCCCTGCCCCCGGAGACCCTGTGGTAGCTTCTCGTGCCCACGCCAAGCCAGCGGAACCACGCGCGAAAGGACCCCTCGTGAGCGACGAAGAAGAACCCCAGGGAATCGGTGAGATCCGCGTCGACACCGCGAATCTCTACCGCGAGGAGGTCTACACCGACCTGCGCGTGGCGACGATCCGCAAGCTGGTGCCGGTGCGGGCCGACGGCTCCGACGACCCGGGCCGACCCGCCCTGTTCTCCGGCCAGACCAACCTGATGTCCCAGGCCGGTCCGCTGCCGGTGGAGTGCCCGATCGAGGCCGCCAGCCTGGAGGAGGCCACCGCGAAGTTCCCCGAGGCCATCCAGCAGGCGGTCGACCGGCTGGTGGAGGAGGCCAAGGAGATGCGCCGGCGCGAGGCGTCGCGCATCGTGGTCCCGGGCGGACCGCTGCCCGGCGGCGGCATGCCCGGCGGCGGCGGCGGCATGCCCGGCGGCGGCGGGGGCGGCGGCATCCTGGGTGGCGGGAACCTCTAGCGCCACCCCGCTGCGCTTCCTGGCCACCGAGAGCCAGGGCGAGGTCTCGGCCCTGCTGCTGCGACCGGACGGCGCCGACCGTCTGCTGGTGTTCGCCCACGGCGCCGGCGCCGACATGCACCACGCCTTCATGCAGGCCGCGGCCGAGCGCCTGGCCGACCGCGGCCTGGCGACCTTCCGCTACCAGTTCCCGTTCATGGAGGGCGGACGCCGCGGACCCAACCCGCCGGCGATCCTCACGAAGACGGTGCGCTCGGCGGTCGACGCGGCGCACGCGGCGGCGCCGGACCTGCCGCTGTTCGCCGGCGGCAAGTCGCTGGGCGGGCGCATGACGTCGACGGCCGCCAGCGCCCAGGCCCTGCCCCGCGTGCGCGGCCTGGTCTTCTTCGGCTTCCCGCTCCACGCGCCGGGCAAGCCCTCGTCGGATCGGGGCGCGCACCTGCACGACGTGGCCGTACCGCTGCTCTTCCTCCAGGGAACGCGGGACAAGCTGGCCGACCTGGAGCTGCTGGCGCCGCTGGTCGGGGAGCTGGGCCCTGCGGCGACGCTCCACGTGGTCGACGGCGGCGACCACTCCTTCCACGTGCTGAAGCGCTCCGGCCGCAACGACGACGAGGTGCTCGACGAGCTCGCCGACGCCGTCGACGGCTGGACCGCCGCACTCGCCTGAGCGCCGGCCGCACCCGGACCGGACCCCACCCCACGCCACCCCACGCGGACGGGTCCTACTCCACGTACCCCAGCTCGCGGAGCTGCTCGAGCATCGCCGCGTCGGGCGCCGCCGCCTCCTTCTCGACCACGACCTCGATCTTCGCGTCCTGCAGGTGCTGCCACTCGAGCATCTGGCGCAGCGTGTGGCCGACGATCGGCCGCCGCGCCCAGCGATCGCGCTTCTCCAGCGCGTCCGCCCTCAGGTTGAACAGCTCGTAGCGCTTCGCCTTCGTGCCGCCTTCGAGGTCGTCGTTGTGGCGCTGGAGCTTCCAGTCGCCGTAGCGGACCGCGTCGGCGTTGAACCTGCCCACGAAGAAGGCGCGGAAGAAGAGCGGACGCGGCGGGGCGGAAGGCGGCGTCTGGGCACCGACCCAGGGCAGCAGGCTGTGGCCCTGCATCTCCGGCGGCGCGTCGATGCCGAGCAGGTCGAGCAGCGTCGGCGTCAGGTCGAGCAGCTGGAAGGGCGCCGTCACGCGCCGTCCCTCGGGCAGCACGCCGGGCAGCGAGAGCAGCACCGGGACGCGCACCATCTCCTCGTGGAGCGTGACGCCGTGGCCGAAGAGCCCGTGCTCGCCGAAGCCCTCGCCGTGGTCCGAGGTGAAGACGAGGAGCGTGTCTTCGGCGAGGCCACTCTGCGAGAGCCGCTCCAGGATCCGTCCCAGGTAGGCGTCCATGAACGTCACCTCGCCCTGGTAGAGCGCCTTCACGTGGCGCAGGTCGGCCTCGCTGCGCGGCGCGCCGGCGTTGTACCGGGCGATGTGGTGGATCGTGAAGGTCTCGACGTCGCCGGCGTAGTCCGGGTCGTACATCGTGTCGAAGGGCGGCGGCGGCGCGTACGGGTTGTGCGGGTCGATCTCGTGCAGGTACACGAAGAAGGGCCGGTCGCCGGAGCGCTCGACCGTCGGCGCGACGAAGCGATCCCACACCGCGTCGGCCTGCTCCTGCGGCGTGCGCAGCGTCTCGACCACCGTGTCGCGCTCGGTGAAGTAGGCGTCGGCCCGGTCGAAGCCGCGGTCGAAGCCGTAGCTCGGCGCGATCATCGGGTTGTTGACGACGGCGGCGGTGGCCCAGCCCTCCCGCGACAGCAGCTCGGGCAGGTAGGGAAGGCTCACCGGCAGGATCGGCGCCTTCGGGTCGCCGCTCCACGGCGGACCCCGCACGCGGTGGACCGTGGCGTGGACGCCGGTCAGCATCGACGCCACCGACGGCGAGGTCCAGGGAGCCGTCGAGAAGGCGTTCTCGAACACGACACCCCGCTCGGCGAGCCGACGCAGGTGGGGCGTGCGCGGCGAGTCGGCGCCGTAGGGCTCGGTGCGGTCGGGACGCAGCGTGTCGAACAGCACGAAGAGCACGTTGTAGCGACCGCGCCGCACGCCGGCGTCGCGCGGCTCCGGCACGGCCGGCGCGCCCTCGATGCGCAGCGCGTGCCACACCGCGCGCGCGCCGGCCTGGAGCTGCACGCGCGCCATGCGCCCGCCCAGCTCGGAGAGGTCCCAGTCGAGCGGCTGCTCCGCCCTACCGTCCGCCTCCAGGCGGAGCTCGCGCCGCTCGCCGGTCTCGTCGAGGACCGTGAGCAACGCGAACGCCTCGTCCTCGGCCGCGAGCGTCAGCCGTCCGCGCACGTGCGCCTCGTCGGGCAACGGGAAGTGCCAGGTCAGCAGGCTGCCGGCCCGCTGCACGATGGCCGCGTCGGGCAGCGCCCGCGCCAGCGGACCGCGCCCGCGCGCGCCGGGCGTACGCATCTGCATGGCCACCGGCAGGTAGGTGGCCAGGTCGAAGCGGGCGGCGGCCGTCGGGTGGGTCGCGCGGGGCGCGGGAAGCGCCGCGTCGCCGGCGCCACAGCCGAGCGCCAGCATCCCCCCGAGCGCGCACCACCAGCTCCGCAATCGGCTCCGCATTCCGGCGAGAGCATACCCGCCGGCGCGTCGGTCAGTGCCGGCGCCGCCGCGATCGCCCGCAGAGCGCCAGCAGTCCGGCCGCCAGCAGCAGCCCGCTGCCCGGCTCGGGCACCAGCGAGAACACGACGTTCGGGCCGATGGTCGGGTAGTCGACCTCTCCCGGGAAGGCGTCGTCCGGACCGCGCAGGCCGTAGTCGTCGAGACCGGCCTCGCCGGGGCCCACGTTGGCGAGCAGGGTGAACGCCGCGTGGGTCTCGATGGCGGTCGGGTTGAGCAGCAGCTCGGCGCCGCCGGCGCCGTCGCCCAGGTCGACGCTCAGCCGGTAGACGGCGCCCACGTCGAGCTGCAGCGGAGCCACCTCCACCCAGCGGAAGCCCTCGAACAGCGGCGCCGCGTCGCCGGTCTGGAGCGTGGCCGACGCCAGCAGCACGCCCGCGTCGGTCCACAGGTGCAGGTCGTAGGACCCCTCGATGCCGATGCCGTCGCCGCCGACGTCGTAGAGCGCGAGCCCGGTCACCTGGAGCGGGCTCTCGACGCGGAAGCGATAGCCCCGGGCCTGGCTGCTGGCGATCCCCACGCCCTCTTCCAGGTGCTGGATGCCCAGCGACAGGGCGTCCGCCCGCACGCCGCACAGCAGCCCGCACGTCACCGCGATCCACAAGAGCCTTCCGCGCATCGTCCGCTCCCCCGGGGTTCGAGGGTGGGTCGCGGCGGGGGCGCCGGGGGTTACAGCGAGCTAGGCGGTGCCCAGCAGGATCGCGCTGGTCGGGACGCCGGTGCCGGCGGTGACCAGGACGTGTTCCGCGCCCGGCACCTGGTTCACCGCCGTGCCGCGCACCTGGCGCACGCCCTCGGCGATGCCGTTCATGCCGTGGATGTAGGCCTCGCCGAGCTGGCCGCCGTGGGTGTTGACCGGCAGCCCGCCGCCCAGCTCGATGTTGCCGTCCTTCACGAAGTCCTTGGCCTCGCCGCGACCGCAGAAGCCGAACTCCTCCAGCTGGGTGAGCACGAAGGGCGTGAAGTGGTCGTAGAGGACGGCGGTCTGGATGTCGGCGGGGCCCACGCCGGCGGTGTCGTAGAGCTGCTTCGCGACGAAGCCCATCTCGGGCAGCCCCACGATGTCCGGCGAGTAGTAGCGGGTCATCATCTGCTGGTCGGTGCTGGCGCCCTGGGCCGCGGCGGCGATGCGCGCCGGCGGCTGCCGCAGGTCGCGGGCGCGCTCGAGCGAGGTGATCACCACGGCGACCCCGCCGTCGCTCTCCTGGCAGCAGTCGAGCAGGCGCAGCGGGTCGACGATCCAGCGCGAGCTCTGGTGGTCCTCGAGGGTGATCGGCTGCTGGTAGAACCAGGCCTTCGGGTTGGTGGCGGCGTGCTTGCGGTCGGCCACCGAGCCGCGGCCGAAGTCCTCGGTGGTCGCTCCGAACTCGTGCATGTAGCGGCGCGCGTTCATGGCCACCCAGGACGCCGGTGTCAGCAGTCCGTAGGGCGAGTGCCAGCCGAAGTGGACCGCCTCGGGGTTCGGGCGGTTGGGCAGGGCCTGCACGCCGATGCCGAAACGCTGCTGGGAGCGCTCGTTCATGGCGCGGTAGCAGACCACCACGTTCGCCACGCCGGTGGCGACCGCCATGGCGGCGTGCAGCACCGGGGCGCAGGCCGCGCCGCCCCCGTAGTGGGTGCGGGAGAAGAAGCGCAGGTCGCCGCCGCCGAGCGATCGGTTGACCTCGATCTCCGGGTTGTTGTCCATGGTGAAGGTGGCCATGCCGTCCACGTCGGAGGGGCGCAGGCCCGCGTCGTCGAGCGCCTCCTTCACGCACTCCACCGCCAGGCGCAGCTCGCTGCGCCCCGAGTCCTTCGAGAACTCGGTGGCGCCGATGCCGACGATCGCCGCCCGGCTGCCGATGTCGCTGGCGAGCGACGTCACGCCGGCTCCGGCAGCGACAGGTGGACGGTTCCGGTGACGTGGTCGCCCAGGTCGTTGCTCCCGCGGACCGCGACGGTCACCACGTCGCCCTCGACGGCGGTCACCTCGCCCGAGAAGCGCATGGTGTCGCCCGGGTAGTTCGGGATGCCCAGCCGGATGTCGACGCAGCGGATCAGCGCCTCGGGCCCGGCCCAGTCGGAGACGTAGCGTCCCACGTAGCCGTTGGTGGTCAGGATGTTCATGAAGATGTCCTTCGACCCCTGGGCGACCGCGCGATCCCGGTCGTGGTGGACGTCCTGGTAGTCGCGCGAGGCGATGGCGCCCGACACGATGGCCGTCGCCGTGATCGGGACGTCCAGGCCCGGGAGCGCATCGCCCACCGCCACCTGGTCGCGGCGCAGGGTCGCGGGCCGGCTCACGCGCCGGCCCCGGCGCGCTCGTCGGCGACCAGCAGCGCGCCGATGTTCGCCAGCTGCTGGTTCGCGCCGCCGAACAGCAGCTCGTTCTGCTTGGCCCACAGGAAGTAGCGGTGCACCGGGTACTCCATGTCCGAGCCGATGCCCGCGTGCAGGTGCTGCGCCGTGTGCACCACGCGCATGCCGGCGGTGGCGGCCCACCACTTGGCCGCGGCGATCTCGGCCTCGGCGGGGCGGCCGTTCGCCAGGCGCCAGGCCGCCTGGAGGACGGTGGCGCGCAGGCACTCGACGTCGATCCAGGCGTCGGCGGCGCGCAGCGCCACGCCCTGGAAGGTGGCAATGGGGCGGCCGAACTGCTTGCGCTCCGCCACGTACTTCGCCGTGTCCGCCAGCGCCCCCGCGGCCACGCCCACCTGCACGGCGGCCAGCGCCAGCGTGGCCAGGTGCACGGTCCACTGGACGACGTCGGCGCCGCCGGCGACGTCGCCCAGCACGTCGTCGGCGCCGACCCGGACGCCCTCCAGCAGCAGCCGCGCCTGGGGCTCGCCGCTGGTCGACACCTGGGTCTCGACCGTGACGCCGTCCGCGCTCGGATCGACGCCGAACACGCCGACGCCGTCGTCACTGCGGGCCGGCACCAGCACGAGCCGAGCCAGGTGGCCGGCGGGCACGCAGATCTTCTCGCCGGACAGCAGCCAGCCGTCGCCGTCGCGCCGCGCGGTGGTGCGCGGCCGCGCGGGATCGCTCGACCCGCTCTCCACCAGCGCCGCGCTCAGCACCGCGGCCTCCGACGTCAGCGGCGCCAGCCAGCGCTCGCGCTGGGCATCGCTGCCGAACCGGGCGATCGGCGCCGCGGCCAGCACGCTGGTGGCCAGCAGCGGGATCGGCGCCACGTGGCGTCCCATCTCCTCGAGCACCAGCGCCAGCTCGATCGGTCCGAAGCCGCTGCCGCCGCAGCCCTCGGGCAGCGCCACCGCCGGCAGGCCCGCGCCGGCCACCGTCTTCCACAGGTCCATGTCGAACCACTCGCCGCTCTTCGAGAGCGCGAGCAGCCGCTCGTGGGAGACGCCCTCCGAGAGGATCTGGCGCGCCAGGTCGCGGACGTCCTGCTGTTCTTCGGTGAGGGAGAAGTCCATGGCTCTAGCTCCTGCGAAAGAGGGGAAGGACGAGCTCGTCGTCGACGCGCGTGAACTCGACCTCGACGGGCATGCCGATCGCGACGTCGGCCGGATCCACACCCACCAGGTTCGACACCAGCCGCGTGCCCTCCTCCAGCTCGACCAGCACCACCAGGTTCGGGTACTCGAAGGGCGGGATCGGGGGATGGTGCGCCACGACGAAGCTGTAGACGTGGCCGCGTCCGCTGGCGGTGACGGTGTCCCAGTCGAGCGACTGGCAGTCGGGGCACATGGGACCGGGCGGATGGCGCAGCGCCTTGCACGACCCGCAGCGCTGGATGAGCAGCTCGCCGCGCGCGACGCCGGCCCAGAAGAAGTCGTTGTCGGAGCTGCGCGCGGGCCGCGGGCGCGGGATGGCCGGCGCGGCCGCCGCCGCCCTCTTCTCGGGCTCCGGCTCGGGCGCGGGCCGCGCGCCCGCCGGCGGCTTGAACTTGAGGATGCGCCAGGTCATGCGCGCGACCTCTTCGCCCGCCTGGTCGCGGTAGATCATCACCTCGTCGACGAAGCGGCCGGCGCCGAGCGCCGTCTTCTTCTCGTCGGAGATGCGATCCACCAGGGCCGTCACGCGGATGTGGTCGCCCGGCCGCAGGTAGCGCCGGTACTCCTGGCGCGAGTTGGTCGCCACCACCGACGTGTAGCCGGCCTCGTCCAGCAGCCGGAGCACCTCGCCCAGGTCGCTCGCCCGCGGTCGACCCTCGCCGGGCGGCGCCAGCCCGGGCATGGTCCAGGCCTGGAGCATGGTGGGCGGCGCCACGATGCCGCCGTGCACGCTCTCCGCGGCGAAGTCGGGGTCGGTGTAGCAGGGGTTGCGGTCCGCCACCGCGTCGCACCAGTGGCGGATCATCGACTGGTTCACCGGATCGCGGGCGACCAGCGGCTCGCCCTCGCGACCGCACAGCGCGTCCAGACGCTCCCGCAGCGCTTCGGGGGACATCGACGCCCGCGCTCCTAGCGCGGCGCCCGCGGCAGACCGAGGCCCAGCATGGCGATGATCTCGCGCTGGATCTCGTTCACGCCGCCGCCGAAGGTGTTGATCTGGCAGTGGCGCCACTCGCGCTCCACCTCGCCGCGGATCAGCGCGCCGGGCGAGTCGACCTTGATCGTACCCGCCGGTCCCAGCACCTCGAGCAGCTTCTGGTAGACCTGGATCAGCGTCTCGGTGCTGTAGACCTTGGCCGCCGACGCCCGCGCCGGGTTCACCTCGCCGCGCTCCAGCTCCCAGGCCATCTGCCAGTTGAGCACCTTCATCGCCTCGAGCCGGGCGTAGGCCTCGCCCAGGGCGGCCTGAACCCAGGGCTTGTCGCCCACCGGGCGGCCGTCCTCGGCCTCGGTCTTCTTCGCCCAGTCGACGGTGTCCTCGAGCAGCTTGTGGGCCAGTCCGCTGAAGGCCGCCAGGCCGATGCGCTCGTGGTTGAGCTGGAGCGTCATCAGCTTCCAGCCGGCGTTCTCCTCGCCCACCAGGTTCTCGACGGGAACGCGCACGTTCTCGTAGTAGGTCATGTTGGTGTGGCCGTCGCCGACGGTGTGGATCGGGGCCCAGGAGAAGCCCTCGCTCTGCGTGTCGACGATCAGCACCGAGATGCCCTTGTGCTTCTTCGCGTCCGGATCGGTGCGCACGGCCAGGAAGATGTAGTCGGCCGCGTCGGCCCCGCTGGTGAAGATCTTGGTGCCGTTCACCACGTAGTGGTCGCCGTCGCGCACCGCGCTGGTCTTGAGCGAGGCCAGGTCGGTGCCGGCGTCCGGCTCCGAGTAGCCGATGGCGAAGTGGATCTCGCCGGCCAGGATGCCGCGCAGGTACTTCTCCTTCTGCGCCTCCGTGCCGGCCGCCATCAGGCAGGGACCCACCGTGTTCAACGTGACGAAGGGCAGCGGCGCGCCGGCGCGCCGCGCCTCGTCGAACCAGATGAGCTGCTCGATGGCGGTGCGGCCCTGGCCGCCGTACTCCACCGGCCAGCCGACGCCGAGCCAGCCGTCCGCGCCCATCTGGCGGATGATCCGCTTGTGCAGCGGACCGGTCTCCAGGCCCTTCAGCTGGGGCCGCAGCTCGGGGGTGACGAGCCTCGCGAAGTACTCCCGCAGCTCGTCGCGCAGCGCGCGCTGCTCGTCCGTGTACTCGATGTGCATGGGGGGTCCGCCCTGGTGGAGCCTCAACTTAGTCAAGTGGCTAAGTTGGGTCCCCGAGGATAGCCGCGGACGGCGGGCTCGCTAGGGCGAGTGGTGAGAGGGGCGAACCTCTCCCCGATCAATCCGGACCGGCGTCCGGCCGAAGAGGGGCGAAGGAGGAGCCCTGGGGCCATGTGGATCAGCGCGCTGGTGACCCTGCTCAACCTCGCCCTGGCGGCGACGGTGGGCGTCCGCCTGCTGTGGCGCACCCGCGGCGCAGAGAGCGGTCCCGAGGTGTGGCTGGCCGGCTACTTCCTGTGCGGCGCCTTCTTCGGCTCGATGATCAACATCACCGTCTACAGCAGCCTGGGTCCGGACGGCCTCTCCTTCACGGCCGACACGGCGGCGGCGCTGCTCACCGTCTCGACCTTCGCCAACGGCATCGCCGGCACCTGCGTCTACGTCTTCACCTGGCAGACCTTCCGCGCGCGCGACGGCTGGGCGTAGGCCCTGGTCGCCGCGGCGGCCTGCGCCTTCGCGGCCTGCTGGGTCTACCAGCTCGCCGCCGACGCCTTCGCGGTCGTGGTCATCCCCGGCGCCGCCTACTGGATCGAGCGCTCGCTCTACTGCGGCAGCTTCGTGTGGGTCGCCAGCGAGTCGTGGCGCTACTGGGGAGCGCAGCGCAAGCGGCTGCGCATCGGCCTGGCCGACCCGGTGGTGGCGAACCGCTTCGCGCTGTGGGGCGCCTGGTCCAGCGCGACCGCCGCCCTCGCCTTCTCCGACCTGGCGGCGCGCGTCGCCTACGTGTGGAGCACCGGCGAGACGACCGTGGTGATCGTCGAGAAGGCCATGCCCATCATCGTGGTGACGGTGGCGATCACCGCCATCGTCGGCGCCGTCGCGGCCGCGTCGCTGTGGCTCACCTTCTTCCCGACGCGCCGCTACCTGGGCTGGATCGAAGCGCGGCACGCATCGCGAGCGGTCTGACCACACCAACACTGGTCTGACCAGCGCCGTCGGATTCGGGCTTCCACCGTCGGCGTCGTCGTGACAAGATCCCCGCATCGTTCATCTGGGAGGGGAATCGATGCGTCGTCCGTGGTTCGGCTTGGGTGTGCTGCTGCTGGTGTCGTCGTTCGCGAGTCCCGCCGGCGCCTGGTGCTGGTGGAACTGCAACTCGGCGAAGACGAAGTACCCGATCGTGCTGGCGCACGGCATGGCGGGCTTCGACGAGCTGTTCGGCGTCTACGAGTACTGGTACGGCATTCCCGACGCGCTCGAGGACAAGGGCGCCACCGTCTTCGTGACCGAGGTGAGCCAGTTCAACACCACCGAGGCGCGCGGCGAGCAGCTGATCGACCAGATCGAGACGATCACCGCCATCACCGGCAAGGCCAAGGTGAACCTGATCGGCCACAGCCACGGCGGGCTCGACGCGCGCTACGTCGGCTCGGTGCGGCCCGACCTGGTGGCGTCGGTCACCTCGGTCGGCAGCCCCCACAAGGGCGCCGACCTGGCCGACTACCTGGCCGACAACGTGGAGGGCGGCTCCTTCAGCGAGGCGGTGCTCTCCTTCTTCGCCGACTCGCTGGGCGTGGTGCTGGGCCTCTTGTCGGGCAGCAGCAACCCGCAGGACGCGATCGCCGCGCTCGACTCGCTGACCAGCGCGGGCACGGCGACCTTCAACGCCAGCCATCCCCAGGGCGTGCCCACCTCGTCGTGCGGCGAGGGCGCGTCGGTGGTGAGCGGCGTCCGCTACTACTCGTGGAGCGGCACCGGCGTGCTGACCAACGTGCTCGACGTCTCCGACGTCGGCATGGGCCTGACCTCGCTCTTCTACTCGGGCGCCAACGACGGACTGGTCGGCCGCTGCAGCTCGCACCTGGGCGACGTCATCCGCGACGACTACTTCCAGAACCACCTGGACGAGGTGAACCAGATCCTCGGGCTGGTCTCGATCTTCACCTCGAACCCGAAGACCCTGTTCAAGAACCACGCGAACCGGCTGAAGAACAAGGGCCTGTAGCCGCCGTGCGACCTCGCCTCGCGCTCGCGCTGGGGGCGGGCGCGGCGGTCGCGCTGGGGCTCGCGGCGGCGGCCTGGCGCCAGGCCGGAGAGGATCCGGCGCGGGCGCCGCCGCCGTCGCAGGGGCTGGCCGCGTCGGCGGAGCGAACATCGCAGGCGCCGGAGCCGCCCGCGCCAGCGCTTCCTCCGTCGCTGGTCGGAACCGAGGTCGACGGCGGCTTCGTGGTCGATGCCGACGGGAACCTGGTCGTCACGCCCGACGCCATCGACCTGTTCGACTACTACCTGTCGGCCACCGGCGAGGAGACGCCGGAAGAGATCCGAGCGCGCATCGAGCAGGCCATCCGCACGCGCCTGCCGGCATCGGCGCAGGCCCAGGCCCTCGACCTGCTCGACCGCTACCTGGCGTACCGGGAAGCGCTGCGCGACCTCTACGCCAGCGACGACCTGGGCCGCGCCTCGCTCGAGCGACGCCTCCAGGCGATCCGCGAGCTGCGGCGCGGTCACTTCGACGCCGCCGAGCGCGAGGTGCTGTTCGCCGCCCAGGAGGCCCGCTGGGAGCTGGAGCTCGAGCGCCAGCGCGTCGCCGCCGACCCGGAGCTTCCGCCCGAAGAGGTGGCGCGACGCCTGTCGGCCCTCGACGGCGAGCTGCCGCCCGAGGTGCGCGAGGCCCGGGAAGCGGCCACGGCGGCCACCCGGCTGCGCCACGACGAGGCCGCGCTGCGTGCCGAGGGCGCCTCGGACGCCGAGATCCACGCGCTGCGCGAGGAGCGCTTCGGTCCCGAGGCGGCGCAGCGGCTGGCCGACCTGGACCGCCGCCGGCGCGCCTGGGAGGGCCGCGTCGAGGCCTGGCTCGACGAGCGCGCCGGACTGCTCGACGAAGGTGCGTCCGAAGCCGAGGTCGCGGCCCTGCGCGCCGAGCGCTTCAGCGGACCGGAGCGGACGCGGGTGGAGGCGCTGGAGCGCCTGGACGACGGCGCCTAGCTCGCGTCGTCGTCTTCTTCCTTCGCCGCTTCCGCCAGCTCTTCCAGCCGCTCGCCGATCTCCGGCAGGTGTGCGAAGAACGCGTCCGGCGACTCGACCGGCAGCCAGCGGGGATCCAGCGGCTGGAGCCGGCTCCAGTAGGGAAGCGTCGTCACCCAGCCGGTGTCCTGGTCGAAGTGGTCGATGAGCTGGAGACCCAGCACGGCGCCGAAGCCCACGCCCACGATGCCGAAGCGCAGGCGCCGGCTGGCCACGCCCATCACGGTCAGGTGGGCGAACAGGGTGGCGCCCAGCAGCGCCGTGGTCACGAACAGGTCGAGCAGCTGGAGCGGCTCGATGGCGGCCACCACGAAACGCAGCCACTCCATGCCCCAGCTGGCCAGCGTCTGGACGGTGGCGAAGACGAAGGCGATGGTCGAGTGGGCGACCCAGCGCGTGCGCTGGCGCAGCAGCCGGTTGAGCAGCGCCCACGGGCGGCTCCAGAAGCCGTCGGCCAGCAGCAACCAGCCGGTCTCCGACAGCTCGACCAGCGGCTCGAACGGGGTGGTCGTCTTCTGGTAGTCCCGGAAGACCTGGACGGCCAGGCACACCAGCGGCACGACGATCGCGGCGCTCCAGTGATCGAACAGCCACTCGGCCAGCCGCGAGCGCCGGACGATGGGCACGGCCTCGGGCACGCGGAAGCCGGGACCGCGCAGCCGCAGCAGCGTGCGGCCCAGGCGCACCGACACGTCGCCGTCCAGGTCCACGCGTGCCACCGGATCGCGCGACCCCTCGCAGGCCATGCCGTTGCGCGAGCCGGCGTCGCGCAGGTGGAGGCGGCCCGCGTCGTCGTGCTCGAGCACGGCGTGCACGGCGTCCACGTGGGGATCGTCGAGGATCAGGTCGCAGTCGTAGCCGCGGCCGATGCGGAACGGCAGCCGCGCCGCCTGCACGCGCGCCACCACGCGCCCGCGCCGGTCGAGCACCTCGACGAAGGTCATCCGTCCTCGTCCTCCGGCTCGCCCGCGGCCGGGTCGTCCTCCTCGTCGCCGACCCACTCGATCGCCGCCAGGTGGCGACGCGCCAGCTTCTCCGCGTTCTCCAGGCTCGTCGCCGTCAGCACCAGCGAGGTCTCGAGGCCCATCCGGTCCTCGCCCAGGTGGGCCGCCTTGAAGACCACGTCGTGCAGTCCGGGCAGCTCCAGGTAGCGGCGCGCGCACAGCGCCGTCTTGAACACCAGCCCGTTCGACCCGACGAAGCGCGTGCGGCACACGAAGCGGGTGAAGAGCTCGTCGTTGCCGACCAGGTGGCTCCAGTTCGCCTCGAAGTACTGGCTGTAGAGCTCGTAGAAGCGGGTCGGCGAGAGCTCCTCGCTCTCCACCTGGCGATGCCGCAGCCACACGACGCCCAGGTGCTGGTCCTCGGAGACGTAGATCCAGTCCTGGGTGTCGCACTGGTGGGTCAGCGACCGGTGCACGGCCTTGTCCGGCTCGTGCACGTCGCCCCAGCAGTTGAAGAAGGGGGCCAGCCGGCTGGGCGCCGCGTAGGGTCCGAGCCGCACCGTCTCGACGTCGCTCGCCAGGATCGCGCCGAAGTACTCCTCCTGGTGCCGCCAGAGCTGGTCGCGCAGGGCCGCCTTGCGGTCGCCGGCCAGCGCGTGGTCCGGGGCGGCAACGCGGTCGATCAGCGCGCGCAGGTCCTCGACCGGCACCAGGAAGCTCACCTGGTTGCCGGCGCTGGCCACGTTCACGCCCACCACCTGGCCGCTGCGCAGCAGCGCCGGTCCGCCGCTCATGCCCGGGTTGAGCGATCCGGTGAAGTGGATGCGCTCGTAGCGCGAGTGCTCGAGCCGCCCGTTGTAGAGGCCCTCGACGATGCTCATGCCCAGGTCGTAGGGGTCGCCGACGGCGTAGACGCGCTCGCCCTTGCGCGGCTCGCCGCGGTGCAGGGTGAAGGGGCTGCCGAAGGGCGTCTCGGCGCGCACGACGGCGATGTCGCGCACCACGTCGAAGCCGAGCAGCTCGACCGGGTGTCCCTCGCCGTCGTCGTCGACCCACTCGGCGCGGTAGAGCTCGGGCTCCAGCACCAGGTCGGAGATCACGTGGTAGTTGGTCGCCAGCTCGCCCCCGGCGCCGACCACGAAGCCGGTGCCGATGGTGCGCTTTGCCCCGCTGCCCGCCTCGACGATGCGGATCTGGACGACCGACTCCTCGTAGCGCTCGAAGATCTTCTCCGTCTCGAGGGCGGCGACGCAGGCGGGGGTCGCCAGCAGCCCGAGGATGAGCAGCGCTCTTCCGATCATCGCGGGAGAGCTTATCATCGCCGCCATGGGGAACCGCGTGGGAGACCGGCTGGGATACGCAGTGGCGAGCGCCGGCGTCTTGCTGCTGGGCGCCACGCCGGAGCGCCTGGCCCTGGCCGTCGCCCGCGGGCTGGCGCGCGTCGTCATCCGGTTCGACCGGCGGCACGCGGGGCTCGCCCGCCGCAACCTCGACCTGGCCTTCGGCGACGCGCTCCCCGACCGGGAGAAGCAGCGGATCGTCCGGGAGAGCTACGCCGGGCTGGCCGTGAACGCGGTCGAGTTCGTCCACGCCGTGCGGCGGGCGCGGCGCGGCGAGACGCCCATCGAGCTGGAGGTCGAGGGGGCCGAGCACGTGGAGGCGGTCGCCGCCAGCGGCCGGGCCGCCATCTTCGTCTCCTGCCACATGGGCAACTGGGAGTTCTGTCCGATCGGCACCGCGCGCCACGGCGTGCCGCTGCACTCGATCGCCACGCCGCGCCGCAACCCGCTGCTCGACCGCGCGCTGAACGACATGCGCGAGTCGCTGGGCCAGAAGATCGTCTGGAAGAGCGGCGCCTTCCGCGAGGCCGCCCGCCTGCTGCGCCAGGGACACAGCCTGGGCGTGCTGGCCGACCAGAACCAGCGCAAGGGGTCGGTGTTCGTCGAGTTCTTCGGCGAGCGCGCCGCCACCACCCGCGGACCGGCCCTGCTGGCGCTGCGCACCGGCGCCCCGATCCTGCCCGGTGCGATCCAGCGCCTGCCCGGCACGAACCGCCACCGGCTGGTGGTGACGGCGCCCATCGAGCCGGAGCGCAGCGGCGACCAGGGCGAGGACGTGGCGCGCCTCACCCAGCGCTACACGAGCCGGCTCGAGGAGCTGATCCGTCGCGCGCCGGAGCAGTGGCTGTGGCACCACCGGCGCTGGCGCACGCGTCCCTGGAAGGAGATCCGCACGGAGCGTGACACCCGCAGCATCGTGCGCGCCCTGTCGGTGGGCGTGCACGGCCACGCCGTCACCCTGGAGCCGGTGGTCCGACCCTGGGAGGAGATGCCCAGCGCGATCCGCACCGGCATGCCGCAGTCGCCGCCGCTGCGGCGCCGCGCCAGCCGCGCGGAGGCGTCGCCGCAGCTGCGCGAGGCGCTGGAGCTGCTGCGGAAGCGCGAGTCGCCGGAGGCTAGCGCTCCGCCGGATCCGTCAGCGGCACGCTGACGCCCGAGGCGCCGGCGGCGCGCGCCGCGCCCTTCTCTTCCGGCTCGGCCTGGGCCACCACCTGGCGCCCCAGCGCCTCGAGCACCGGGATCTCGTCGTCCTCGAGGGCGCGCATCTTCTGCTTGCGGTCCAGCGCCCGCTCCGCGAACTCGGACAGCTCGCCCTGCTTGCGCGCCACGTGCTCGGCGTCGCGCGCCTTGAAGTCGGGCATCACCCGGTCGGCGAACAGCTCCAGCGACTCGCAGATGTGGTCGTGGCGGTTCTTGCCGCCCTGCTGGATGAAGATCACCTGGTCGACGCCCACGTCCTCGAAGGCCGACAGGTGCTCGCGCAGCTGGTCGGGCGTGCCGATGCCGCGTGATCCGCCGGCGGGCGGCAGCGCCGCGCGGGCCTTCTCGAAGTTCTCCCAGATGTTCGTGCGGCCCGGCTTGTGGCTGCCGAAGATGTAGTGGTGTCCCAGGCCGTAGCCGAAGAAGCGGAAGCCGTCCTCGCCGCGGCAGCGCGCCTCGTCCTCGTCCTCGTGGCACGAGAAGCCGGTGACCATGGCGATGTTGGCGTTCACCGCGTGGCCGATGGGCCTGCACTCGTCGCTCTTGATGATGTCGTAGTAGTCGGTGACCCACTTGCGCGCCTCGTCGGTGTCGACGAAGGCGAAGGTCAGCGCTCCGATGCCGAGCCGGGCCGCCAGGTGGATCGTGTCGCGGTTGCTGCACGCCACCCAGATGGGCGGGTGCGGCTTCTGGACGGGCTTGGGCACCACGTTGCGGCAGGGCATGGAGAAGTACTTGCCCTCGAAGCCCGGGTACGGGTCCATCACCATCATGTTGGCGGTCTGCTCGACGCACTCGAGCCACTGGTCGCGCTTCTGCTCGACCGGTACGCCGTAGCCGCCCAGCTCGGCGATCGACGACGACTCGCCGGTGCCGAAATCGACCCGGCCGTTGCTGACCAGGTCGAGGGTGGCGATGCGCTCGGCCACCCGGGCCGGATGGTTGTAGCCCGGCGGCATCAGCACGATGCCGTGGCCGAGGCGGATCGTCTTCGTGCGCTGAGAGCAGGCGGCCAGGAACACCTCGGGCGCCGAGGAGTGGGAGTACTCCTCGAGGAAGTGGTGCTCCACCTCCCAGGCGTAGTCGATGCCGATCCGGTCGGCGAGCTCGACCTGGTCGAGCGCCTCCTGGAAGAGGCGGTGCTCGCCGTCCTCGCCCCAGGGCCGGGGCAGCTGGTGCTCGTAGAGCAGGCCGAACTTCATGGGGGACCCTCCGCCCCTAGAGGCGCTCGATCAGCGTGGCGTTCGAGAGACCGCCTCCCTCGCACATGGTCTGCACGCCGTACGTGCCGCCGGTGCGCTCCAGCTCGTGCAGCAGCGTGGTCATCAGCTTGGCGCCGGAGCAGCCCAGCGGGTGACCCAGCGCGATGGCACCGCCGTTCACGTTCAGCTTCGCCGGGTCGGCCTTCAGGTCGTGCAGCCAGGCCATCGGCACCGACGCGAACGCCTCGTTCACCTCGTAGAGGTCGATGTCGCCGATCTGCTTGCCGGCCCGCTCCAGCAGCTTCTGGGTCGCCGGGATCGGCGCCGCCAGCATCATCACCGGATCCGCGCCGGCCAGCGTCATGGCGGCCACCCGCGCGCGCGGCGTGGCACCCATCCTCTTCAGGCCGTTCTCGTTGGCGATCAGCAGGGCGGCCGCGCCGTCGGTGATCTGGCTCGACGTGCCCGCGGTCAGCAGGTTCTTGTCGGACAGCGGCTTGAGGCCGGCCATCGCCTCGTAGCTGGCGTCGTAGCGGATGCCCTCGTCCTTGGCGAACTTCTCGCTGCCCTCCTCGGTCTGGACCTCGACGGGCAGGATCTCGCGCTCGAAGCGCCCCTCGTTGGTGGCGCGCGCCGCCTTCTCGTGGCTGGCGAGGCCGAAGCGGTCCAGGTCCTCGCGGGAGAAGCCCCACTTCTCGGCCATCATCTCGGCGCCGGCGAACTGGTTGAAGCGCTTGCCCGGGTAGCGCTTCTTCATGCCCTCGCCGTAGGGACCGCCCATGCCGGCCTTGTGGCCCGCGATGGCGTTGCCGCCGAGCGGCACCATGCTCATGTTCTCGACGCCGCCGGCGATGGTGATGTCGTGCACGCCGGACATGACGGCCTGCGCCGCGAAGTGCAGCGCCTGCTGCGACGATCCGCACTGCCGGTCGACGGTGGTGCCGGGCACGCTCTCGGGCAGGCTCGAGGACAGCACCGCGTTGCGCGCGATGTTGGCCGACTGGGCGCCCACCTGGTCGACGCAGCCGAAGATCACGTCCTCGATCGCCGCCGGGTCGACGCCGGTCCGCGCCACCAGCTCGTCGAGCACCTTGGCGCCCAGGTCGACCGGGTGGATGTCCTTCAGCTTGCCGTTGCGGCGGCCGCCGGCCGTCCGCACGGCGCCCACGATGTACGCGTCGCCCATGTCCGGGATCTCCTTCGCTTCGAAAGTTCGGGCCGGTCATCATACACGAGAATTGACAAATTCTCATTAATGACAGATATTCACCAAACGATGTCCAGTGCCCCGGAACTGCTGCCCGAAGGACGCCGGGCCCGGCGCAAGGCCGAGACGCGCCAGCGCCTGCTGCGCGCGGCCAGGGAGCTGTTCTCCACCCGGGGCTTCGACGCCACCCGCCCCCAGGACATCGCCCGCGCCGCCGACCTGGCCACCGGCACCTTCTACGTGCACTTCGCCGACAAGGGCGAGGCCTTCCACGCCTTCGCCGCCCAGGCCGGCGAGGAGCTGATGGCCGAGATGGGCCGGCGCATCGACGGCGCCCGGGGCTTCGAAGAGCGCCTGCTGCGATCGCTCGAGGCGCTGCACGGCTACGCCGAGCGCAACCCGGGCGTGCTGTCGGCGGCCTTTGCCGACGCGGCGGTGATCGCCGCGGGCGTGCCGTCGGGCGCGAGCCTGCGCGACCGGCTGGCCGACTCGCTGGCGCGCGGCCTCCAGGCCGACATGGACGCCGGCCGGCTGGCCCGCGACTTCGACGCGCGCGTGATCGCCCACGGCATGGTGGGCATGATCCACGCGGCCTGCACCCACGGCGTGCGCGCCGACCTGTCGCCCCGGCAGCTCTTCGAGAACCTGACCCGCTTCTGCGGCCGCGCCCTGGCGGTGGAGGCGTCCGAGGACGCGGAGCGATGAAGCTCGTCTACAGCGAAGCGGAGCTGCTGCGCTCCCACGACTACGCCCGGCCGCAGGTCGAGGCGGGCCATCGCATCCACGGCGGCTTCGACGCCGACGGGCGCTACCTGCCGCCGCGCACGCTGGTGCGGGGTCCGGCGATCCAGGCCTGGACCCGGGCGCTGCGCGAGCGCGGCGGAGAGCCGCTGCCCGCCGACTCGTCGCTGCTCGCCGGCATCCGCTACCCGAACGCGGCGCAGCAGAAGCTGCTGCTCCAGGAGGGCCTGGGCCAGACCTTCTGGAACGCGCTCACCATCACCGGCGAGATCGAGGCGCGCGGCCGCCTCCTGGCCGACATGACCTTCCCCGAGATCCAGGACGCGGTGGTCGAGGACGTCTCGGCGATGGGCGTGGGCCACCTGAACAAGGGTCTGCTCGTCGCCCACGGCATCGACGAGGGCGGCGAGCCGGGCAAGGGCCTCGGCGGCCACGACGTCATGTGGTTCGCGGCCCGCGACCTGGCCTTCGGTCCCACCGGCTTCCCCCACCCGGAGGTCCCCGAGTCGATCTCGCGCCCGGAGACGAGCGCGCCGCGCATTCCGCGCATCGCGCGTCCCATCGAGCGCACCGTCGACTTCCTGTGCAACCTGCTGCTCATCGAGTTCCGCGCCGAGCGCATCTTCGACACCACCGAGACGCTGCTGCGCGACCCGGAGCTGTTCCGCGACCGCCGCGCGGAGGCGCTGCGCGCCGCGGAGCTGGTGAACCGCATCCGCACCGACGAGGAGATCCACGTCGCGTCGCTGCGCCTCTACCTGGGCGAGCTGCGCACGCTCACCTTCACCTGCCAGGACGGCGGCACGCTGCCGGGCGCCGAGGTGGTGGACCCGCTGTGGGAAGGCGTGGTGCAGTGGGCGACCGTCGAGCAGCCGAAGCTCCAGGCCGAGCAGCAGCGCAAGCTCGTCGGTGCGCGCATCGCCGCCCACCCGGACGCGGCGCGCGTGCAGCGGGAGTTCGACGCACTGGAGGATCGGGCGGCACAGGGGTGATAATGGGGGCCCTCCCAACGAGAAGGAGCCCCCATGCGTCTGCGTCAGGTCGCCCTCGTGGCCCGCGATCTTCCCTCGGTCGTCGCGCCCTTCCAGCGCACCTTCGGTCTCGGCGAGAGCTTCGCCGACCCGGGCATCGCCACCTTCGGGCTGGTGAACGAGGTCTTCCCCGTCGGCGACACCTTCCTCGAGCTGCTGTCGCCGAAGGAGCCCGGCACCACCGCTGGTCGCCTGCTCGACCGCCGCGGCGGCGACGGCGGCTACATGGTGATCGTGCAGTCGCAGGACAAGAACGCCGACCAGCAGCGCATGAAGGACCTGGGCGTGCGCGTCGTGTGGGAGATGCACCAGGACGACGGCGGCACCACCCACCTGCACCCGCGCGACGTGGGCGGCGCCATCCTGTCGCTCGACTGGATGGAGCCCAGGGAGAGCTGGAAGTGGGCCGGCGAAGGCTGGCAGCAGCGCTCGCGCAGCGACGTCACCACCGGCATCGCCGGCGTCGACCTCCAGGCCGACGACCCGGCGGCGATGGCGAAGCGCTGGGGCGAGGTGCTGGCCCACGACGTCACGAGCAGCACCGGCGAGGACGGCGAGGCCCACCCCACGATCGAGCTCTCCGAGGGCGGCCGCATCCGCTTCCTGCCGGTGCGCGACGGACGCGGCGAGGGCGTCTGCGGACTGACGCTCCGCGTGCGCGACGCCGACGCGGTGCGCCGCGCCGCCGGCGACGCCGCCCGCGCCGACGGCACCGTTTCGCTGTGCGGCGTGACGGTGCACCTGGCGCCGGCCCAGGCGCGCTAGTCGAACTCGCGCTCGCCGCGGGCGAACACCAGGAAGAAGACCAGTCCGAAGAGCGTGATGCCGGACGCGACCTGGAAGACCAGCGCCCAGGAGCCGGTCCACTCGAGGATGAGGCCGGAGACGAAGACGCCGATCACGCCGGGGATGGTGCCGGCCGTGTTGGTGAGTCCCATCATGGTGCCCGCGTACTTCGGCGCGATGTCCATGTGGTTCACGGCGAAGCCGCCGGTCACGAAGGCGCCCAGCGCCGTGCCCAGCGACATCAGCGCGATGGCGGTGACCGCGCTCTCCACGTAGCCCACCACCGCCAGCGTCCCCGCGATGCCGCCGAAGCCGACGGTCTGCATGAGCTTGCGCACGCGCACCACCGGCCGGCCCGCGCGGATCAGGCGGTCGGCCAGGCCGCCGGCCACGTTCAGGAACACGAACGACGCCACGTTCGGGATCATGGTGAACCAGCCCACAGCGGCGTAGTCGACGCCCAGGCCCTTGTTCACGAAGGTGGGCAGCCAGGAGAGCAGCACGTAGAGCGACCAGTTGTTGCAGAAGTGGGCGACGACGATCGCCCACACCGCACTCGAGCGCAGGAAGGTGGCGATCGACGGCGTCGAGCCCGCGTCGGCCACCGGCGCCTCGGCCTGGATCAGCGCCAGCTCCTCGGGCTCGATGTGCGGGTGCTCGGCCGGATCGGCGGTGACCATGCGCTGCCAGAAGACCCACCACACCACGCCCAGCAGGCCGAAGGAGTAGAAGGCCCACTCCCAGCCGAAATGGGTGACGATCCAGGGCGTCGCCACCAGCGCCACCACGGTGCCCAGCGGAATGCCGCTGTTCGACAGGCCGACGGCGCGCGAGCGCTCGGACAGCGGGATCCAGCGGCCGTAGAGGCTGTAGATGGACGGGAAGGCCACCGCCTCGCCCATGCCCATGGCGATGCGCGTGGCGAGCAGCACGCCCAGCCCCAGGAAGGCGGCGGGCGGCGTGAGCACGGTGAAGAGCGACCAGAGCAGCACGCCCGCGCCCAGCACGATCTTTCCGCCGAAGCGATCGGCGAGGCGCCCGCCCACGATCTGGAGCAGCAGGTAGCCGGCGAAGAACGACGAGAGCACCGTCCCCTGGGTCTGCGGGCTCCAGCCCAGGTCCTCGGCCATGGGAATGATGGCGACCGAGATGTTGACCCGGTCCATGTAGCAGACGAAGACCGACAGGAAGGCCAGGAGGACGACGATGCGGCGACGCGGCATCGCCGCAGCCTATCACCCGGCGGACTGCGGAAGGGCTTCGGCGAGGGCGGGGAGCCAGTCGGTGGCGGTCTCGGCGTGCACCCGGCGCATCAGCTCCACCGCGCGCGCGTTCACCGGCGTGGCGATGCCGTGCTTCGCCGCGATGCGCACCACCGCGCCGTTGCGCGCGTCGGCCTCGAGCGGACGGCCGCGCAGGCGGTCGGTGAGCGTGGAGGGCGATCCGCCGCGGGTGGCGCTGGCGGCGGCCTCTGCGATGGCACGGGCATCCGCGTCGGGCAGGTCGGCGCCCTCGGCGCGGGCCACGCGCGCGCACTCGAGGGCCAGCGCGTGGGCCAGCGGCCCCCGCGCCGGATGCCGGATCTCCGGCAGCGGCACGCCCGCCAGGGCCGCCAGCGCGCCGCTGGTGACGTTCAGGCAGAGCTTCTTCCAGGCGGCGCTCGTCCAGTCGGCGACGGTCTCGACGCGGACCTCGGTACCGTCGTACAGCGCCGCGAAGGCGCGACCGCCCGCGTCGTCGGGCACGACGAGCCGCGCCGTGCGTCGCTGCACGATCCGGCCGGGTGCGGTCTGGTCGGCGGGACAGGCCACGACCACCGGCACCAGGTTCGCCGCGTCGACCCAGGGCGCCAGGCGCTCCCGGTGCTCGACGCCGTTCTGGAGCACCGCCACCCGCGTGCGCGGACCCACCCAGCGCGC